>JBARZK010000063.1:0-21962 GCA_049649965.1 Erythrobacter sp.
CCCATGGATCGAGGTCGTGTTCAGTCTGCAGAGCAACCGTATCACCCGCGCGGAAAGTGGCAGTCGTGCCAGCAAAGTACCGCTTGGCGTCGATCGAAAGTCCAAGGCCTCGTTAATTGATTTGAACGTCTACGCCAGCTTGCAGCGCGACCCCTAGTTCATCGGACAGGTCGACATCTGTCGCTCCGAGTGACGCTGCATCAAGTCCCACATCTTCGCTCAAGATGAAGATATACGCAGGCCCGGCACCAACATAGGGTTTGATCCCACTGCCCATATCGAAATGGTATTTCGCGGTAAGAGTTGCAGGAAGGATGATCGCATTATCGATCAGCTCGGCACCCGCGAATGCCCCTGCTCTGCCCACGTCGTGAGGCGAATCGCAGCAACAAGTTTCGATCGAGAAATTGTCAGTCAGGAAGTATTCGATCACGGATTTGGGAATGACGGAGTCGGTAGCGCGCGTGTCCGATCCGGCCGGCAGTCCGATCCCGTCGGTTTCCACCTCGGAGATTTCACCGTCAGGAGGCACGCCTTTAACGAAACCCTTGACCTGGATAGAACCGGCGCGGTCCTGGGCCACAGCGGGGGAAGACAAGGTAAGGGCAGCGAAGGCGGCAACAATTACAGTCTTTGTATTGAGCATCGGGGAAACTCGTTTTCTAGAGGCGAAAAAGAAGCATCAGAAAGCGGGCGACACCGTTGGGGGTGCCGCCCGCTCGGGGGTCAGCATCCGGGAGGGGGATGCTAAGGAGAGGCTACTGAGTGTTGGCTGCGACCGTTGTGTCGGGCTGGAACGGCATCGAGCTGTGGTGCGTGTTGATCTTAAGTTCTCCGTCCGGGCCGCGAACGTAGCCGAAGGTGTATTCGACCTTGGTCACGCCGCCATCGGGTCCGGTAAAGTAATAGTTGCCCATCGCCATCGCATTATTGTCATCGGTGTAGATGCCTTCGTTTTCGAAGCGGACATCGGTCCAGCCCTTGATAGCAAAACCGCCGTCTTCGGCACGCATGCCCTTGACGAAGTAGCTGAGCGCTTCGTCATAAGTGCCGCGGAACTGGTCTTCGGCGGCCAGCGTCGGCTTGAACAGGACCATGCCGTTATCGTAGTTATAAAGCGTGTCGAGATGCTCGCGGGCGACACTCTTGTAGTCCTTGCCAGCGGAGTGAGCAGCGCTGATCTTTACGATGCCTTCACCCCATTCTTTCTGTGCGGCTTCGACTTCTTCGGTCGTGATCGGTGCGCCAACATTTTGTGCCGAAAGGGGTGCTGAGAATACGGCTGCGGTAGCGGCCGCTGCGAGGCCGATTGATCCGAACTTTGTGCGGTTCATTGGTATTCTCCTGTTATGGACCGAAGCAAGTTGGCCCCGGCATTAATTTCGAATGTGGAGCCCTCTCGCGGCTCGTGATGTCTATTTATGATCTGTCGGGATGGCCGGCATCCGCCGATTGGCTTGCCTTCCGGCGTAGGCCGTCCGGCCTATGCGTTTTCCTGCGAAGGCCGTAGAATGGATACGATGCACGAAGCTCTGCCCGTCCTTCCGACCGACACGAAAACAATTGCCGAGCTGCGCGAACTTTATCGCGCGGCGGAGGCGCGGGCTGCGCGGCTGCGGCTTTTGTCGATTTCGGGCAGTGAGCTGGCGCGGGCCGAATTGGACACCCTCGAAGCCATCCTGCAAGGCACCGCGGACCGTCTGGCCTTCTTCGTTGGCTCGCGCGATGCGACTATCGGAGCGACAGACGTAAAGTCAGGCATCGCGATCCGCGCGCCGGGAAAAGAGAACGAGATTGTCGCCACCATCATGATAGATGGCGTCGAAACGCTCGATGCAATCTCTGATGCGGAGGATCGCGAAGCGGTCGCGATGCTGCTCGATTTGTTGGGAATCACCATCGACCGTATGCGGCGCGAACACGAGAAAGGCGCGTTGCTCGACACTCTGCAAGAGCGTGAGAAAAGCCTCGAGATGCTGCTCGAGAAGGTGTTCACCGCGCAAGAGGAGGAACGTCGGCGCGTCAGCCACGAATTGCATGACGGGGTGGCGCAGACCGCGACAGCTCTGGTTCGCCTGCTCGAAGGTGCAGAGGCATCGAGGGAACAAGAGGAAAGCGAGACTGACCGCATAAGCCCCGCCGAGGTTGCCCGTGGTCTCGTCTCCGAACTGCGGCGAGTGATTGCCGGGCTTCGGCCCACGCTTCTCGACGATTTGGGCCTCATCCCAGCGCTCCGCGCTCTGGCAGACGGACTGGAATCACAGGACTACGACGTGACGGCACTGTTTGAGGCAGGCGACAGCCGACTGTCCCCTCTGGTCGAGACCGCGCTGTACAGGGTCGCGCAGGAGACTGTCTCCAATATCTACAAGCATGCAGGCGGCCCGTGTCGGGTGCGGATCGAGGCACAGTTCTGCAGGGCAGACGGTACACGATTCCTGCGTATTTCCGATGGCGGATGCGGTCCATCGGAGGAAACGCGCAAGGCCGCATCGTATTTCGGTGATAATGTCGGTATCGAAGTGATGAAGGAGCGAATGGCGGCGATCGGCGGTACATTTGTCTGGCGCGCTGGAACGGATGGAGGCGTGGTCGTCGAAGCGCGCCTGCCGCCGGAGGACTGAGGATGTCGTCGCCCCGCATTATCATCGTCGACGATCACCAGCTAGCCCGCGAGGGCCTGAAGGCGGTCCTTACAGGCGCCGGGATCGAGGTCGTGGCACTCGCAGAAACCGGCGAGGAAGCTCTCAAACTGACGCGCGACCTCGTTCCGGATGTTGTGCTCATGGATGTGCGTTTGGGCGATGGGATCGACGGCCTCGAGGCGACCCGACGCATCGTGGCACTTGGCCTGCCTACCCGCATCATCATGCTGACGCTTCACGACATGCCAGGCTATGTCCGCGAAGCACTTTCGGCGGGCGCGGCCGGCTATGTGCTCAAGGATACTGCCATCGGCGATCTTAGGCGGGCCATAGAACAGGTGATGGTCGGCCAATCTGCGTTGCCTCTGGAACTGGTCAGCGCAGCGATGAAAGCCGGTGCCAATGCCTCGCCGGTGGATGATCTGTCGAAAATCCTGACCGAGCGCGAACAGGAGGTGGTCGAACTGGTCGCGGAAGGACTGACCAACAAGGCAATCGCCCGGAGGCTGGAAATCAGCCCAGCTACGGTCAAGGTCCATGTCGAACGCCTGATCGGCAAGCTGGGCGTTGCGGATCGGACGCAGGCTGCCGTCTTTGCGGTCCAGATTAGATCGGCGCGGGACTGACGCTTTGGCAGAGGATTCGCACAAGCCGCTCACGCGGTTCTGGACCGACCGCCCGCTCGCTTTCAAAGGGCTGATCGTAGTCGCACTTCCGCTCACGATCCTGCTGGGCTCGCTCGTTTCGCTCTATCTCGCAAGCAATGCGGAGGCACGTGCCGAGGACGATGTTCGCCGCGCCTTCGCCATCCAGCGTGACATTTACCAGGTCCACGCATTGCTTGCCGAAGCGGCAGGCGGGGTGCGCGGATATTTATTGACCCGCGAGGATCGTTTTCTCGAACAGTACCGCGCTGCGGAAGAGAGCATTCCCGCTACGATGCAACGGCTCGATATCGCGGTTCAGGACGAGGTCGTCCGCGGTTACTTCGACCAACTGGACGATGCGGTGAGCGAAAAGCGCGACAATCTCAGGCTGGCGGTGGATGATGCGCAGAACTCGCCTACTCTTACGCCGCAAGAGGTGGAGCGCGCACTCGTTGCCAACAAGCTGGCGCTCGATACCGTTCGCCGGGTTATCGACCAGATACAGGAGCAGGAAGCCCTGGTGCTGGACCGACGGCGCGCGCTTGTCGACGATGTTCGGACCAGGTTCCTCACACTAACGGCAGTCAGCGCGCTAGTCGGCCTGCTGGGTAGCCTTGCCGCGGTTTACCTGTTTTCGACTGGAATCGTGCGGCGCGTCAGCAAGCTGGAAGACAACGCCGACCGTCTCGCGCGCGGCGAATTGCTTACCGAACCGCCCGACGAAGCCGACGAAATCGGCCGCCTGACTCAGCGGCTGGTCGGAGCAAGCGCGTTGCTGCGAAAGCGCGAAGACGACCTGCGCGCAAGCGAAGAGCGCTTTCGTCTCGTGATCGAGCAGGTGCGCGATTACGGGATTTTCACGCTCGACCCGGATGGCATTGTCACCAGCTGGAACCTTGGTGCCGAACGGATCAAGGGTTGGCAGGCGGAAGAGATACTGGGCCAGCACTTCAGCCGGTTCTATCCCGAGGAAACCCACGACTACCTGCCTGGCGAAATGCTGGAGCGCGCCCGCGAGCAAGGGGCTGCCGAGGATGAAGGATGGCGGTTGCGCAAGGACGGCACGCGCTTCTGGGCCAACGTCGTCATCACCGCCTTGCGCGATGAAGAAGGCAAATTGCAGGGCTTTGCCAAAGTTACCCGCGACATGACCGAACGCCGTCGCAGCGAGGAAGCGCTCCGCTCGGCCCGCGAGGAAGCGATTGCTGCAAGTCTCGCCAAGAGCGAGTTTCTCTCACGGACCAGCCACGAATTGCGCACGCCGCTCAACGCTATCCTCGGCTTTGGACAGTTGCTCGAGATCGATGAGGACACGTTCGCGGAACCGCATCGTGCCGCAATCGAACAGATCACCAAGGCCGGTCGACACCTTCTTTCGCTGATAAACGATCTGCTGGACATTTCCAGTATCGAGGCTGGCACTACCGATCTCGAAATGGAGAAGCTCGATATCACGCAATTGCTGTCTGAGGTGCATGATCTTGCAGAACCGATCGTGAAGAATGCTGGACTGATATTCGAGAACGACCTGCCCGAAGAGCCCATTATGGTCCTCGCAGACCACAGGCGCACGATGCAGGTCATGCTCAATCTCATAGGTAATGCTGCGAAGTACAATCGCGGTGGGAGCTATGTCCGCCTGGGCGTCCAAACACGGCCGGACAGCGTGACTGTTTTCGTCGAGGATGACGGGCCGGGCATTCAAGAGTCCATGGTGCCTCGCCTGTTCACGGCCTTCGACCGGCTCGGGAAGCAAAAGCAGGAAAGGACCGAAGGCACGGGCCTCGGCCTCGCGCTCTCTAAGAGCCTCATCGAATCGATGGGAGGCCGGATCGGGTTTTTCCCGGTCGAGCAGGGATCACGGTTCTGGTTCACCGTGTTGTCATCACCCGAATCCGAAGCCGACGGGCTCGAAACCGCCGCCTGCCACTCCCAAGAAAGAAACGGCTGATGCCCTCGCAACTGATTGAAACACAGGAGCTCCTATCGAGGCGGATTCTTGCCATCGACGATGAAGAAGCGAACGTTCTGCTGCTTCGCAACATGTTGCAGCGAGAAGGCTATACCGATGTCCATTGCCTGTCGGATTCGCGGGAGGCGCTAGCCAGCTACATTGATCTTCAACCCGATCTGGTTCTGCTCGATCTTATGATGCCCGAGGTCGATGGTTTCCAGCTGCTGGAAGCCTTCTCCCGTCATGACTCAGCCGAAGAGTACCGGCCAGTTCTGGTGCTGACAGCGGACACGACGCTTCAAGCCAAGCGCAAGGCACTGGCGCTCGGAGCGAAAGACTTCGTAGCCAAGCCTTTCGACTTGATCGAGGTTGGACTGCGTATCTCAAACCTGCTTGAGACCCGACTGCTATACGAACGACTTCGTTGGGTACGGAAAGACTGACTCGATCGGTGCGGTGACCGAGCTACGCAGCCTTAGGGCTGTCTTGCGAACATTGGCCCCAAAACCGGACATTCCGCTTTCGGCCCAGGTTCGACCGATGCGCTGATCATCGACTGATCGCAAAGAATAGGACTGCCGGATCGCGACGCGCATGGCGGGAATGGGGGGCCTGGCGGACATTTGAGGTTCCTTGAGCCTTCCAAAGCAACGTACCAGTACCGGCTCCAGCTTTTGATATCTCGCATACTGTCGCCGTGCCGATATCGATCCTTGGTGACCGCGCTAGTTGACCAATTCGGTTTCTATGCGATCCTCGCTGCACGATATAGCGAACTCTACGGTGGCGATGGAGCGATCGAAAGACGCGGGTCCAGCCAACGTGTCGCCTTGGCCGCTCATTTCAGGTGCCTACGGAAAAGTTATGGTTTGACTGCAGATGCAATGAATGTTCTGACGCGCTCGAAAACAGGCGTCGAGCAATGAATTTGGAAACTTCGTCAAGTTTGCAGCAGGCAAAAGCCGTTGTGCGTGAACTCTCAGATACGCTCGATGCGGCTCGGCCTGAAGGGGCGCGCGATGCTCTCACGCCCTATGTCGCATCCGACTGGCTGTGGCGTGGCATGCATCCGTTTGATGAGCGGCGGGGAGCCGCTGCGGTTGCGGATATTTTCTGGAAGCCGCTGAAACACGCGCTTCGACCACTTCAACGGCGTCGGGACATATTCATCGCAGGCTTCAACGCGATCAATGACCGCGAGTCATTGTGGGTGATCGAAATGGGCCATCTCATGGGTCTGTTCGACGAGCCGTGGCTTGGCATACGTCCAACTCGCCGGATCGCCATGCTGCGCTATTGTGAGTTCCACCGCGTCATGGAAGGGCAGATCGCAGAAACTGCGCATTTCTGTGATATCCCACATCTCATGATGCAGGCGGGCCAGAACCCCTTTCCGCCCGAAACCGGAATAACCCTGGTTCAACCGGGGCCTCGCACGCACGACGGGCTCTGTTTCCAGGCGCAGGATACCGCGGTCAGCAATGCGACGCTCGCAGCCATTGATGACATGCTGGCCGATATGGCGCCGGAGGCCCGCGCAAAAAGTCCTGACGCTGCCAGCCATCTCCGGCGCACGTGGCATGAAGACATGCTGTGGTGGGGGCCTGCGGGCATCGGAGCGACTTACACGATAGAGCGATATCTAAAGCAGCATTCCACGCCCTTCGCGAACGCGCTAACGAAAGGCTATCGTTTTAACGGCCATATCGCCAAACTCGCCGAGGGAAGTTTCGGCGGGTTTTTCGGTTGGCCAAACCTAACGGTCGCCAATGCGGGCGGCTATATGGGCATGCCTGCCGGTGCGGGACCTGCCGACATGCGAGTGGTCGATTTGTACCGGGTTAAGGGAGGTAAAATCGCAGAGAACTGGATATTCATCGACCTGCTTCATTTCCTCGCGATGCAGGGCCTCGATGTGCTGGAGAGAATGGATGCCGTTCAAAAAGGCGGTGGCTGAGCTTGGCAGCGGCTGCGCGGTCGCCTCTGCCGCCGGACGGCAGAAACGCGCGTCTTCCGTCGCAATTCCGTTCTCTTCCGTTCCCTATCGCGCCAAACAGGCCTGATGATGATAAAAGCTGGCGCATCCTCTTCGTCGGAAACCACCCCCCGCCCGACATCCTATGACGTTGCCAAAAGGGCGGGCGTGTCACAATCCGCCGTCTCACGCTGCTTTCGTCCGGGATCGAGCATTTCGCAGAAGACAAAGGACAAGGTGCTGAAGGCGGCACACGACCTGGGATATTTCCCGAATGCGATGGCCTCTGGGCTGATGACCAAGCGCACCGGGCTGGTCGCAGTCATCATTTCGAGCCTGACGAACCTGTACTACCCCGAAGTTCTGGCCGAGATAACCCAGCGATTGTCCGATCGGGGATCGCGTGTACTCCTTTTCGCATTGCGCGCGGAAGGGGAAGTTGGTGAAATCCTCGAGCAGGTCTGGCGCTATCGTGTCGACGGCGCAGTTGTCGCAGCACAGCTTTCAGCCGAGCAGCTTTCCGATTTTGCAAAGCATAAGGTGCCGGTGGTGCTGTATAATCGCAGCCCTGGCGATGAACCGGTTTCCAGCGTGAGCTGCGATTCATTCGGCGGCGAAAAGTTGCTGGTCGATCGGCTGGTTGCTGCGGGGCACAGGACTTTCGGAATTTTGGCAGGACCGGACGACTCTTACGTGAGCCGTGAAAGAGTTCGCGGAGCGATCGAAACGCTGGCGGGTTACTCGCTCGAGGCGACCGTGACTTCGGGAGGCTTCGATTATACGAGCGGCAGGACAGGCTTCGTCCGATTGATTGATGAAACCGAGGGAACGCTGGATGCGGTGATCTGCGCGAACGATCTGATGGCGATCGGGGCGCTGGACGAAGCTCGGGAGCGGGCTATCGCGGTCCCGGACGCTCTTTCCATCGTTGGTTTCGACGGCGTCGCGCCAGCGGCCTGGGGTAGCTACCAGCTGACCACCGTTCGCCAGCCTGTCCGCCGCATGAGCGAGGCAGCGGTGGAAATGGTGCTGGCGCGCATCGCGGATCCCACCTGCCCGCCCGAAGCCCGAAATTTCGCCGGAGCGCTTATGGAAGGCGCGTCAGCGCGCCTCGGTACCCAATCGTAGCCGGTAGAACTTGTGCGCGGTATTGAAGAAGACGTCCCGGTGCATCTTGGTGGGGATGATCGTCCGGAGTGCCGAAAACATGTCGGAATAGCCGTGATAAAGTCGATCGACAGGGAAGTTCGAACCCCACATCACCCTCTGGCTCCCGAAGACATCCATGACCGTCTCTGCGACCGCACGGAGGCTCTTTAGGCTCCACTGGCGATCGAACATGCCGAGCCCTGACAGTTTGCAGGTAACCGACGGAACTTGCGCCAAGGCTTCGAGCCCAGATCGCCATCCCGCCAATCCCTCGACGTCCTGCGACCAAGGCGATCCGGCGTGACACAATGCAACCGGCAAAGCAGGAATTGCCGCGGACAACTCTGCTGCACGATGCAGGTGAGGCGGGGTGCATTGAAGGTCGAAGGATAGCCCACGAGCGCCGAGTTGTTTGAGGTTCTCGCGAAAAATCGGGTTATCCAGGAGCGCGGGTCCTTCACCGGGGTTATCTTCCGAGGGATGCCGGCTAACGATATGCCTGATCCCGCGCATGCGCGCGCTGGCCGCGACATGTTCATCCACAACGCCCATCGCTATGTCGGAAGACAGATCGACATAAGCAACGATTGCGCTCGGAAACCCAGTCTCCAGGGCGCGAGAGTTGAGCCAGCACGTTTCACGAACCGACTGTTCGGGTGCGGCTCCCACTTGTATGTGAACACTTCCCGCAATGGGCAGTCCCGCCCAATCTTTGCGAAAATCGGCGACGTCATAGTCGCGCTGTATCGGCGTAGGATCGCCGAAAAACCGTTCGACACCTCTCGCATTCAACCATGGGTAATTTACCTTCGAAAGGTCCCAGAGATGGTGATGAGCGTCGATGATCATACACACTGTTTGTTGCATGCGGATGCAAAATTTGGCAACACGTCATCATGTCAGGCAACGTCATAGCGCAATCAATTCGGGACAATGCGACGCTGGCAATGCCGTTTGTCCGGGTCGCACGCGCCAGTGATCTCGACGACTTCCTGAGGCTTGCCGAGGTAGGTGGAGACGGTCTTACAAACCTGCCGCCCGATCGGGCAAAGCTAGCTGCCAAGCTCGAAGCGAGCGAGCAGGCGATCGGCTCGCCGGCGGCCCGCGCGGAAGGTGCGGGTATCCTTCTCATGGTCGAGCATCAGGACCGTATCGTGGCAACGTCCTGCATCTTTCCTAGGATCGGCGTGGAATGGCCATTTTATAGTTACCGCCTGACCCGGCAGGCTGCCGTATCGACCGCCGTCGGACGGCGAAAGTCGCAAACCCTGCTCAACCTGGTGAACGACTTCGATGGCGAGTGCGAGGTTGGGGGGCTGTTCGTCGATCCGCAATGCCGGGGAATGGCGCTTGGCCAGCTTGCGGCACGTGCGCGCTACATATTCATTGCGGCGCATCGCGACTGGTTTGGTCAGAAGGTAATTGCAGAACTGCGCGGCTTTCAGGATCCGCACGGAAGATCTCCGGTCTGGGACGCGATCGGCCGGCATTTTTACGACATGGATTTCAGCGAGGCGGATCGAACGGGTGCACTATCCGGCAATCAGTTCATCGCTGACCTCGGGCCACGCTACCCGCTCTACGTTTCGCTATTGCCAAAAGCCGCGCGAGATGCCCTCGACAAGCCGCATGATGACGGGCGGCCTGCCTTGCGCATGCTCATCGAGGAAGGCTTTCGATCAGGCGAGTATGTCGACATCTTTGATGGCGGTCCAACGCTGACAGTCGACATCGACGCCGTTCGCACCATCCGCGAAATCAGACACGAAACGTTTGTAGGAGCGCCGGACGACGGCGATCGAAAGGTCCTGGCTGCTGCCAAGACCGGAAGCGATTTCCGGGTTGCCTTTGGTCGAAGCGATGGCGCCGGAGGACTGGATAGCGTGACCGCGGCAACGCTGAAACTCGAAGTGGGCGAACCCTACTTCACGGTCACCAGCTAGGAGGCGAAGCATGCCACTGCCATTTACCCTTCCCGAGCGGCCAGCGACCATCAAGGTGCGACGCCGCGACAACGCTGAGATGATGCAGGCGAAGGGGGAAAGGACGCAGCCGTTGTCCGGGTTCGAGGATCGTTTCACTGACATCGTCGATTACATCGTGCGCATCACTGACGAAATCTGGATGAACCGGGCTGTCGGCAGCATTTACGACACCTACGATGCAAGCTGCACGATCTACTCATCATACGGGGTCACGCGATCGGTCGAGGAGGTGATCGCCGGTACGATCACGACCCTGAACGCATTCCCCGACGGCGAAATCCATCATCTCAACGTCGCATGGAGCGGCAACGAGAAGGCCGGATTCTACACATCGCATCTCGGGCATAGCCAATCGACTAATGTCGGGCGTACCGCGATGGGACCGGCCACCAACAGACGATCATCGATACGCTTTGCAGCCGACTGCATCAGCAAGGACAACCGCATCCATACGGAATGGCTGGTGCGCGATGCCGGCGCGCAAGTTCGACAGCTGGGTTTCGATAGACACGAGGTCGCGCGGAAACTCGCCGAGAGTGATCAGGCCGAAGTCCAGATGGTCGCGCCGGAGACTCGCCTCCAAGGACAGGCTCCGCGCCAAAAGCTCGAGATCGAAGCCGGGACCATCGAAGGATGGGCGCAACACCTGTTCCACGATCTATGGAACCTGAAGCGTTTCGACTGGCTGGAGCGCGACTATGATCCAAGCGCCGTCGTGCATGCCGGGGGAGGGCGCGTCGCACAAGGTCTGCGTAATATCGGTAGCCTTCTCATCCACCTTCAGACAGCGATACCTGACGGCGTGCTGCGCGTCGAAAACGTCTGTCACAGCGAGGAAAGCGATGGCGTAATTGTGGCGGTGCGCTGGGTTTACGAAGGGACGAGCGCTCCCGGGGGCTTTCTCGGCGAGTGCCCGTCCGGCAAGCCGGTCTTCATGCTGGGGATTAGCCACCTTCGTCTTTCCGACGATGGCAAGGTGGTTGAGGAATGGATGCTTTTCGACGAGATCGGCATCCTGACGCAGATCTACCGCCAATGACCGCGGTGCTGCCCGATGTGCGAAGCGGCGAGGTACAGACCAGCCCGACCATCCTACTGCTTCCGGGGAACATGTGTGATGAACGCATATGGGGCAAGATCGCACTAGAATGTGCCGGGGCCACGATCGCTGCGCCGGTCCCGCCGGGGGACACCATCGATAAGATGGCCCGACACTGTCTCGAACACTTCCCCGGCCCGCTCATTCCTATTGGTTTCTCGATGGGTGGGATCGTCGCTCTTGCGATGGCGGATATGGAACCGAGGCGCATTTACGGCCTTGGGCTCATCGACACCAATCCATTTGCCGACGCACCAGAAAGAGCTGCGCAGCGACCTGGCCAACAGCGGCGTATCATTTCCGGAAGCCTGTCCGATCTCGTGGAGGATGAGCTGATGCCGAACTATCTTGGCGCGGCCAATCGACACGATGCCCGGTTGCGCTCGATCATCCTTGCGATGGCAGAGAAGCTCGGGCCGGCCGTCTTTGTCGCTCAGAGCGAGGCCTTGCGGACACGGCCCAGTTACGATCACGTACTTGAGCGGCTTGACGTCCCGGTATTCGTCGCATGCGGCGAGGAAGACCGCTTGTGCCCTCCTGCTGCACATGAAAGTTTCGCTGCGCGTATTGCCGATGCCGAACTCCACATCATCGCCGGAGCGGGCCACATGCTGCCGATGGAGCAGCCCAAAATCCTGACGAGCCTGCTTTGCAGATGGTTATCAGAGACTCTTATGGCCGAGGAGACCGAGGCATGATCAAGACAATGCGGGCTAAGCACGAGGATAAGGGCGATATCGACGATCTGCGGGTGGCAAGGAGGGCGGGGCCATGACCGGGGAGCGCTGGTCAAGCTTCGCCTCCAGGCTGCGCGGGTGCGAGCCGATCCTCGCAAGCTGGGTGAAGACCCCACATCCGCACGTGGTCGAGGTCTTGGCACTTTCCAAGCTCGACGCGCTGATTCTCGATGCGGAGCATGCCCCTTTCGGGCGGGAAGCGCTCGATGCCTGCATACTTGCAGGTCGCGCAGGCGACATGCCGGTACTTGTGCGGCCAGCCGCCAATGATCCTGCCGCGATCCTTCAAGCGCTCGATGGTGGCGCCCTTGGCGTGGTCATCCCCCATGTTCGCAGCGCCAACGAGGCGCAGGCTGCAGTCAAGGCATGTCGGTACGTTCCGGGCGGACGCGGTTTCGCCGGGAGTACTCGCGCGGCTAGATATACAACCCTCGGAATGGGCGCGCACCGGGCGTCGTCGGATGACCCACTCGTCATTGCGCAGATCGAGGATGCGGAAGCGCTGGGCGAACTCGATGGAATTTGCGCCGCACCAGGCCTCGATGGAATTTTCGTGGGTCGGGCCGATCTTACGGTATCGCTCGAAGCCGACGGTGCGGACGATCGCCACGTCGTCGAAGCGGTCGAAGCGATCTGCAAGGCGGCGTCGGCTGCAGACAAGCCGGTCGGCATGTTTCTTGCCAAAGCAGGTGACGTCCCGATCTGGCGCGACCAAGGGGCGAGCTTCTTCTTCCTCCAATCCGACCAAGAATTTCTGCTCGGGGGCGCGGGGCGTCTGGTCGAAAGCGTCGGTTTTTAGGCCGGCTTCGCGGCGAGAGCGTCTTCGTCGGCTTCGGCGACGCGCCGCGCATCGAGAGTTTCGCGCGTCGTGTCGTAGCTCTCACGCGTGACGCGCAGCATACCGTAGAAGACCGCTGCGACGAGGCCGGGGATCGTCGAGAGAACGAAAGCTCCGGCAAGGGCCATGAGGACGGGTTCGGCCACTTCGCCGACGCGCGCATTGTCGGGGAAGGCGATAATGGTCAGAATCCAACCGGCGAGCGCAGTACCAATAGCCTGGTCGACGCGTGCGAACAGCGTGCGGGCCGCGTAGAGAATACCTTCCTGCCGCAGGCCGTATTTGACCTCGTTCTCGTCGGCGATATCCGCAAGGGCCGAATACACCGTCGTTGTCATGATGCTGTACGGCGCGTGCTGAAGCACGGAGAAGGCGATCAGGATGTAAAGAAGACCGGGCGTCTCAGCTGTCAGGATCCCCAGGTAACCCAGCGCGAGGGGCAAAGCGGGTCCGATGCAATAGAGGAGCACCGCGAACATCCCGGTCCACCTCTTGTCAAACCGGTCGTGCAGACGCGTGACAGCGAAAACGCCGAACAGGTAGCCAAAAAAACTTCCGATGGCGAAGAAGCTGATTTGAGTGTTGTTTATTTCCCAAAAGAAACTCGCGGAATAGAACCACAAACCGGCTCGCACCCCGGTCATGAGCGAAAGGAAAAACATCCCGATAAGGAGGACGGCATAGTTTCTGTTCGAACATGCCTTGATGAAGTCGCGGAAGAATTCGAGCGGTCCGAATTTCGGGGTATCGGGCGCAGCCTGAGGCAGAGAGGGAATGAATTTCTTGGTCGAAACTGCGGAGATCGTACAGAACAGTATGATCAGCGCTGCAAAACTGATCCCGAATTCGTCGTATCGCGAAGAATCGAGCGCGCCGTTGCTGAACTCATCCGTGGTTCGGAAAAACCATGCAAAGGAGAGAACCCACCCCAGCGTGTCGCCCACCCAAAGGAAGAACGTGTTGTACGCCATGATGCTGGAGCGCCCCAGATAGTCGTCCGAAAGCTCGCCTCCCAGCGCCATATGCGGTGTGTGATAGAGCGACATGCATTGCAAAAGCAGGACGTTGAAGCAGGTGAGCCAGACCAGTTGCCAAATCCCTGTCAGGGCATCCGGCGGATTGAACAGGCAATAGAAACAGATTGCGCCGGGCAGGATTGAAGCAAACAGGAACGGGTGGCGCCTGCCGATTCTGGTTCGCACACGATCCGACCACGATCCTACCAACGGATCGAAAACCGCATTGACGATCATCCCGATGGCCAGCGCTGTCCCGACATGGCCCGCCTCAATCCCGCGCACTTGGTTGTAGAAGATGAGGAGAAAGCTCGCCGTGGTCGTGTACACGATCGCTTCTGCGGTGCTGCCTAGGCCATAGGCGGCCTTGTCGAATGGACTGAGTTTCGGCTTGGGAGCGCCCCGAATGACCGACAATCTCTTTCTCCCCCGAAAATTCGTACACGGATGCTGCATGATCCTGCCGAGCGACGATAATGCATCCGCATGCAATTGACCATAGGAGGGAAATCGAGCGCATGGACCAGCCGGTAAAGTCGCAGATGCTGACACTGATCGAGCAGCTCAGCGCCCCGGAGCCTAGAGCGGTTGAGGAAGCGCTTCTCTCAGTGCTCGCACGGGATTGCGAAAGTCATTTCTTCTTTCCGTTCGGATCGACGCAGAGCGTCGCCGCCGCGGCGGATACTTTCTGGCGGCCGCTCGTGGCGGCTTTCCCTCACTACGAAATACGACCTGGCGTCATTCTCGAAGGGCAATACGAGGGGCGGCGACACGCGAGCATGCTGGGTTTCGTTTCCGGCAACTTCCTCACGCCTTTCGCGGGAGTTCCGCCCACGAAAAAGCTTGCCCATTTGCGATTCGGAATGAACCTCGTTTTCCAGGATGGCTGCGCGATAGGCTGCTTCGTGATGTTCGATCTTATCGACCTCATGGACAGCGCAGGAATTTATCCGTTTCGCGCGATGCCCGGTTCTCCCGGCCAATGGCTGTTCCCGCCGATCGGGCGGGAAGGAAAAAACCGGCCGGACGGGCAGAAAACACTCGCTATCATCCGTGAGATGCAGGCTGGTTTGCCCAGTGGTCCCGCAGTCGTCGACAGGGCCAGTGCAGCGGCGCATCATAGTCCGAATTGGTCCGAGACGATGAACTGGTTCGGCCCGGCGGGGATCGGATCGAGCAGGGGCATGGCCGGTTTCAGAGATGCTCACGGGGCCCTGTTTCTCAGGGCTTTTCAGGACAGGCGTGGAATTCCCAGGGGACATGGGGACGACATCGCCCGTCCCGGCCATTTCTGCGAAATAGGTGAGGGCGCATTTGCAATGACCGGTGGTTGGCCGAACATGATCGGAACGCATGCCGGAGCCCAATGGCTCGGCCTTCCCCCAACGGGACGCGAAATCCGAATGCGCGTCGCTGACTGGTATCGTCTCGACCGCTTCGATCGTATCGCAGACAACTGGGTTATGATCGATATTCCGCACATTCTCGATCAGATGGGAATGGATGTTTTGGCGGAAATACCATTCACAACCGATCCGACGCTCCCCCGGCTGCCCTGATGTGACCTTTGCATTCGGACGCAACTTTATTGCACAAATTCACCAGCGCATTGAACTATCCCCCCTGAATCCATGAGGGGTTGTAAAATGACTGCGCTTGCAATACGTCCTCGTGTTGTAAGAGGCAGTGGTGTGTAATGGGAGGAGTGGGACATGAGGAAATCGTTTCATCTGAATTCGCGGAGTTTGCTCTCGGGCGCTGCTGTGATCGCACTTTTCTCGCCAGCCTATTCGCACGCACAGGACGTGGATGATGAGCCTCCACAGACGTCGGCAACGGACGCGGGGGTCAACACGATTATCGTGACCGCACAGCGTCGCGAGGAAAACCTGCAGGACGTTCCGCTTTCCGTGACAGCGATCAGTCGCGAGGAGATCCGCGAAAAGGAAATTAGCGATATCAGCCGGCTGGAACAGGTAGTGCCCGGTCTTCGGCTCAACCGCACGGGTTCGGCCCAGCGCCCGGCCATTCGCGGCGTCTATACCGAAGCGATCGGACTGAATTCCGACCCTCGCATCGGCTTCTATATCGACGAGATATATCAGGCGCGCCCACAGCAATTGACCGCCGCGCTCGTCGATCTGGAACGCATCGAGGTGCAGAAGGGGCCGCAGGGCACTCTTTTCGGCCGCAACAGCTATGGCGGCAACATCGCTCTCACAACCGCTGCGCCAGTCGACTATGTCGAGGGCGGCGTCGATGTGATTGTCGGCAATTATGATCGGGTTCGTGCCGAAGGCTTCATCAACCTTCCCGTGACCGATGATCTGGCGCTCCGTTTTGCCGGCGCGATCGAGCGGCGCGATGGCTTCCTTGAAAGCGTGGTCCGTCCGGAGGCCGATCTCCAGGACAAGGACGAAGATTTCATCCGCGGCAAGCTCCGCTGGTCGCCCTCTGCGTTGGATAATCGTCTCGAAGTCACGTTGACAGGTAGCTATTTCCAACGCGGTGGCCAGGGTTTCAATGCAGCAAACGGCAAGGTGATCGGCGTAGCCGTCGATCCTTCGCTGATCGTTCCACCCGGTGGTTCGGTGAACTTCAACGGCGAAACCTACACCTTCCCCGAACGCGCGTCGGGCGCTGGCGGCTTCAACGGGCTGAACCTGGGTACGGGGACCCTATTCGACTTTACCAACGCGCTGCGGGACGGCATCGCCGATGTTAATGGCGCGGACATCGGGATCCCGATCGGCGGTCCGTATTCCAACGTCTATGATGCTCAGCCATTCGAGGATCTGGAGCAACAGCAGTACAGCGCTGTCATCAATTACGATATTTCGGACAGCATACAATTGCGTTCGATCACCTCATTCACCGACTTTAGCACTCGAGCCGGCGGCGACGGTGATGGTACTCCTCTGCCGCTCCAATATTTTGTCGGCGGCACGGAATCAGAGGTCTTCACACAGGAATTCCAGATCCAGTCGACCGATACTGCGAGCCCACTCCAGTATACGATCGGCGCGTTTTATCTGAATGAGAAAGGTCGTGACGGCTCGTCATTCTACTATCTGAACAGGAACTACACGACGGAAACCGCCGAGGCTTTAGGCCTCCCCCAGTATTTCGGTGCAGGAGGCGGTATCGGGGGCTCGGCGAACGAATGCCAGTTCAGTTTCACCACGCCGGCGTCGTGTTCGCTCGACTTTACTACTGGGAACCTGTTCGACTTCCGAACGGCGAACCAAGCGGAAACTGATTCCTACGCGATCTACGCACAGGGTTCGTATGATCTCACGGATCAGCTGACCCTTACGCTTGGCGGCCGCTACACGGTCGACGACAAACAATTCAAGACGATATTACAGTCGCCGGCAAATGGTACCCTTTTCGCCGGTGAGTTTGCAGCTCAGGAAGGCCTTCCCGGCGACAACGCCTATTACGCGGTGAACCCGTTCTTCAGCTTCGATTTCAACGAAACTTGCGGCGGCTTTACCTCTCAGGGAATTTCGACCGACCAGAGCGACGAGGTTGTGGCCACGGTTCCTAACTACTTTTTCACCATCTGTGAGGAACAGCAGTTCGAATTCTTCACGTTTCGCGCCGCGCTGGATTACGACATCTCCCCCGAACACATGATCTATGCGAGCTTCAACACCGGCGCGCACTCGGGCGGGTTCGGTGCAGGCGTGACTGCCGCGAACAATCCGGGGCAGATCACCACGTTCGACACGGAAAAAGTCGAGGCATACGAAATCGGGTCGAAGAACCGGTTCTTCGATGGACGCCTTCAGGTCAATTTTGCCGCGTTCTTCAACAGATTCACGGATTTGCAGGAGCAAGGTACGCAGATCGTGAGCATCGACGGGCAGGATCGCAACATCACGACGATCTTCAATGTTGGGGGCCAAGACACTCCCGGCGCCGAACTCGACGTGGTTGCAGCGCCTGTTCCCGGGCTGACTATCAACGCCTCGGTAGTCTATCTAAGGGCGCGCTACGATGAGTTCTCGCGGTTCGCGCCGCCTAACTTCATCTGTTTCTATATCTCCGAACCGTCCTGCGGATCGGGCGCGTTTCCGCCAACGGCTCCCCAGAATTACGGTATCGGGGGCGGCTATTTCCCTAACGCCCAGACCAATCCGGAGCTGTTCGTTCCGACGGACATTTCAGGTTTCGACTTCGCCTATGTACCGAACGATCGTCGGGTCCAGAACACGCCGGACTGGCAGGGACAGTTCGGCGCCACGTACGAGATCGATCTCGGTCCCGGGGCCGGAACCCTTGCGCCTGGCTTCAACACGCAGTGGACCGGTTCCTATCTACTCTCGCCCTCGGCTCCCAACATCGAGCAGGAGGGGTTCACCAAGACCGATGCACGCATAACCTGGACGTCGGAAAACGGTGCCTTGAGCGCTCAGGCCTTCGTCCTCAACATCGAAGACGAGGCGACGCTCGGGCGCATTACCGTCCGCGCGAACGGGGAAGTGCAGGGGACATTCGCCGATCCGCGCACCTATGGCGTGCGTGTCGGCTACAGGTTCTGAGCAAACTCAATTAGGAAATGGCATGCCGCCGACCGCCAGTGGTCGGTGGCAATGCCCTCGTGGCCAGCCAAGGCGGGTTACCGTCCGCGTGGCGCTTCAAACCTCTTAATCCGCCCGGGTGGTGATGAACGCGATCGTATCATCCGTCGCTTCTATATCATAGGCGACCTCTTGCGGGGCGCTGAATGTATCTCCCTCGCCGAGCTCGAGCTGTCTGTCGGCACTCGAAATACAGACCGAACCGCGGTGAACGAAGATGACTTCCGGTGCATCGGGAGCCGGGCGCTCCAGCGTTTCCCCTTTGACCAGAATATCTCGCCGAAGATTGAACCCGTGGTCCCAGGGGTAGATCCCCTTTGGCCCGATCAGTTCGATCGACTTCGGGCTTTCTGCAAGCTCGCGCCAGACGTATTCCTCAGCTTGGTCAGGGGTTACACGACCCATACTGGCAAGCTCTTCGCGACCCGGAGGCGACATCACTGCCGCACCTTGCGGTATCGTTTCGCCTCTCGTCGTGTCGACCAGCATCCCGCTTTCGAGAAGCACGAGGCCGTGGTCCTTGGCGAGTTCGAAAACGGCGGACGCCCAGGTAACGTGACCTGGGTTATCCTGGCCGAGAACTGCATAGAGATAGCCGATGTCGTCGCCGACATTGGTAAAGCCGCGAAAGACGTTGGTCGGGATCGAGACCACATCGCCTTCCTCCAAGACGACTTGTGCATCGTCGCCGTCTTCGCCGAAATCGAACCGCCACGTCCCGGTGTGCACGACGAAAACCTCGGCGGTCTTGTGGCTGTGTTGGGAATTCACGCAGCCCGGCGGCTGGCGCGCACCACCAACGTTGAAACCGTGCGGTTCCTTTATGTGGACGAACTGTTCGGGGTTTTCCGAAACCCCGGGCCCAATGATCGTGAAGTTCTCTTTCGCTTCGGACCCAGGCGTCCGCGTGTCGACGAAGGCGTTGTAGCACGGGACCAAGTCGCGATAGCGAACTACCCGATTCTCAAAATCCTTGTTGCGCATGACGCTTTTCGCGCAGCCCGTTGGCATCTTTGGCCCTCCCTTAGTCCGTGGTCTCTATTGTAATCATTTGCATTCGCAGTCAATAAGCATCGGCCACCGGTAGGTGGTTGGATTCGAGCAGGAGACGGTGAATGGCCACGTGGTTGAAGAAGGGTGCGACGATCCAGTCTCGCGCGGATGCAGATCGCAAGGTGCGAGATATCGTCGAACAGGCGCTCGAAGACATCGAAAAGCGCGGCGACACGGCCATTCGGGAAATGTCCAACACCTTCGATAAATGGGACCGCGACGATTATCGCCTCAGCGACGACGAGATTGCTCGATGCGTCGACAGCCTTACCGCGCAGGAGCGCAAGGATATCGAGTTCGCGCAGGCACAGGTACGCAATTTCGCAAAGATCCAGCGCGAGAGCATGAAGGACGTCGAGGTCGAGACCCTCCCGGGCGTAGTGCTCGGTCATAAGCACATCCCGCTGAATTCTGCGGGCTGCTACGTTCCCGGGGGTAAGTATCCCTTGCTGGCTTCGGCGCATATGAGTGTAATCACCGCGAAGGTTGCCGGGGTGCCGCGCATTGTTACCTGTGCTCCGCCTTTCGACGGTAAGCCCGCGGACAAGATCGTAGCAGCTCAGGCGATGGCAGGGGCGGACGAAATCTTCGCGCTCGGGGGTATCCAAGCGATAGGCGCGATGGCGATCGGGACCGAAACCATCAGTCCCGTCGACATTCTCGTTGGGCCGGGAAACGCCTTCGTCGCCGAAGCCAAGCGACAACTTTTCGGCCGCGTGGGGATCGATCTCTTTGCCGGCCCAACCGAAACCATGGTGATCGCGGATGAGACGGTCGATGGAGAAATCTGCGCAACGGATCTTCTCGGACAGGCCGAACATGGTCCGGAAAGCCCTGCTATCCTGATCACCAATTCGGAAAAGCTGGCGCGCGACACGATGCGAGAGGTTGAACGGTTGCTCGAAATCCTGCCGACTGCGGACTACGCGCGACCAGCCTGGGAGAATTTCGGGGAGGTGGTCGTGTGCGACAGCTACGAGGAAATGTGCGCAGTGGCAGACGAATACGCCAACGAACACGTCCAGGTGATGACCGAAGAACCGGACTATTTCCTTGAGAACATGACGAACTACGGCGCGCTGTTCCTGGGGCCACGGACCAACGTTAGCTACGGTGACAAAGTCATCGGGACCAACCACACCCTGCCGACCAAGAAGGCGGCCCGCTACACGGGTGGACTTTGGGTCGGCAAGTTCCTCAAAACCTGCACCTACCAGCGCGTGATGACGGATGAGGCAACCACGCTCATCGGTGAGTACTGCAGCCGTCTATGCGCGATGGAGGGGTTCGCCGGACACGGCGAACAGGCCAACATCCGCCTGCGTCGCTATGGCGGTCGAAACATCCCCTATGCGGGCCAAGCCGACCCGTCGCCGCAAACCGCAGCCTGAACAGCCGATATGGCGATCGAACTGCCCTCAACTCCGAGCCAGCGTTTGGATAGCAAGCGCGCGGTGATCACAGGGGCAGGCCGTGGGATCGGCCTTGCCTGTGCAGCCGCGCTGGCTGAAGCGGGCGCGCATGTCACGCTTTTGGCGCGCTCCCGTGCGGAGATCGTTGAAGTAGCTGCCGCCATCATGGAGCGGGGGCAACTCGCCAAAGCGCGAACACTAGATATCACCGACCTTCCGGCGGTTGACGATTTCTTCGAAAGCGAGCCTGCGTTCGATATTCTGGTCAACAATGCCGGGACCAATCGACCCAGACACGCCATGGAGGTCGAGGAATCGGATTACGATGCTGTCCTCGGGCTGAATCTCAAAAGTCTCTTTTTCGTATCTCAGGCCTGCGTTCGCAGAATGATCGCTGAAGAGCGCAAGGGCAGCCTAATCCACGTAAGCAGCCAGATGGGCCACGTCGGCGGCCCGAACCGTTCGCTCTATTGTGCGTCCAAATGGGCAGTGGAGGGACTAAACAAGGCGCTTGCACTTGATCTTGCGCCGCACGGCATACGCTCAAACACCATCGCCCCCACCTTCGTTGAAACGCCGATGACCAAGCCATTCTTCGAGGACGAAGCTTTCAAGAAAGCCGTGGTCGAAAAGATCAAGCTTGGACGGTTGGGTGCGGTCGAAGACCTGATGGGTGCGGTCGTTTTTCTCGCCTCCGATGCCTCTGCCATGATGACGGGTAGCAGTCTCGTGATCGATGGTGGCTGGACGGTGGACTAGATGTTGCGTGGTCGGCGGTAGTGGGTGTCTTCGTGCCCGCCATACTTCGACTTCGAGCGAGCAAACTCTCTCGTTCAACATTTTGGGAGAGTTGCACGGTCGTTTGG
>JBARZK010000064.1:0-5398 GCA_049649965.1 Erythrobacter sp.
CTTCGGCAAGGTCGAAATAATCCATGGCGCGCGTGATGTAGAGATACGAGTTCGCATCGAAGCGTCGGGTGAAACCGCTGCCCTGATAGCGCAGGTAGGATTCCACCTGGAAGTCGGCATCGAACCCGAAGCTCTTGGCGTCGCGATCCTGCAAGCGGCGCCCGAACTTGCGCGTCAGCCCCTCTTCGGAAAGGTAGGTGATATGCGCCGCCATGCGCGCGACGGCGAGGCCGTTGTCGGGGGCACCGTCGCGATCGTAATAGTCGCCCTCGCCCCACGCGGGGTCCGCCATGATGGCCTGCCGTCCCACCTCATGGAACGCGATGTTCTGCGCCGAATGCCGCGCGGTCGACGCGACCACCAGCACCCGCTCCGCGCGGTCGGGCCAGTTGGCAGCAAGGCTGAGCGCCTGCATCCCGCCCATCGATCCGCCCACGACTGCGTGCAGGCGCTCGATCCCCAGTTCGTCGAGCAGGGCGACCAGCGCGCGGACCATGTCGCGGATCGTGATGACCGGAAACCGCATCGCGTAGGGAGCGCCATCAGGCGCCATGCTGGCCGGACCGGTCGAGCCCATGCAGCTGCCGATCACGTTGGCGCAGATGACGTAATGGCGATTGGTGTCGATCGGCTTGCCGGGCCCGACCATGCGCTCCCACCACCCCGGCTTGCCGGTCAGCGGATGGGCCTTGGCGACGAACTGGTCGCCGGTCAGCGCATGGCAGACCAGCACGGCGTTGTCGCGATCGGCGGCCAGCTCGCCATAGGTCTCGTATGCGATCCGCACGCCCGCCAGCTCCTGCCCGCTGTCGAGCGGGAGCGGGCGGGGCAGTTCGAGCGATGGGAAAGTCTGCGACACGCCTTTTGCAAAACCGGTGAATAGAGCCACGAAATGGCGGGAAAATCGGCGCTTCGCCGCGCGCCATGCACCCGAAGTCACCAGCGCGCGGCCTTAACGCGTGTGCTCGCGCTTGTCGAAGGCTGGTTTTTTGTCCAAGCGCGGCGGCGATGGCAAATGCTCCCGAACCCAAAGCCTATATTCTCGGCATCGAAGCCTACGTTCCGGGCAAGTCGACTTCGGGCGACGGACGCGCGCTGACCAAGCTTTCGGCCAACGAAAACCCGCTCGGCACGAGTGCAGCGGCGCTGGCCGCCCTGGCGCAGGACCGTGAGGATGCGGCCGCCTATCCCGATCCTCAAGCGAGTGAGCTTCGCGACGCGATCGCGCAATTGCACCATCTCGATCCCGCCCGGATCGTGTGCGGAACCGGCTCGGACGAATTGCTGAACCTGGCGGCCCAGGGTTTTGCCGGGGTCGGTGACGAAGTGCTGTTCTCGCGTTACAGTTTCGCAGTCTACGAGATCGCGGCAAGGCGCTGCGGGGCGCAGCCGGTCATCGTTCCCGATCGCGACTTTACCGCGGATGTCGATGCGATGCTGGAAGCGGTGACGGAGCGCACGAAAGTGGTGTTCCTCGCCAATCCGAACAACCCGACCGGCACATGGCTACCGCCCGCCGAAGTTCGCCGTTTGCACGAAAGCCTGTCCCCCGGCGTGCTGCTGGTGCTCGACGAGGCGTATGGCGAATATGTCGATCCCTCGCACCAGCAGGCCGGTTTCGATCTGGCCGAAACCCACGCCAACGTGCTGGTCACGCGAACCTTTTCCAAAATCTATGGTCTTGCTGCCGAAAGGGTCGGCTGGGCTACCGGCGCGCCGGGGATTATCGACGTTCTCAATCGGATCAGGGGGCCCTTCAACGTGACACAAGGGGGTCAGAAAGCGGCTGTAGCGGCGCTGAGCGACCAGCAATTCGTTGCCGAGAGCCGCGAACACAACCGGCGCGAACGCCAGCGTCTTGCGGACGCCCTCGCCGCCTTGGGCAATCATGGAATCAGCGCCGTTCCGAGCGAGGCGAACTTCGTCCTCGTGCGCTTCGAAGGAGCGCTATCTGCCTCTGCCGCGCAGAATGCCCTGTCCGATGCCGGCTACGCGGTGCGCCATCTCCCGGGTCAGGGCCTGCCCGACGCGCTGCGCATCACGGTGGGTCGCAGCGAGGACATGACGCGGATCATCGCCTCCCTGCAAGGGGCTTGCAGAGCATGAAGGTGGAGCGAGTAGCGATCGTCGGGCTCGGCCTGCTGGGCGGTTCGATCGGTCTTGCCGTGCGGGCGTTCGCGCCGCACGTCGTAACCACCGGCTATGACCGTAATCCCGAGGTGCGGGAGGCGGCGCGCGAACGCGGGCTGGCGGACACGATCTGCGACGATCCCGCGACTGCGGTCGCCGATGCGGACCTCGTCATCCTGTGCGTGCCGGTCGGCGCAATGGAGGATGCCGCGTCGCAAATCGCCGATCACCTGCGGGCAGACGCGATCGTCTCCGATGTCGGCTCATCCAAGCAGAGCGTCGCCGAGGCGCTCGCGCGTGCGCTCCCCGATCACGCGATCATCCCGGCCCACCCGGTCGCGGGCACCGAGCGCAGCGGGCCGCAAGCGGGCTTCGCGCACTTGTTCGCCGGGCGCTGGTGTATCCTCACCCCGCCATCAGGAGCTTCGTCGGACGCGGTCGAAGCGGTCGGGAGTTTCTGGGAGGCGATCGGCGCAAAGGTCGAGATCATGGATGCGCAGCATCACGACCTCGTGCTGGCCGTCACCAGTCATATCCCGCACCTCATCGCCTACACTATCGTGGGCACTGCCAGCGACCTGGAAGACGTAACCCGCTCCGAGGTAATCAAGTATTCCGCCGGGGGCTTTCGCGACTTCACCCGGATTGCGGCGTCGGACCCGGTGATGTGGCGCGACGTTTTTCTCAACAACCGCCCTGCAGTGCTCGAGATGCTGGGGCGTTTCACCGAAGACCTGACCGCGATGCAGCGCGCGATCCGTTCCGGCGATGGCGACGCGCTGCACGACCTGTTCACCCGCACCCGCGCGATCCGCCGTGCCGTGATCGAGCAGGGTCAGGACGACGACCGACCCGATTTCGGTCGCGGACCCGGGGCCTAGCGCAAACGCGGCTATTCGGACGTCGAGCCGCCGGTCAGCGCGCCCAGTCGCTGCTCCCGGTTCAGCGCGTTGATGGCGCGGTGCACCTGCTTTTCCGCCTCGTCGCGCGTCAGCCCGGCCGGTATCCGTTCGCCGATGCGATAGGTGATCGTGCCCGCGCGTTTCCAAGCCCGATGATAGAGCGGACCGCTATCGACAGCGATCGGGACGACCGGCAGCCCCAGCAGCTTGTAGATCCCGGCAAAGCCCGCCTGAAGGTCCGGCATGTCCCCGTGGCGAACGCGGGTTCCTTCGGGAAAGATGACCAGCGGTCGCCCCTCTCCCACGCGCTGGCGAGCAGTCGCGATCATCTCGCGCAAGGCACGTGCGCCCTTGTCGCGGGCGACCGGGATCAGGCCATAGAGGCGCGCGGAGCGGCCCCAGCCGGGAATGTCGAACAGCTCGCGCTTGGCGAACACGGCGGGCATTCCGAACACGATCGGCGCCTCGATCGCTTCGAAAAAGCTTTCGTGCTTCACCACGTACAGCACCGGTTCGAGCGGGATCGATCCGTCGAACACGATGCGAATGTTCAGCAGATGACGCGCGCACCACCGATGCCAGTTTGACCATGCCTCGACAACGCGCCGCAAGGGTTCGTAGCCGAACAGCGCCGCGAAGAGGGAGAGCACCACCAGCACGATGCTGACGCCATAGAAGGCTGGGTAGAAGGCCAGGTTGCGAAGGATGGTCACGGCGTTCGTCATCGCGCCCGATCTCACTCGTCGATGAAAGCGGCAGCGCGGCTGAAGATCAGCTTGTGATATTCCAGGAACAGGCTGGCAAGGTCGGGCTGCGAGGGCACGGCATCGCGCACCACTTCGACATCGGCTGGCAGGGTGCGGTTCAATTCGCCCGCCGCGCGGCGCATGTGCCAGTCCGTCGTCACGAGGCGCAGCGAACGAATGGCGTTGCTTTCGACCCATTGCGCCGTCTCGGTCGCATTGGTGCGGGTGTCGACCGCCGACTGCCCCAGAGTAACGCAGCAATCCATGCGCTCGTTCTCGACGTCGAATTGCGTGGCAAACTCCCCATCGGTCACTTCGGGATCGACGCCGGTCACCAGCATGCGCGATGCAAGCCCCTCGTCCAGCACCTCCAGCCCGCGTTCGATCCGGCCCGCCGCGCCGGTCGGCACGATGACCGCGTCGGTCTCTAGCCTGTCCGCGGGCTGCGGCAATGCGACCACGAACCACAGGAAGCCGAGGGCCCACACGAGGACGAACAGCGCGACAAGGTATTGGACGATCCGCATGGCGTTACAGCAGCGACCTTAGCGCAAGGCCGATCGTAATGCGCGCGGTAAGTAGCGAAAGCGCGACCGCAGCGACCGGTATCAGTGCGATCACCAGCCAGTCGGTGACGCCAAGTCCGCCGCCCTGCGTCATTCCGCCATCGAGCGCATCGAATTGCTGGCCGAGCAGCCAGACAGCCGCGACGCCGATCACGAGGCCTATTCCGGCGCCGATGGCGGCATCACGCAGCACCGAGCGCTGGAACACCCGCGTGACCTGCGCATCGCTTGCGCCGAGCAGGTGGATCACCTCCACCGTGTCGCGATGATTGGCAAACGCGCTGCGTGCCGACAGCCAGACCGCGGCGGCGGTCGCCGCGCCGATCAGAACGATCAGGACCAGCGCGAGATATTGCAGGGCGGCGAGCGCGTCGTAGACCGGTTCCAGCCAGTCGGATTGCGCGTCGATCCGGGCCTTGGACGCATCTCCCTCCAGCGCCTGCGCCAGCACGACCCGCAATGCCTCGACGTTATCGCGCGATGCCGGCCCGCGCAGTTCGACATCGACGAGCGCGGGTATCGGGACCTCGCCGCTTTCGACACCGGCGCCGAGCCAGGGTTCTAGCAGGGCCTCAAGCTCGCTTTCCGGAACGATCCTGATCGATCGAACCGCGTCCTCTCGGCCTAGAACCGTGCCGACCTGTTCGGCCAGGGCGGCGCGGGCGGCGGGATCGGCCTCGACGATCTGGACTGTCAGAGCCCCGGCAAGATCGCCGCGCGCATCCTCGGCGAGGTTGCGCAGCGCCAGCCCGCCCGCCGCCGCCACGACGACGAGGGCGATCAGGATCGCGATCACCCAAGGAATCGGCCCTTTGGTCCGACCTTCCGGCAAAAGCGGCGCGGAATTGCCGGCGACCGGAGCGTTCCGGCCGGGAAAGGGGAGCGCGGGCATCTTCACGCGGCATCGCCTGCGCGCCGGGGCTGTGCGACGTCTTGCGCCACCGACCGGTCCGCTCGATCGCCGCCCGCCTTCGCCGGTTCGGGCGCCGGACGCGGTGGATAGCGCAGCGCCCCCGTCGGATCTGACAGCGCCCCCTTGTGCAGACGCATGATG
>JBARZK010000065.1:0-11673 GCA_049649965.1 Erythrobacter sp.
GTCCGGCAGGTCGATCACGAACACCGCCGCCTCCACCCGGGCGCCGGCCTTGCGCAGCAATTGCGCGCTCGCGACGGCAGTACCGCCCGTTGCAATCAGGTCGTCGACGATCACCACGTTTTCACCCTGCGCAACCGCGCCGGGATCCATTTCGAGCCGGTCGCGACCGTATTCGAGCGCGTAATCGATCCCGATCGTTGCGATCGGCAGCTTGCCGGACTTGCGTAAGGGCACGAACCCTAAACCGAGTTCGATCGCGACGGCGGCGCCGAAAATGAACCCGCGCGCTTCCATTCCGGCGACCTTCTGCGCCCCGGCCTCCCTGGCAAGCTCCGCAAGATGGCGCACGCTTGCGGCAAGACCTTCGGGATCGGCGATCAGTGTGGTGATGTCGCGGAATTGAATGCCCTTGGCCGGAAAGTCCGGAACCGTACGAACCAGCGCCTTCAGGTCGTCAGGGCTTAGAGCGGCTGTGCTCACCGGCTGGCTCGTACCACGAGACCATCGGGCGCTCGCAGATGCAAACGAAAGCGCCCCGTCATCCGCGAGAGACGACGGGGCGCATTACGGGGCACGAAGGAGGCGATTATCAGTGCTTCTTCGGTTTGATGCCGGCCCAGACCTGCTTGTAGGACAGGAAGGCGAGGATTGTCGCGAACAGCAGGAACCCGATGACGAACCACCCGGTCTGCTTGCGCTCGACGAGCGAGGGTTCGGCTGTCCAGGTCAGGAACGCCGCAACGTCCTGGGACATCTGCTCGGGCGTTGCCTCGGTCCCGTCCGAATAGCTCACCAGATCGGGATAAAGCTGCGGCGGCATCGCGATATTGATGTTGTAGAAATATTCGTTGAAATACAGGCCCGTAGGCGTCTCGAAGTCGGGGGACTCGGCCACGTCTTCAGGGTCGGGCTCGTTATAGCCGAGGAGCAGCGAATAGACGTAGTGAGACCCGTCCTTGCGCGCCTTCGTCATCAGCGAGAGATCGGGCGGGATCGCATTGGTGTTGGCGGCGCGCGCCGCGACCGCGTTGGGATAGGGCGAAGGGAAATAGTCGGTTGGAAGACCCGGCCGCGTGGTCGCTTCGCCCGTGACGGGATCGATTCCTGGCACGTTCCAGTTCGCAGCTTCGGCGCGTACTTCCGCTTCGTTGTAGCCAAGCCCTTCGAGATTGCGGAAAGCGACGAATTTCAGGCTGTGACAGGCCGAGCACACTTCCTTGTAGACCTGGTAGCCGCGCTGCAGTTGCTGCGTGTCCCAGCGCCCCAGAGGCCCTTCGAACGAGAAGCCGCCCTCGGGCGCGATGTTATCTTCCTGATAGGCGTAATATTCCGGATGCTCCGGCAGCGCGAAGTTCACGATGCCCGGGACGAGCGACCACAGCACCAGCACCGCGGTAAGCGCAAGGCCGACGATGATGCCTGCAAGTCGGATGGTCATGACCTAGTTTCTTTCCGTGTCTTGATCGTCAGTCGGGCGTTCGAGCGGATCGACGCCTTATTCGGCCGGTTGCAGCGAACCGTCGGTGTCGCGTCCGGGCAGGTCTTTCACCGCCGTACGCGGCTTGGGATGGCTTCCGCCCCCGGTCCCGCTTCCCGGCGTTTCGTCGTCACCGAGGACGGCCTGGGTGATGGAGAACGGCAGCGGCTTGGGCACCTCGATCTGGCTGATGATCGGCAGGATCACCAGGAAATGGAGGAAGTAGTAAGCCGTTGCGATCTGGCTGAGGACGATGAAGGGTTCCTGAGGCTTCGCGCCGCCGAGATAGAACAGTGCCGCCATGCACGGTATCAGCCCGAACCAGAAGAAACGATTGAACAGCGGGCGATAGTGACCCGAGCGCACCGGGCTCTTGTCGAGCCACGGCAGGAAGAACCAGACCAGGATCGAGCCGAACATCGCTATCACGCCGAGCAGCTTCGCTTCGAGCAGGACGATGCCGGTGAACGGGATGGTAAGGTCGCCCGTAAAGGCACGCAGGATCGCGTAGAACGGGTAGAAATACCATTCCGGGACGATGAGCGCCGGGGTCGAAAGCGGATTCGCCTCGACGTAGTTGTCCGGGTGACCCAGCACGTTGGGCAGGAAGAACACGAACAGCGTGAAGACGATCAGGAACACGCCGAGACCGAACCCGTCCTTCGCCGTATAATACGGGTGGAAGGGAACGGTGTCGCTTTCCTTCTTCACCTCGACGCCGGTCGGATTCGAAGACCCCGGAATATGCAGTGCCCAGATATGCAGGATGACCACGCCCGCCGTCACGAAGGGCAGCAGGAAATGCAGCGAGAAGAAGCGGTTAAGCGCGGCGTTATCGGGCGCGAAACCGCCGACCAGCCAGATCTGCAATGGCTCGCCGACCAGCGGGATCGCGCCGAACAGGCCGGTAATGACCTTCGCACCCCAGAAGCTCATCTGCCCCCAGGGCAGCACGTAACCCATGAAGGCGGTCGCCATCAGTAACAGGAAGATGACCACGCCCAGCAGCCAGATCATCTCGCGCGGGGCCTTGTAGGAGGAATAGAACAGGCCGCGGAAGATGTGCAGGTAGATGACGACGAAGAAGAAGCTCGCCCCGTTGGCGTGGGCGTAGCGCAGCATCCAGCCCCAGTTGACGTTGCGCATGATGTGCTCGACCGTGCCGAACGCAACCTGCGTGTTGGCGGCGTAGTGCATCGCCAGGACCACCCCGGTGACGATCTGCAGCACGAGACAGAACCCGGCCAGCACGCCGAAATTCCACATGTAGTTGAGATTGCGCGGCACCGGATAGCCCGCGCCGACCGCGTTGTAGACCAACCGCGGGAGCGGCAATTTCTCGTCCATCCACCGAGTAAACGCGGATTTCGGTTCGTACTGCTTGGACCAGGCGAAACTCATAATACTCTCTCGCGATCTCTACGTGCGGGAAACGGCCCGCACCTAGTGTTACGAAGTGTCAGCCGACGCGGATGACGCTATCGGAAACGAATTCGAATTCCGGCACAACCAGATTGGTTGGTGCAGGGCCCTTCCGGATACGCCCGATCGGATCGTAGTGCGATCCGTGGCACGGACAGAAATAGCCGTTGTAGTCGCCCTTGTCCTCGCCCTCGGCAGCGCCCAGCGGCACGCAGCCCAGATGAGTACACACGCCAAGCTGGACGAGGATCGAGGGATCCGCCTCCTGCGTACGCTCGGCGAGGGTCTGGGGATCGCGCAGATCGGACACGTCCGCGTCGGTTACCGCCGCGATCGTCGCATCGGTCAGTCGCGTGACGAAAAGAGGCTGCTTGCGGAACTCTGCCTTCACGCTTTGCCCGGGCTGCAACGCACTGATGTCGACATCGGTGGTGCTCGCGGCAAGCACATCGGCCGAGGGCGCCATCTGGCTGATCAGCGGAAACAGGACCGAAGCGGCTGCGACACCGGCCGTGCTGACCGCGGCGATGTGGATCCAGTCGCGGCGGCGCACGCCATCTTCGTGGTGCACGCCCGCATCATGCCCGGCTGGCTCTGCGCCTACGGTGTCCTGAGCTCCGGTAGAAGCCATCGATCGTTACCCTGCCTGTTCGATCGCGGGAAGAGGAGAAAGCCTGCCCGTCGCGACCCGATTTGGACAATACCCATATCGGCGCGGCGCCGCGGTGGGAATGCCTTTCGAATAGTTTTGCCGGCCCTACGCCGGTCGAGCAGACGCTCATAGCGCTCACTCCGCCGCGCCTCTACCGCCAAAAACCGGAAAATCCAACCGTGTTTTGGGAACGATCCGTTCGCTTTGGTGCAATAGGGATTCAGCCGCTTTCGCGCGGACGCGCGATCATACTGATTTGTCGACCGTACCCCGCCTGCGAACCGGCCTTTTCCCGCCGATAGGAATGGTAGCGGGACGGTTGCGAATAGGTGTCCTGCGAGAGGATCTCGACCCCTTCGAGCCCCGCCCGTCGCAAGCGCGCCGCGATATAGCCCGGCAGGTCGAACCACCAGCGTTGCTTGCCCTCGCGCGCCGGGGCAGGGGCAAAGTGCTTTGCATCCGCTTCATCGAACGCCGCCTTGAACGGCGCATCGACCTCGTAGCTTTCGGGCGCGATCGTCGGGCCTATCGCCGCTACGATCCGGCTCTGCTCGGCACCGAGCTCGCTCATCGACGCAAGCGTGTTTTCGAGCACTCCACCATGCGCGCCGCGCCACCCGGCATGTGCCGCGCCGACGATGCCGGTTTGCGGATCGGCGAACAGGACGGGGGCGCAATCGGCAGTCACGATCGCCAGCGCCAGACCCTCTCGCGCCGTGACCAGCGCATCGGCCTGCGGACGCCCATCGGGTCGATCTGCCCAGCCGTCCTCGACAATTATGACGTCCGGTGAATGGACCTGCCACGGTGCGACCGGCAGCGCACCCGGCATGATCGTATCCGCCGCGGCCATGCGCAAGGCCGAGATCTCCTCCGTACGGCCCGGCCCGCCATAGCCGAACTGGTGCCGACCGCCCGCGGTGCCGAAGAAACCGTGAGGCACGCCGGCAAGGATACCGGCGCGCGCGATATCGAAGTCGTGATCAGCCATCGAGGCTGCGGCTGACCTGCTCGGCGGTGTCGCGCGACAGATTGGGAGCATCCGCAATGCGCTCCAGCTCGGCCTTCATCATCGTGGCCCGGCCCGGCTCGATCCGCCGCCAGCGCCCGAGGGAGGGGACGAAGCGCGCCGCCGTCTGCGGATTGATCGGATCGAGCGCGAGGATGGCGTCGGCGATCATGCGATAACCTTCGCCGCTTTCGTCGTGGAACCCCTTGGGGTTGCCGGCGAACGCCATGTACAGCGAGCGCATGCGATTGGGGTTGCGCATCGTGAAGTCGGGGTGCTGCGCCAGTTCGCGCACATGCTCGATGACACGCGGATGCGTCGACAGCGCCTGCATGGAAAACCACTTGTCGATCACGAGCGGATTGTCGCGATACCGATCGTAGAACGCCTCGAGACGTTCGTCGCGCGCCTCGCTTTCCAGGCCGCACAGGACCGTGAGCGCGCCCTGCCGATCCGTCATGTTGTCGGCGCGGTCGTACTGGCGCGCGGCCATCGCGGCGGCGCGGGCGGGGTCACTTACCGCCGCCAGCGTGGCGATCATGGTCTTGACCTTGCGTGCCCCGCGCCCGTTCGGATCGTCGAAGGGGATATCGGCGACGCGCGCATAGACCGCCTCCAGATCGCGCTTGATCGTGAAGCCGATCGCCGCTTTCAGTTGCTCGCGCTCATGATGGATCCGGCCCGGGTCGGCCTTGCGCTCCTCGCCATCGACGGTGGTCGCCATCTTTTCGAACAGATAGGTCTCGCTTGGCAACAGCATCAGTTCCGCGCGCATTGCATCATCGAGGCTGTCGTCCAGCAGGATCGCACGCATCGCATCGCCGATCTGCCGTTTGCCGGCGGCCCTGCCCGCCTGGTCGAGCGTGCCGCTCGCCGCCGCGACGAGATGGCGTACGGCAAGATCCTGCATGGCCTCGTAACGGGCGAAGGGGTCGTCGTCGTGCGCGGCGAGGAAGACCAGATCGTCGGTCGAAACCTCGCGTTCGATGGTGACCGGCGCGGTAAAGCCGCGATTGATCGAGACGACCGGTCGCGGGCCCGAGGCAGGGAGGGTGAACGTTTCCTCGTCCAGTCGCAGCATGACCAGTTCCTCTTCGCCGATCGAACCGGTCTGGGCGCAATGCACCGCGACGCGCAGCGGGATCGGCATCGCTCCCTTGACCGGTTGGCCGGGCGTCGGCGGCGTCGTTTGCTTCAGCGTCAGTTCGACCGCGTTTCCTTCGACCGATTGGGAAACGGAGACCCGCGGCGTGCCGGCCTGCCGATACCATCGGCGAAACTGCGCCAGTTCGAGCTCGGCGCCTTCCTCCATGGCGGTGACGAAATCCTCGCAGGTTGCCGCTTCGCCGTCGTGTCGATCGAAATAGAGGTCGGTGCCCGCGCGAAACGCCTCCACCCCGGCCATGGTCCGCATCATGCGGATAACCTCGGCACCCTTGTTGTAGACGGTTGCGGTGTAAAAATTGCTGATCTCGCGGTAGCTGTCGGGCCGGATCGGGTGAGCGAGCGGTCCGGCATCCTCGGGAAATTGCGCCGCGCGAAGGATACGCACGTCCTCGATCCGCTTGACCGCCTCGCCGCGCATGTCCTGGCTGAACAGCTGGTCGCGCAGGACAGTGAAGCCTTCCTTGAGGCTGAGCTGGAACCAGTCGCGGCAGGTGACGCGGTTGCCCGACCAGTTGTGGAAGTATTCGTGCGCGATGACACCCTCGACCGCGTCGAAATCCGCATCGGTCGCGGTGTCGCTGTCGGCCAGCACGTATTTCGTGTTGAAGACGTTGAGCCCCTTGTTCTCCATCGCCCCCATGTTGAAATCACTGACCGCAACGATGTTGTAGAGGTCGAGATCGTATTCGCGCCCGAAGGTCTCCTCGTCCCACTTCATGGCACGATGCAGCGATTCAAGCGCGTGATCGGTGCGCGACAGGTCCGCCTCGCGCACCCAGATGTTGCATTCGACCTCTCGGCCCGAGCGGGTGGTGAAGGGCCTGGAATTGGCGACGAGATCGCCCGCGACGAGCGCGAACAGGTAGGACGGCTTGGGCCACGGGTCATGCCATTCGGCCCAGTGCTCGCCGTCCGCGCCCTCGCCTTCGTCAACCTTGTTACCGTTCGCCAGCAGCACAGGGAACAGCGCCTTGTCGCCTGCCATGCGCACGGTGTAGGTCGAGAGCACGTCCGGCCGGTCGGGGAAGAAGGCGATGCGGCGGAAGCCTTCCGCCTCGCATTGCGTGCACAGCATCCCGCCCGAGGCGTAGAGACCCATGAGCGCGGTGTTCGCCGACGGATCGATATGGGTGACGATCTCGACCGTGTGCGCTTCGTCGGGCAGTTGAACAATCAAGTCGCTGCCATCCATCGACCAGTCGCCGAACCGGGCGCCGTCGACTTCGATCTGGTCCGCCGAAAGTCCATCGCCGTTGAGGCGCAGCGTGCGCTTTTCATCGCGCGACCCTTCGAAAGCGGGGTTGCGCTCGACCTTGAGCGTCGCACTGACCCGCGTGTTGTCGAGGCCGAGCGCGAAATCGAGCCGGGTTTCGGGCACGAGCCACGGGAAGGGGCGATAATCCTTGCGCCGGATGACCGGCGGGTCCTGCGGACTGGGCGCGGCATCGGCCAGTTCGGGATTGCCGGTCGGGTTGGTCGGAGTGCGGGCGATGTCCATGTTAAGTCTCGATTTCAGTTGATTTGCCGGGCCGTCAAGCGATTAGAACACGGCCATGGCGAGAATATTCATCTTCGGCCTCGGCTATACCGCATCGCGTCTTGCCGATAGCTTGACGGCGAAAAACTGGCGCATAGACGCCACGGGAAGCGCGGGAAACCTCGATTTTTCGGAGCGCGACGAGGTGATCGACGCGCTTCGCAAGGCCGACCAGGTCCTTTCGTCGGTGCCATCCGACCGCGAGGCCGGGACCGATCCCGTCCTCGAAAGCTACGGGGACCACCTGCCTAAAAGTGGCCTTTCATACCTGTCTTCAACGGGTGTCTACGGGGACACAAAGGGTGCCTGGGTCGACGAAACGACACCAACGATCGTGCAGACCGGGGCCGGACGACGCAATGCCCGGGCCGAGGCGGACGCTGCATGGATGGCCCGCGGCGCGCGCGTGTTTCGCCTGCCGGGAATATACGGTCCGGGCCGCAGCGCGCTCGACCGGGTGCGCGAAGGCAAGGCGCGGCGGATCGATCTTCCGGGGCAGGTCTTCAGCCGGGTGCATGTCGAGGATATCGTCGCCGGCGTGCTCGCCGGACTCGAGGCGGACGCAGCGCCCGGCGCCTACAATCTCGGCGACGATCTTCCGGCGAGTAGCAATGCCGTGACCGAACAGGCCTGCCGCCTGCTCGGGGTCGAACCTCCCCCGCTCGAGACGCTGGAGGAAGCCAACCTTTCCGAAATGGCGCGCGGTTTCTACATGGAAAATCGCCGCGTCGCGAACGGCAAAGCGAAGCGGGTGCTGGGCTGGACACCGCAATATCCGACCTATGTCGAGGGCCTCGGTTCGCTGCTCTGACCCAGCCCGGCCGTGCGATCAGTTCGCGCCGAGATCGCGAGCGGTTTCGACGAGGAAGTTGATTGCATCGGCGCCGAACAGGAACAGCAGCGCCGTGCCGAGCGCCGCGATCGTGAAGCCGTTGGCAAGCTGAGCGCCGAGGCCGTCCTTCCCGCTCATGTCATTCGTCCGCCGCTTCGGGCCGCATGCGGCCGCTCTGCTGGACCTGCACGCTCTTCACCCGCCGCGACCTCAGCGCGAGCACCATGCCCAGCAGCGCCAGCGCCATTCCGCTCGCCGTGAGCCAGGTCCAGCGATACTCCTCGAACAGGGTCGAAAGCAGCATCGCGACCGAGACCGTCACGATCCCGTTATAGGCCGTTCGCCCCGCGCCGATCTCGCGCACGAGGTTGTAGTGCAGCGGGAAGGTCACAACCGATCCGAGCAGGGCCAGGAACGCGATGCCCGCCCAGTAGACCATGCCCGAGGGCATGGGCGGCGGCCCTGCGGTCGCGGCGGCGAAGGCGAAGTCGAAGATCGTGCCGTACAGCATCGCCCAGGCGAGCAGGCTTACCATCGGCACCCCGCGTCCGGTGCGGTTGGCCTGCACGACATTGGCGATCGAGGCTGCGAGAATGCCGCCGACGGCAAGCGCGATGCCGAGCGCCACGTCGCCCCCGGTCTCCGCCACCGGTGCGGCGTTCCATTCGTGCATCAGCAGCAGGCTGACGCCTGCGATCGCCACAGCGCTCCCGGCGATGAAGCCGCCCGGCACGCGCTCGCCCAGGAATATCCGCGCGAAGATCGCGTTGGGCACCATCAGCAGCGCGAACATCACCGCGACGATCCCGGAGGTGATGTAGAGCTCGGAATGATAGACGAACAGGAAGTTGCCGCTGAACTGCGCCAGCCCCACGCCGAGCGCGAGCACGTGTTCGCGCTGCGTAAGGCGCAGCCGCCGCCGCATCGCCAGCGCGACGCAGAACAGCGCCGGGGTCGCCAGCGCAAAGCGGTAGGCGACCGACCATGCCGCGGGCACGCCGTCGATCTGCCCGGTGATGACGAACCAGGTCGATCCCCAGATGCAGCCCGTCAATACGAACGGCACGACCACCCGCCAGCTCAACATGCTGGGCGCATCGCCGCTCACGGACAAGGGCTCATAGAGCCGCGATCGCCTTGCCCAGAGCGCGCGCGTCGTCTTCGCGCGTGTCCCACGCGGTGACGAAGCGCGCCGCGTCCGCTCCCCAATCGTAGAACGCGAAATCCTCCGCCCGCAGCGCCTCGCGCTCGTTCGCGCTCATCGTCACGAACAGCTCGTTCGCCTCGACCGGGTGCATCAGCCGCTCGCCGCATCCGCTCGCGATCTCCTGCGCCGCGGCGTTGGCATGGCGCGCGTTCTCCAGCCACAGGTCCGCGTCGAGCATCGCGAGCACCTGCGCGGCGAGATAGCGGCCTTTGCATTGCAGGTGACCGGCCCGCTTGCGGCGATATTTCACGAGGTCGGCCTGTTCGGGATCGAACAGCACGATGGCCTCAGCGCTCATGGCCCCGTTCTTGATGCACCCGAAGGCGAGGCTGTCGACGCCACGCGCCGCCGCTCCCGCGGCCTGCGTCGCCGAACCGCCCAGGAACGCCGCGGCATTGGCGAAACGCGCGCCGTCCATGTGCAGGCCGAGCCCGCGATCCCTGGCGAAATCGGCAAGACGTTCCAGTTCCCCGGGCCGATAGACCCGCCCGTGTTCGCTCGCCTGCGTGATCGCGATGGCGTGGGGCTGGACCTGGTGGACGTCGTCGCGGATAGGATCGATGCGCGCGGCGACCTGTTCCGGCGTCAGCTTCGCGCCCTCGCCGCCATGCGCATCGCCGCACAGCACCAGCTTCGCCCCGTGCAGGAAGAAGCCGGGCGCGCCGCCTTCGTCGACCTCGATATGCGCTTCCTCGTGGCACACGACGCCGCCATGGGGCTGCACCATGGTCGCGAGCGCCAGGCAGTTCGCCGCCGTTCCCGTCGCCACCCACAGCCCCGCGCACTCGCGGCCGAACAGGTCGGAAAAGCGTTCGTCCAGCTGTGCGGACAGCGCGTCGCCGTCATACGGGCTGTCGGCAAGGTCGGCATTCCGCATCGCCTCCCACACCCGCGGATGGACGGGGGCGGCGTTGTCGGAAAGGAAGGGGCGGGGCCGGCTGGAGTGATCGGTCATCGTGGAACGCCTCTACCGACGCGCACGTTCAACACAAGAAGGAGTGTTTCCCCGATGACCGACGACCGCACCACCGATGTGACCATCACCCACCATGCCCAGGGACAGGGCGGCAAGTACGTGGCCAAGCCTGCGGGCGAGGACACGACCGGCTTTCTCGAATGGGAACCCAAGACCGGCCTGCCCCGCAACGAGGTGGCGAGCGACGTGCGCGTCGCCACCCACACCGTCGTCCCCGAGGCGATCGGCGGGCGCGGGATAGCGGCGCAGCTGGTCGAGCGGCTGGTCGCCGACGCGCGCGAGAAGGGTTTCAAGATCGTCCCGCAATGCTCCTACGTCGCGGCGAAGTTCGACGAGAACCCGGAATGGTCGGACCTGAGGGCGGAGGGCTAAGCCGCCTGCTGGCTTTCGAGCTGGGAGAAATCGGTCGCGGCGATCGTATCGAGCACCAACCGGCGCACCTCGCGCGCCCGCGCGACCGGCACGCCGGGTATTGCGAAAATTCCGCCCGCCTGCCCCAGATGCACCGTCGCATAGCCGCGCAGCCGGGCGATCGGCCCCTGCGCGATCTCGACCGAGTGCAGTTTCAGGCGGGTGGCGATCTGGCTCTTGGGCGAGAGAATACCGCCGCGCGCCATGATCTGCGAGGCGTCGAGCGCGTGGCGGCGATATCGCCAGCCCAGCACCTGCGCGAGCGCCGACAACCCCGAAAGGATCAGCGCGGCCCCCAGCACGACATCGCTCCAGTCCGGCAGCACGGCGAGGAATATCGCCCAAGCCACGATCCCGAGCAGCAGGATGGTCGCCGCCTCGATCAGCGCGCGGTCGAACATGTACTTGCGGCTTGCCCGGTGCCAGTCGGTCCGGTCGTCCGGCAAGTGAAAGCCCGAAGCTTCGACTATGGGCTCGATCTCGTCCATCCGGGCAAACGGCGCGACGACGTGGTTCGCTGCGCCCGAATCCTGCGCGAGGCTGACAAAGCGCAGGCCATGCCAGCCGAAGCGGTAGCGGATCGCGCGCGTCCCGATCTTCAGGCCCTGCACACGGTGGATCGGCATGACCACATCGGTGCGGGTGAACAGCCCCCTGCGCCGTCGGAAGCCGCGCGGCGTGCGTTCGAGCAGGAAACCCCATTCGCGCGTGAAGGTCCGCACGATGCCGGTCGCGGAGCCGATCAGGAACACCCCGATCAATCCGGCAATGGCGCTTACCACCTGCGCATCGGGACCGAGCGCCGCGACCGTGTCGGCCTGGTCCTCGAAGAACACCTGCCAGATGTCGGGATCCCAGATCTCGAAATCGACGAAGCTGCTCGCCGTTTGCAGCAAACCGCCGAGCACCGCGAACACCGCGAGAGAGAATTCGAACAGGCCGAAGGTGAAGATGCGCCGCGGCCCCATGGTGAAAAGCGGCTC
>JBARZK010000066.1:0-16296 GCA_049649965.1 Erythrobacter sp.
CCGAGGTGCTGCACCCTTACACCGGCGGCCTGACGCGATTGGAGCCGATCACCTGATGCGCATCCTTGTCACCAACGACGACGGCTACCACGCCCCCGGGCTTGAAGTGCTGGAAGAAATCGCTGCCCAGTTTTCCGACGACGTCTGGGTGTGCGCGCCTTCCGAAGAGCAATCGGGCGCCGGTCACTCGCTGACGCTCAACCGGCCGGTGCGCTTGCAGAAGTTCGCGGAGCGCCGCTTCGCCGTCACCGGCACGCCGACCGACAGCGTGATGATGGCGCTGCGCGAAGTGATGGACGCCCCGCCCGACCTCATCCTGTCGGGTGTGAACCGGGGTGCGAACCTTGGCGACGACATCACCTATTCCGGCACCGTCTCCGCCGCGATCGAGGGCGCGCTGGCCGGGATCCGCTCGGTCGCGCTCAGCCAGGTCTATTCGCGCGATCGCGACGATGGCGGCGACATGTTCGCAGCGGCACGGCAATGGGGCGCACGCGCGCTCGGCCCGCTGCTCGACACGCCGTTCGCCGACCGCACGCTCGTCAACGTGAACTTCCCGCCACGCGCCGCGGACGCGGTGAAGGGCATTCGCGTGGTGCGCCAGGGCTTCCACGACTACTCGCGCGGGAGCGTCGTCGAGGGGCGCGACCCACGCGGTTTCCGCTACTTCTGGTTCGGCCTTCACGCGATAGAGCACACGCTCGACCACGGGACCGATCTGGAGGCCATCGACGAGGGGTATATCGCGGTGACACCGCTGCAACTCGACCTGACGCATCACTCGTCGCTCGGCCCGATGGCCGAACGCTACGAGGTCTAGGTTCCGGGGCGCGCGAACGATGGCGAAGAAAACGGGGCGGAACTACTCGAACCAGCGCGGCCAGGTGGTCGCGCGCCGGAAGGCCAAACCGATCAAGCGGGCGGTGAAGCTGCCGGTCTGGGGCGACCTTGGCATCCGGCTGTTCGCGGCCCTGTTCCTCATCTTCATCGTGGTAATGATCCACTGGTTCGACCGCGAAGGCCTGGTCGATACTGTCGACGGCGAGATCAGCTTCCTCGACGTCGTCTATTTTACCATGATTTCCATCACCACGACCGGGTTCGGAGACATCTATCCGGTCAGTGACAGCGCCCGGCTGATAGAGGCCGCGATCGTCACCCCGATCCGGTTCGCCGTGTTCTTCATCTTCGTAGGCACTGCCTACAATTTCATCATCAAGCGCAGCTGGGAGAGATGGCGGATGGCCCGCATCCAGGATACCCTTTCGGAACACGTCGTCGTCCTCGGCTATGGCGTCTCGGGCTCGCAGAGCGTCACCGAACTGATCGAACGCGGTGTTGAGGCGCGCTGCATCGTTGTCGTCGACCCGGACGAGGCACGGCTGAACGATGCGGAAAAGCTCGGCGTCAACGTCATGGCCGCCGATGCGACGCGCGACGACACGCTCAAGGCCGTGCGCATCGCCGAGGCGCAGAGCGTGCTGGTCTCGGCCGGTCGCGACGACACCTCGATCCTGATCGTGCTGACCGTTCGCCACCTTGCCCCCAAAGTGCCGATCAGCGTGGTCGTGCGCGCCAACGACAACGAGTTGCTCGCGCGGCAGGCAGGTGCCAACAATGTCATCAACCCGGTGCGTTTCACCGGCCTGCTGCTCGCCGGCAGCGCGAAAGGCGCACATATTTCCGACTACCTTGCCGATCTTGCCTCCGTTTCGGGCAGGGTCCAGCTGGTCGAGCGGGTGGTTACCCCGGAAGAGACGAACTGCTCGATCGCGCAACTGTCGACCGGCGGACGTGGCCTCAGGGTCTATCGGAACGGTCGCGCCATCGGTTTCTGGGAGGACGAGTGCCAGAACCTGGAGGAAGGGGACGTCATCGTGGAGATCGTGCCCACCGACAACGGCAAGTCGAAAGGCGACGATCCGTCACGCGGGAACTAGGGCCCTCCCCTGCTCAAAGAAACAGCAGGAACACCCCGCCCATCGCGGCCATGCCCACGAGGAAATGCCCGGCATCGATCGCGAACAGCAGGCCGCTCTTGCGCTGGTAGAGGTAATTGATCCCGATCGCCGGGATCATCACGCCCACGGCAAACCCCACCGCCATCATCATCACGACAAAAGGCGCCGGGTTGGTGCGCGCGACCAGGTGCCACAGGACCATCGCGATCAACATTTCGAACGCGAAAGTCAGCGCGAAGATCAGCGCCATGTTCGAACCGCGCACCGTCTCGTCCGACAGGCCCGCTGCGCGCTGCCATGCCTTTCCGAACAGGACGCCGTACCAGATCGCGCCCACCGCGAAGAATGCGACGGTTCCGGCGAGCACCGGCCACAGGGCGAAATCGTTCATCTCTCCGGTCCTTCCAAAGTCTGATCGCGCACGATAGCACGCGGATACTGGCGCTTCCCAGCCTTCCGGTGTAAGGGGCCGCGCATCATGAATACCCCAACCGCCCTGCCCGACGCAAAGCGTGTCGGAATGGTCTCGCTCGGCTGCCCCAAGGCGCTGGTCGATTCCGAACGCATCCTGACCCGCCTGCGCGCCGACGGCTATGCCATGAGTCCCGATTATTCAGGGGCGGACGTGGTGCTGGTGAACACCTGCGGGTTCCTCGACAGCGCCAAGGAGGAAAGCCTCGCTGCCATCGGGGAGGCGATCGCGGAAAACGGGCGCGTGATCGTGACGGGCTGCATGGGCGAGGAGGCGGACGCGATCCGCGCCGCCCATCCGCAGGTCCTCGCGGTGACCGGCGCGCATCAATACGAACAGGTGGTGGAAGCGGTGCACACCCACGCGCCGCCCTCGCAGGGGCCGTTCGTCGATCTGATTCCGCAGCCGGACATCAAGCTGACGCCGCGGCACTACGGCTATCTCAAGATTTCAGAGGGCTGCAACCATTCCTGCGCGTTCTGCATCATCCCGCAATTGCGCGGGAAACTCGCCAGCCGTCGCATCGACGCGGTCCTGCGCGAAGCGGAAAAGCTGGTCGCGGCGGGCACGAAGGAATTGCTGGTCATCAGCCAGGATACGAGCGCCTATGGCGTCGACACCCGGCACGAGGCGCGTGAGTGGAAAGGTCGCGAAGTGCGCGCCCACATGACCGATCTGGCGCGCGAACTGGGACAACTGCGCAACGCCGATGGCGCCCCGCCCTGGGTGCGGCTGCATTACGTCTATCCCTACCCGCACGTCGACCAGGTCATCCCCCTGATGGCGGAAGGGCTGCTGACTCCCTATCTCGACATCCCGTTCCAGCATGCCGCGCCATCCGTGCTCAAGCGCATGAAGCGGCCAGCGAACGAGGCGAAGGTGCTCGCGCGGTTGAAGTCGTGGCGTGACATCTGCCCGGAAATCGCGATCCGCTCGTCCTTCGTCGTCGGCTTTCCCGGCGAGACCGAGGAGGATTTCGAGTACCTGCTCGACTGGTTGGAGGAAGCGCAGCTCGACCGTGTCGGGGCATTTCGCTTCGAACCGGTCGAAGGGGCGGCGGCCAACGACCTGAGCGATCCGGTACCCGAAGCGGTGAAGGAAGAGCGCTATGCGCGCCTCATGGAAGTGACCGAACGGATCAGCACCGCCAAGCTCGCGGCGAAAGTCGGGCGCACCCTGCCCGTCATTATCGACGAAGTCGGCGAACCCGACGAGGACGGCGATATCGGCGCGACCGGCCGCAGCGAGGCCGACGCACCCGAGATCGACGGCGCGGTCCACCTGCGCGACGTGCCCGCTTCGCTCGCTCCCGGCGATATCGTGGATGTGCGGGTGGAGGATGCCGACGCGCACGACCTGTTCGGCGTAATCGCAGGCTGAATGCGCGCTACCAGCCTCGGCTGGTCCGATCCCCTCGCAAAATTCCTTCGCACCTGCGGAACGTCCCGGGCACAAGGCGTTGGGTAGGGTATGACCGTAAACATCAAAGCCAGCTTCACCTTCGAATTCGAACAGCCGACCAGCGCGCTGCTCCAGTTCGAGGCCGCCGACCTGCCTGAGCAGGAGATCCTAGACTGTACGACCAACATCACGCCGACCGAGCATTTCGCCCGCGTCGGCGCGCAGGAAAATATCGGAGAGCGAATCTGGATCCGCGGCGAGGGCCTGATCGAGGTCGATTACACGGCGAAGGTCCAGCCCCGGCGCGAGCTCTACGACCTCGCCGAACTGTCCGCCCTGTCGCCGCACGAATTGCCGGGAGAGGCGGTCTCCTACCTGCTCGATTCGCGCTATTGCCCCGGGGACGAGTTCCAGTCGCTGGTGATGAAGGAGTTCGGCGACACCTCGGGCGGCGCCCGTATCGCCGCCATCCGCGACTGGATCTACAATCATTTCACCTACGCCCCGGGCTCCAGCGATCCCAGCACCAACGCGACCGAGAGCTTCGTCGCGCGCCAGGGAATTTGCCGCGACTTCGCTCACGTCCTCGTCACCATGGCGCGCGCATCGACCATTCCCGCCCGCTACGTCGCGTGCTTTGCCCCGGGGGTGGAGCCGCCCGATTTCCACGCGCTGGCAGAGGTGTTCCTCGCCGATCCCGAACTTCCGGGCGGCGGGACGTGGCAGATCGTCGATGCGACAGGCATGGCCGACCTAAACAACACCGTGAAGATCGGCGTGGGCCGCGATGCCGCCGATGTCAGCTTCATCACCAGTTTCGCGCCGATGAACTTTCGCAACAGCAACGTCGAAGTGAGCGCGGACGACTGATTCCCCCCTGCGCTCCCTTCCGACCTCCCCCTTGCGCACCTGTTTGCGCGTATGCAGGGCAATGGCTATCGCTTGGATCGCCAGAACCAGATGAGGGGCCGTTTGCATGAGCCAGTTCGCCGCCGATAGATTGTTGCTGTTCGGCGCCACCGGCGATCTTTCCCGGCGCAAGCTGCTGCCCAGCCTGTGCGCGCTCGACGCGGACGACCTGCTGCCGGAAAACCTCGCGATCATCGGCACGGCGCGAAGCGAACTCGACACCGGTGCCTTCCGCGAAATGGCACGAGAGGCGCTGGAAGAGCACCTGCCCAAGGATCGGCGCGGGTCGATGGCGACCTTCCTCAACCGCCTGACCTACCAGCCGCTCGATGCAAGCACGCTCGAAGGCTTCGATGCGCTGGCCGACCATGTCCGCTCGCTAGGCCGGGGCGAAGGGGATGATCGCGGCGGGCTGGCGATCTTCCTGTCGACCGCGCCCAGCCTGTTCGAGGACACGATCAAGGGGCTGAAACAGGCCGGCCTTGCCGACGACAACGTGCGCATGTGCCTCGAAAAGCCGCTCGGCTTCGATCTCGCCTCATCCGCGAAGATCAACGACGCGGTGGCGGGCGCCTTCCCCGAAGACCGCATTTTCCGGATCGACCATTACCTCGGCAAGGAAACGGTCCAGAACCTGCTGGCCCTGCGGTTCGCCAACATCCTGTTCGAGCCCATCTGGAATGCGACCTATATCGAGCATGTCCAGATCACCGTTGCGGAAACCGTCGGGCTTGAGGGTCGCGTCGAGTTCTACGACGATGCTGGCGCCCTGCGCGACATGGTGCAGAACCACATGCTGCAATTGCTGGCGCTGGTGGCGATGGAGCCGCCGACCAGTTTCGATGCGGCGCCGGTACGCGATGAGAAGGTCAAGGTGCTGCGCGCACTTCGCCCCACCAGCGCGAACGAGACGGTCATCGGCCAGTATCGTGCCGGGGCGATCGGGGGCAAGGCCGTGCCCGGCTATGACGAGGAACTGAAGGAGCGCGACCTTGGCCCTTCGCGCACCGAAACCTTCGCCGCGATCAAGGCGCATGTCGACAACTGGCGCTGGAAAGGCGTGCCCTTCTACCTGCGCACCGGCAAGCGCCTGCCCGAACGCGTGACCGAGATACTCGTCCAGTTCCGCTGCGTCCCCCACTCGATATTCGACAGTGTGCAGGCGCCGGGGGGAACCGGGCTGCAACCCAACAAGCTGTTGATCGGCATCCAGCCCGAAGAGAACATCACCCTTTCGCTGATGGCGAAGGTGCCGGGCCTCGACGAAGACGGCGTCGCCTTGCGCGAAGTGCCGCTGGAAATCGCGATGCCCGATGCCTTCGTCGGCCAGCATCGCCGTATCGCCTACGAACGGCTGCTCGTCGATCTCATCAAGGGCGACCAGACCCTGTTCGTGCGGCACGACGAGGTGGAGGCGCAATGGCAATGGATCGATTCGATCCGCGCCGAATGGGACGCGAAGGAGATGCAGCCGCGCACCTACACCGCCGGAAGCTGGGGCCCGAGCGCCTCCATCGCGCTGGCCGAACGCGACGGAGTGAGTTGGCATGAGTAACCTGCACGATATCGTCCACCGCGTGACCCAGCGCGTGATCGAGAACTCGCGCGACAGTCGCACGGCCTATCTCGAACTGATGCGGCGCGAAGCCGACCGCGCGCCCGAGCACAAGGACGTTGCCTGTTCGAACCTCGCCCACGCCTTTGCCGGGGCGATGCAGGACCAGGACGCGATGAAACAGGGGCGCGGACCGAATATCGGCATCGTGACCGCCTATAACGACATGCTGAGCGCGCATGCGCCCTATTACCGCTATCCCGAGCGGATGAAGATCCATGCCCGCGAATTCGGGGCCACTTGCCAGGTCGCAGGGGGAACGCCGGCGATGTGCGATGGCGTCACGCAGGGCGAGGACGGCATGGAGCTTTCGCTCTTCAGCCGCGACACGATCGCGCTTTCCACCGGCATCGCGCTCAGCCACCAGATGTACAACGCGATCGCCTGCCTTGGCATCTGCGACAAGATCGTGCCCGGCCTGCTGATCGGCGCGCTTCGGTTCGGCCACCTGCCCGCGATCTTCGTTCCCTCCGGACCGATGCCGAGCGGGATCAGCAATAGCCAGAAGCAGGAAACCCGGCAGAAATACGCAAGCGGCGAGGTCGGGCGCGAGGAATTGCTCGAAAGCGAGCTTGGCTCCTACCATTCGCCGGGCACCTGCACGTTCTATGGCACCGCCAATTCCAACCAGATGATGATGGAGATGATGGGCCTGCACGTTCCGGGCGCGGCCTTCGTCCAGCCGGGGACGAAGCTGCGTCAGGCGCTCGACCGGGCAGCGGTGCATCGCCTTGCGCAACTGGGCGCGGGACGGGAGCGGCCCTTGAGCGAGGTGGTCGATGAAAAGGCTATCGTGAACGCGGTGGTCGGCCTCCTCGCGACCGGCGGATCGACCAATCACGCAATCCATATCCCCGCCTTTGCGCGCGCGGCGGGCGTTCGCATCGACTGGGACGACATGGCCGAACTGTCGCGCGTGGTTCCGCTCGTCGCGCGGGTCTATCCCAACGGCACGGGCGATGTGAACCAGTTCCACGCGGCAGGCGGCATGGGCTACGTGATCGGCGAATTGCTGGCATCCGGGCTTGCCCACCGCGATATCCTGACGGTGTGGGAGGACGGGCTCGATGCCTATACGGCCGAGCCGGTCTGGAACGACGACCTCGAATGGCAAAAGATCGAAACCACCCGGGACGATGCAATGCTGAGGCCTATCGCCGAACCCTTCCAGTCCGACGGCGGCATGCGCCTCCTGACCGGCAATCTGGGTCGCGCCTGCTTCAAGTCCTCGGCCGTCGCGCGTGAACGCTGGACCATAGAGGCACCGGCGCGCATCTTCGAAACGCAGGCCGACGTGGTCGAGGCTTTCAGGACCGGGGAACTCGACCGCGACGTGGTCGTCGTGGTGCGGTTCCAGGGACCGCGCGCCAATGGGATGCCCGAACTCCATGCGCTCACCCCGCCGCTAGCGGTGCTGCAGGGGCGCGGCCACCGGGTTGCGCTGGTTACCGATGGCAGGATGTCGGGCGCGAGCGGCAAGGTGCCCGCCGCGATCCACGTGACGCCCGAAGCGCGCGCGCTCGACGGGGTGCCTGGCCCACTCGCCTTGCTGCGCGACGGCGACGTGGTGAAGGTCTGCGCGGAAACGGGCGAGCTATCGACGCAGGCCGACCTCACGAACCGCGAACCCGCACCCGAACCGGACCGTGCCTCCGGCGTCGGGCGCGAGATGTTCCGAATGATGCAGGACCAGGCCGACGGCGCTGAACAGGGGGCCAGTGCCCTGCTTGCGAGCGCCGGGCTGTGACGCGCTCCTTCGCCGTCGCCGATATCGGCGGGACCAATGCCCGCTTCGCCCGCGCGACAGTGCGCGATGACGGCTCGATAGAGCTGGACGAGCCGAGCCTGCTCGCGACAGACGACCACCCTTCGCTCGCCGATGCGTGGCGCGCGTTTCTCGCCAGGCATCCGGACTTCGATCCCGAAGGCGCGGCGCTCGCCCTTGCCGGACCCGTGGGCAAGGGGCGGTTCAAGCTGACCAACGCGGACTGGGCGTTCGATACCACCACGGTCGCGGACGAACTCGGGCTGTCGCGCGCAATGCTGATCAACGACTTCGAGGCGGTGGCCCACGCCATCGCCGGCGATCCGGACGCCGATCACATCGAACACCTCGCCGGTCCACAGCGGCCTTTGCCGGAAAGCGAGCGGGTCACGGTGGTCGGGCCGGGGACCGGTCTCGGCATCGCGCATTACCGCGTTCACGAAGGGCGTGCCTACATTCAGCCGACCGAAGGCGCGCATATCGATTTCGCGCCGACCTGCGCGCTGGACGATGCGGTGCTGGCGCTGCTTCGCCAAGAGCACGACCGCGTATCGGTGGAGCGGGTGATTTCGGGCGACGGGATCCGCTGGATCGATGCGGCGCTGCGCGGGAAACCGCCTGCCCTCGACCCGCTGCCGATCTGGCAGGCGGGCATGGCTGGCGAAGACCCGGAAGCCGCCCGCGCAGTCGATCACTTCGTGGCGATACTCGGACGAGTAGCGGGCGATTATGCCTTGTCGCACGGATCGGCGGGCGTGGTAATCGCCGGCGGCCTGGGACTGCGGCTGCGCGAAAAGCTGTCGCATCCCGGCTTTCACGAAGCTTTCATGGCGAAGGGACGCTTTCGCAGGATGATGGAAGATATCCCGGTCAAGCTGATCGGCCACGACCAACCCGGCCTGCTCGGGGCGGCGCGCGCGTTTCTCGCCCGGCGCTGATCGGCCTAGTGCCGAATGCGGGGCGGCTCCGCGCGAAACCGCCAGACCCGCATTTCGAGGCCCAGCCGCTCCATCCGTTCGATCCCGGCCTTCGCCAGCACACCGCCAAGCGATGCGTTCTCGCCTCTCCATAGCCGGTCCGCCGCGCGGCCCGCTTCGCTGCGAGAAACTTCGCCGCCCAAGCTCGCGACGATCCGCCGTACCGTCTCGACGTGGATCGCACGCGGGACGTTGGCGTAATAGCGGTAGCACCGCGACCCATCCCCGTCCGCGTCCTCGAACACCATCTCCTCCCAGTCTATCTGGGCATACCACTCGATCGCGCGCCATGCTTCGGCGAGATGCTGCGCGCTGCGGGCGAGCGGTTCGGCATCGAGCCAGTCGAGCCCGGCAAGGTGCCCACGCATGCGCACCCGGTCGAAGCTTTCATCGGTGTTGGAGGGATCTCGCACCGGCTCGATCCCGCTGGCCGCAACCAGCGCTTCGAGTTCGGCCCGGCGGAACGAGAGGAGTGGGCGTACCAACGCAATGTCGCACCCGGGCATGGTGGTCGCCGCGCGCACCCCGGCGAGCCCGGAAAGCCCGCTTCCGCGCGCCAGCCGCATCATCAGCGTTTCGGCCTGGTCCTCGGCATGATGGGCGGTTGCGACGGCACCCAGCCCTTCCGACTGCGCCCATTCGGCAAGCGCGCGGTATCGCGCCTCGCGCGCACCGGCCTGGAGATTGCCGCGCGGAACTCCGACCTTCAGCGCCTTGAACGGAACGTCCAAAGATGCGCAGACACGCTCCACCATCGCCACTTCGCCCGCCGCTTCGGGGCGCAGGCCATGGTCCACGCTGGCAACCGCGCATCGGTCCGGGAAGGCAGCATGGGCGAGCAGCAGCAGCGCAAGCGAATCCGGCCCGCCGGAAACCGCGAGGCCGAGTGGACCGGTGCGATCCTCTTCCGGCCACACGGTTTCAAGCGCGTCGCGAAAGCGCGCGATCAGGTCGGGATCGTACGATCCTTTGTCGAGCGGGGTATCAATCGCCGCCCCCTTTCGCCCGCCAGCCCTATTCGCAGGTCACGCGGCGACGGTTGGCTTCGTACTGGTCGGACAGCCGCCCGGTCGCCACCGCGGGATAGGTCTCGCCGAATTCCGCCAGGGCAATACAGGCGCGCCCCGTGTCGTTCATCGCGATCATCGCTTCTGCAAGGTAGAGCAGGCTGTCGGGGGCCCGGCGCCCGGTGCGGTCTTCCTGATAGTTGCGCAGGAACCAGCGCGCCGCTTCTTCGGGCATGCCGTCGTCGAGGAAGGCCCGGCCCAGCAGGTTGCGGCCATAGGTCACCCGGAAATGGTCGGGATATTCCTCCACGTAGGATGCCAGTTGCTGGCGCGCCTCGGGATAGAAACCGGCATCCCAGAGGCGAAAGCCGTAGGTGTACTCGTCATCGCCCGCATCGCCGGTCTGCGGCTTGGTGATCTGCTGCACGGCGGCGAGGCGTTCGGGGCTCGGCCCGGCCTCGGCGGCTTGCGCGGAATTGCCCGAAGACGCGCCCGCGGTGTTCGAGGCGCCGCCGGTCATCGCGGAAAGGTTCGTGTTGGTCGCGACCTGATCGTCGAGGGGGCGCGGCGTGCCGCCGGGTGCGGGCGCGCCGGCCGTCAGAGAGCCAGGCTGCTGCGGCACGGCTTCGACGCTTTCGAGCCGCGTTTCGAGACCCGCGATCGTGTTGGAGTTCTCCTCGGTCAGGGCGGTCAGGCGCTGCAATTGCCCCTCGATCGCATCGAGCCGGGCGAGAATATCGGTTACCGCCGTGGTCGAAGGCGTCGACACCGTGGCGTTGGAACTGGCGGGCGCGTCCCCGGGGCCGATCTGCGGTTCGAAGAAGCGGCCGTCCCCTCCGGGAAAGACCGCACGTTGCAACGCCCGGATCTCCGCCTCGGCCTTGCGCAGGCGCGCTTCGTCATTGTCCTGCGCGATGGCCGGTACTGGGGTCGCGACCACCGCCACGGCGCAAGCCAGCGCGCCGATCGCGGGAGCAAGGCGGCGTTCGATGGCGGGGAAAAATGCGTTGCGAAGCGTAAGGGTCATATCGATCGGATCTCGTTTCTATGCGAAAGGTGATGGCCGTAGAATGGCGGCGGACAGATGAACCGCGCGCGAATTCCTGACGGGTCGAGGCGCACCTGTCGAGCAGGAATGTCGAACGATGTCCGTTCGCCGCGTCTCGGTTCGAGGATCGCAGGGCGGGTATGAGCGGGAAGAACCCGAACTGGTCTACCCGGCCCCGTCGCCCTGCGAAGCGGTAGGCTGCGCCTCGTCCTCGCGCGACAGCAAGGCATCGGCCGAGACGGGTATGTCGCCCATCGTCGTCTGTTCGTCGGCCAGCTTGTCCACCTGCTGCCCATCGATCGTGATCGTCAGCAAATGCGGTCGTCCGGTGTTGATCAGCGGATCCTGCGCGTCGGCGGGTATCTCGAAGGTGTCGCCTTCCTGCATCGTGGCCTCGAACAGCCGCTCGCCGCTGGGTTCGTAGAAACGGACCCACACGTTATCCTCGATCGCGGTGAACACGACCGGGCCGTCCGCGCTCGGTCCTGCCGTTTCGCCTGCTACGAGCTGCTCCGCCGCGCCCTCGCCCGCAGGCTCGGGCACCACGCCCTCGGTATCGCCGGCCAGAGGTGGCGGACCGCTGCCCGCGCCGAAATAGGTGCTGTAGAAGGCCACTACGCCGATCGCGAGGATCAGCGCCGCGATCCCGCCGAACCAGACGAGGCCGTTCGATGGCAGCTTGGCCGGATCGCCCGGCTCCATCTTCCCGTCGTGGCGGCGCCCGGTCTGGTGCCCGTCGGCAAGTTCCGCGCGAACCATGTCGGCGATCTCTTCGCGGTCGAGGCCCACGGCGCGCGCGTAGTTCTTGGAGAACCCGATGGCGTAGGTGCGCGATGGCAGGGCGTCGTAGCGCCCTGTCTCGATCGATTCGAGGTGACGGATCGGGATGCGCGTTTCCGCCGCGATGTGCGACAGGTCCACCCCCTTGCTCTCGCGCGCGGCGCGCAGCAAGGCACCCGCGGTCGCCGGACCGGAATCCTGCGTATGCATCGTTTCTTCGCCGCCCACGACTTCGTCGGTGTCGGCGTTGTCGGCATCTATGAATTCAATTCGACTGGTCATGACCCTTACCACTTTATCGTGGTTTTTAGTGAATTAGTTATGACTGACATGAATCGCTCTTCGTGGTCGGGTGTCAAGCGTGCAGTTCGCGCATGTACGGGGCTTTGAGGCGAATTGTGCCGGGAAAGCGCCTGTCGGGGAAACGAATGAGCCGGCAAACAGTTTCCCGTCGTCGCCAACACGCGCGGTTGCCCGCGCCGCCCGGTCAATCGGTCTCGATCTCGCGTTCCTCGGCCCACCGGGTCAGTTCGGCGCGCAGATTGACCTCGGGAGAGGCGAGCCACAGGTTCATCGCGTCCGACAGTTCGGCCAGATCGACCTTGCGCACCAATTCCTTGATCGGCCCGACGGCGGCTGGCGTAATGGAAAGGCGGGTGAAGCCGATGCCAAGCAAAGCGAGAGCTTCGAGCCGGCGCCCACCCATCTCGCCGCACACGCCGAGGTCGACCCCGCTGCCGGCGGTCGCCTGGTTGACGCGGCGCAGGAACCGCATGATCGAGATCGAGAGCCAGTCGTAACGCTCGGCCAGCCTGGGATTGGCACGGTCGGCGGCGAACAGGAACTGGGTGAGGTCGTTGGTCCCGATCGACAGGAAGCTTAGTTTCGGCAGCAGCAGGTCGAGCACTTCGGCAAGCGCGGGCACTTCGAGCATCGCACCATAGCGAACCTGGTCGGGCAGCGCCTTCTTCTTCATGCGCAGGAAGGCGTACTGGTCCTCGAACACCTTCTTGGCCGCGTCGAACTCCCACGGTTCGGACACCATCGGGAACATGACGTAGAGCGACCGGCCCGCCGCCGCTTCGAGCAGGGCGCGCGCCTGCGCCTTCATCAACCCCTCGCGGGTCAGGGCGAGCCGCAGCGCGCGCCAGCCCATAGCGGGGTTTTCGTCCTGCCGCGCGATCTCGCTGGCGAGATACGGCACCGCCTTGTCGCCCCCGATATCGACGGTGCGGAAGATGACCGGCTTGTCGCCCGCCGCCTCCAGCACGTCGCGGTAGAGCCGCTGCTGGCGCTCGCGCTGGGGAAGGGTCGCGGATACGAGGAACTGGAACTCGGTGCGGAACAGCCCGACCCCGTCGGCGCCGGTCATGGCAAGGGCGCTCATGTCCTCGCGCAGACCCGCATTGATCATCACATTGATGCGCGTCCCGCAGCGGGTGAAGGGTTCGACATCGCGAAGACTTGCATAGGCGGCCTGGCGTTCGCGCGAGCGGGCAAAGCGCGTCTCGAAAGCTTCGGCGGCAGCGCCGGTCGGACGGATGACCGCGCTGCCCGCGCTCGCATCGAGCAGGATTTCATCGCCATCGCGCACGATCGTGCGGATATTCGCCGCGCGGCCCAGCACCGGCACGCCCATCGCCCGCGCGACGATGACGACATGCGCGGTAAGGGAGCCTTCCTCAAGGATCACGCCCTTCAACCGCCGGCGGTCGTATTCGAGCAGTTCCGCCGGACCAAGATTGCGCGCGATGAGGATCGCGTCCTTTCGCAAACCCTGGGACGCCGCGGTTCCAAGCTGCCCGGCAACGATCCGCAGCAACCGGTTTGCGAGATCCTCCAGGTCGTGCATCCGTTCGGCCAGCAGCGCATCGTCGATCTCGCGCATACGCATGCGGGTGTGCTGCTGCACGCGCTCGATCGCGGCTTCGGCGGTCAGGCCACTGTCGATCGCCTCGTTGATGCGCCGCGACCATCCTTCGTCGTAGGCGAACATCTTGTAGGTTTCGAGCACCTCCTCGTGCTCCCCGCCGACACCGAATTCCGCCTGGTTCGAAAGGTTGTCGATCTGCTCGCGCATCTTGTCGAAGGCGCGGTAGACCCGCTGGCGCTCGGCCTCGGTATCCTCCGCCATGACCTGCGCGATCTGGACGCGCGGCTGGTGATAGGTGGCGACGCCCGAACCCAGCCCCTTCACCAGCGGCAGCCCGGTCACGGTTTGCGGCCCGGTCTGCGCCGGACCCAGCGCCAGCGCATCCTCCTCGTCCACCAGTTCGGCGTTCGAGATCAGTTCGGACAGGACCATGGCGGTGGTCTGCAGCGCCTCGATCTCTACGGGTTCGTAGCGGCGCGGCTCGACATGCTGGACGCACAGCACTCCGACCGCACGCTCGCGATTGACGATCGGCACGCCGGCGAAGGAGTGGAACTTTTCCTCCCCGGTTTCGGGGCGATAGAGGAAGTCGGGATGGGCCTTCGCCTCGGCGAGGTTCAGCGTCTCGTTGTTGGACGCGATGGTGCCGGTCAGTCCCTGTCCGATCGCCATGCGGGTGACATGGACCGCGTCCTTGTCCAGCCCACGCGTCGCGAACAGTTCGAGCATCCCTTCGCGCAGGAGGTAGATCGAGCACACCTCGCTCGTCAGGCATTCGCCGACGATATCGACGACCTGGTCGAGTTTGCCCTGCGCATGCATCCGAGAGGCCATGACCTCGTGCATGCGGGTAAGGATCTGCCTTGCGGAAGCGGCGGCGCTCATGATGCCATCGACCTACGCCGCGCGGGCCGTAAAATCAAAGGCGCAGCACTGCGCGCGTCTTTCGGGCAAGGGAATTGCGGGCAAGACCGCCCGCCCGCCATCGCGGCGAAGACGCGACCGTTCGGACCATGCAAGTGGGAGAGGATGCGCCCGGTCAGGTGCGCGTGATCTCTTCCTTCAATCGCAGTTTCGCCTTCTTGAGTTGCTGGATCATCGCCGCATCGGGAGCCGGGCGGGCCAGTTCGGCGCGCAAGCGCGCTTCGAGGCCGGCATGCTTGGACTGGAGGGCGTTCACGTGGGAAGACGTTGCGCCGGATGCGGTGGACGATGCCATATTTCCGTTCTCCTGTGTGTGCGGAGGGGATGCCCCCCGATGGAGCGACTCGGCATCGCGGCCGGGCCGCAGAAAGGAATTTGACCACAGCCGGGCGAGATTGCAAAGCACCAACCGACAGCCTTGCGATGCAAGTCGGACGATTTGCGATGAACCGTGAGGCCGGCGGCACGGCGGCGAACCCCGTCGCGCATTGCGCCGATGCGGGGATTTACGGAGCGGACGGAACGGTGAACGAGGCCGAACTTCTCAAACGGCTCGAGATGCTGCGCAGCGAGCACCGCGATCTCGACGCGGCGATCGCCGCACTGTCCGAAAGCGGCCGGAAAGACGGTGGGGGCGACCAGCTCCAGATCGCGCGCCTGAAAAAGCGCAAGCTGCGGCTGAAGGACCAGATCTCCCTGATCGAGGATACGCTGCTGCCCGATATCATCGCCTGACCGGCTCATAGGGATGGTCCGCAACCCGACGTTAACGCCTCGCCGGTAATGTATCGGTTCGGGACGCCAATAATCGCGCATCGCAAAATTACGGTTAAGGCCGCTGTAAGCGCGGCCTGACAATGCTAGCCACGGTCCCGGATGTCACGCACCACCAATCTTTCACGCCCGATCATCGAGGCGCTGTACGAAGAGGCGCTTGTCCTTGCGGACGAGGTGCGCTCGGTGTTCTCGCTCGGCTATGGCGGCGAGGCGGAGAGCGGCGCGGCGGCCGTCGGCAACCGTTCCGACGTCGCGCGGCCATCGCTTAGCGCCAGCGCGGCGGCGCGGCTCGCCCTTTCGAACGAAGGGCTGAAGACGACGACGCGAATGATGCATATCCTTGCGTGGCTGCTCAATCAGCGCGCGTTCCTCGCCGGGGAACTGAGCGAGGATCAGGTCCTGCGCCATGGGACGCTCCCGTCCGACCAGCCGTCCGATTCGCATGCCTTGGCCTCGCTCGAACCCGAAACACGCGAACTCATCGCCGAATCGGAGCGGCTGCACGACCGGATCGCGCGGCTCGACGCCACTTGGCGCGACGGGCTGGACAGCGCATCGCCGGCCCTGGCGCTCAAGCAGAAGCTGGAACGCTCGCTGCGCGATTTCGACTGATTGGAAGCCCGGCTCGAAAGTGCCCGGTACCCTGCGATCAGCCCCTCACGCCGAAAGCAGCGCCTTGCGCCAGCGCGCGAGGCGTTCTTCGCGCACGGCGTCGTTGGCCTGCGGCTCGAACCGGGTGAGCGTGCCACGCATCGCGTCCGCCGCCTCGCCCAGCCCGGGATAGAGG
>JBARZK010000067.1:0-15416 GCA_049649965.1 Erythrobacter sp.
CTCGAAGTGCAGCCTGACACGCTGTCCAATGTGTCAGGCTGAACGCCTCAGTGCCGTTCCCCGAAAAGGCCGCGCATCATCGGCTCCAGCGTCTTGTCGAACCGGGCCAGCGTCTGCCAGGGTCCGACCGGCTGGAAATGCGAAGCGAGCACCCCGCCGCGCCACAGGTGCAGGCTGTAGAAAGGTGGCTCGGTGGCGACGATGGCGCGGCCATCCGCGTGTTCGGCATCCATCGGACTGAGGTCGAGCGAAACCGCCGGGGCCACCGCCGGCGTGACACTCAGCGGGATGCCCACGACGCTCGAATGGAGCGGGCGGTGCAGATGACCGGCCTCGATCGCGACGATCTGCCGATGTCCGGCTACGGTTTCATGGAACCGGCGGAACCATGGCTCTTCGGGCCTCGGATCCATCCAGTCGATCCCGGCGACGACGGGCGGGTGGTGCATGAAGATCAGCGTCGGCGTGTCGCGATGCGAATTGAGTTCGCGCTCCAACCACGCGGCTCTAACATCGCAGAACGCCCCGCCGTGCCGTTCCGGATCGAAGGAATCAAGGCACAACACCCGCAGTTCGCCGATCTGGCGGGCGTACTGGACGAACCCGTTCTCGGTCGGGCAGTCGGGAAAGGCGCGAAGCAATTCCTCGCGATTATCGTGATTGCCCGGAATGATCGCGACCGGAAACGGACAGGTGGCGAGAAGCCGGCGAACCCGTTCGTAGCATTCGCGCTGGCCGCCATCGGTGATGTCGCCCGACAGCACCAGCATGTCCGGCCGGGTCGACTGCGCGAGAAGATGCTCCAGGACCTCACGGAAACGGACGAAGTTGAATTCCTCGTCCTCGGCTTCCGGTTCGAACCCGACATGCGTGTCGGTGATCTGCGCGATCAGCACCCCGTTGTTCATGCCCCCTCCCCCAAATTATCTTCGTGGTCTGCCGAACATGGCGGCGACGTTGTCCGGCCGCGTGCCCCCCGGCCGCGGGGGATGATCCTCGGGCCGCCACGGCATGGTCGGCGTGTGATAGCCATGGCAGGTCGCGCAGCTCGATGGCACGATCTTGCGAGTCTTCGTCGCAGTGGCACCCAGATGGCAGTCGCGGCAGGATTCCAGGTCGGGCAGCAGCAGGTCGCTCGCCGTATCGGATGTGTTCGCCGCGTGGCAATCGGTGCAATCCTCGTCCTCGTGCGCGTCGTGATCGAAATAGCCTTTGATGAGGTAATCGTCGGGCAGGTTGACCGGCACGAGATCGGGGCGTCCGTTCACCCGGTCGGGGATATGGCATTCGCCGCACACGCCATCTTCGCTGAGCGCGCGGCTGATCGCGGTGTAGTCGCGCACGGGCGGGCCGAAATTGGAGTAGTACGCGCCGCCGCGACGGAACTGCCCGGGGCGCATCCGCCCGCTGCGATTGGAGTTTCGGGTGCGGCTCACCGACGCAAGATCCTCGAGCAGATCGTCGACATCGCCGTGCCGCAGTTTCCTGAACCCGCTTGCCGTGCGCTGGAGGACGAGGCTGTGACAACTCTCGCATGCGTCCTCCATCACCACCGGTTCGAAATTGACGCCGTCCGGTTCGCGTTCGTGGCAATCGGCGCATTCGAGCGGTGACCCATATCGTCCGAGGCTCAGCGCCATGCGTGCGGCACCGCCCTGTTCGTCCATGTGTACGTCATGTGGGAAGATGAGCCCGCTTTTCTCGACCGGATTGGCATCGAGCGACATGCGCACCGGTTCTTCGGCATAATGGGCAGAATAGAATTGCGGACGAAACTGGGGATGCTTCTTTCCGAAATCGCCCGCATTGCCGAGCGAGGTGCGTGTGAGGCGCGTGTCGAGATCGCCGTGGCAGTCGGAACAGAACTGCTCGCTCGCAGCCTCGAGTTCGACCGGCCCTTCGTGCTCGGAGTGGCAGGACACGCAACCCAGCGGCCCCTCCTTGCCGAGCGTCCGCGCGATGTTCCACTGGATCGCATCGCCGGTGCTGAGCGGCGGCATGCCTGCCGCCAGGCGCGGGGTTGCGGCGTGTTCGCCCTGCTCTTCGTGACAGGTCAGGCAGGTTTCGTCCTGCACCGATACGAACGGGGTCGCGTGACAGGCCTCGCAATTGTCCTGAAGGTCGTGATGGGCCATGCTGAGCTCGCCCGAGCTCCACGCGGCATCGAACAGCACCTGTCCTTCGCGATCGACATCGGGATCGTTCGGCACCGGGTCGCGGGTGAGGTGAGTGACGATCGGCACGCTCAGCAACAGGGCGAGGATGAGCGCGGCGAGGGTCCAGGCCATTGCGCGCTTGCTCGGCAATGTGCTGGCGAGTGCGAAGTTCTGCAATTCGTCGGCGGCGCCTTCGACCCGGTCCACCTGCTTGATGACGATGCGTACCGGTCCGGCGGACGCCCCTTCGTTCCCGCGCGAGATCGCGAGGCGCGCGGAGCCGAGGGAAATTTCCGCGCCGACGGCCGGGTCGATTTCGCCCTGTTCGACCACGCGGCCGTCGATTCCGAAGCCCAGGCCGCCAATCGTCTCCGCCCGGACCGTGCCACCGGGCTGCTGATCGAGCCGCACGTGACGCTGCTCCACTGCAAGGTCGGGTAGGTGAATATCGTTATCGCTCGCGCGACCCACCGTGATCGCGGCGCTGTCGATAGTGCGGTCGCGAACGATCTCGCGCCCGGCGGCCGTCGTATCGATGGTGCGGATCAGGAAAGCCATCAGCTGCGCTCCCTCACCAGTAGAAGAACACGCTCACGACATGCGCGAGCAGGGCGGCGAGCAGGGCGATCGTCGCGGGAATGTGAATGAAAAGCCAGACTTCAAGCTGGGCACGGATGCGCAGGTGGCGGCGGATCTGACCGAGCTGGTCGGCGCGCTTCTGTAACAGGACACGCACCCGCTGCTCCGCGACATCGTCGCTCTCGCTTGCCGCCAGTCGCCGGATCGCGCGCCGGGTCGCACAGCGCGGGTAGGAATTGGTCAGCCGCGCCAGCGCGCCGCCGTTGAAGGTGTCCTGTGACAGGGCACGGATGACCAGGTCCGATTTCTCCCGTCCCAGCGGCTGCGCTGCGCTTTCGAGCTGGCGGTCGATGGCCGTCAGCGCCTCCAGCATCTGCGCGCGCGTCATCTCGCTGCGATTGGAGGAGAGGCTGCTGGGCAAGGTCGCGTAGGCGATAACCCCGTATATGCCGGTGAGGATCACGATCAGCATCAGCACATAGGCGAGGGTGTGGACGTTCCAGCCGATCTGAAATCCGGTGTGGAGCGTGCCGACAACGATCAGCGCGAGCCCGAGATAGACGTGCGCGCTGGTCCAGGCCTTCAGGCTCCATTGCCCGGTGGTGATGCGCCGCTTGCGTATACCTAGGAGCGACAGCCACACGATCAGCAGCAATCCGATCGTGCCTAGGCTGTAGCCGTACCAGCTGCCGCCATTGGGTCGCGGCTCCTGGTCGATCAGCGCATAACCAAGACCGGTTGCGATGCACAGCAGCAACGCCACCCACAGCCAGCGATAGCGCTTGTGCTTGAGGAAGCTGACATGGTCGGCGTTGCGCCGCCGTTCGTCCTGGCTGAAGCGATTGCCCGGGACGCTCGCCATCACTCGACATCCTCGGTCAGCTTGGTGAAGGTCAGGAACTTGTCGGGCGCGACACGGATGGCGGCGCCGGTCGGGCATGCCCGCACGCAGGCGGGGCCGCCATCGATGCCTGCGCACATGTCGCACTTGATCGCCTGCTTGGGCTGTTCGGGATCGCCGTGCTTCTTGCGCCAGGCGTAGGAGGCCTCGCCCGGACCCGGACCCTTGCCGAATAGCAGCCATTGCAGCAGCGATGGTTTCTTCGGCGGCTTGGGATCCATGCGGATCACGCCATAGGGGCAGTTGCGCTGGCAGTTCCCGCAACCGATGCAGGTTTCGTCGATGAAGACCTCGCCGTCGGGACCGCGCTTGATCGCGTTGGGCGGACAGTCGGCCATGCAATGCGGGTGCTCGCAATGGCGGCAAGAGGTCGGCACATGAAGGTGCGCGTAGGTGCGCCCGGCCTCGCGATCGAGCCGCGATAGACCGTCATGGCTGTCGGCGCAGGCATTCTCGCAATTGTCGCAGCCGATGCACAGCTTCTCGTCGATCAGTAGCACGTCGGTCGCTTCGCCGATCCCCTCGTCGACCAGGAATTGCGCAGTCGAGGAATAGAGGTCGACCGCGCCGTCGAAATCGTCCTTGCGGCTTTCGATGAAGGCGTTGGTCTTGCGCCGCCCCTCCATTTCGGCGAGCGCGCGCTCGCGCAATTGTGGATGGGCATCGAGCAGGTCCATGAACGCATCGCCCTTGAGGCGGATGACTTCGGACTTGATTGCCGCCTTTACCGTGGCCGTGCGCGCCGAACCGTCGATCACCGCCATCTCGCCGAAATAGCTGCCAGCGGGAAGATAGGAGAGGAAGACTGGCCTCTCGCCGATCCGCTTTTCGACGATCATCGAGCCGCGCCGAATGATGAAGACGTCCTTGTCTTCCGCGCCTTCCTCAACCAGCACCTGCCCTGCGCGCACCTCGATCACCTCGGAGGTTTCGACCAGCGGGGCAATATCGCGGGGCGTAAGGCCCGAACCGAACATCTGGAGCAACTGGCGTTCGACCGCGATGCGATTGACCGCTTCGGACGCTTCGGGACTGGTGGCGATCAGTTTCAGCGCGGCGGTGCGGGCGAGCTCGATGGCGACCACCGGCTCGGCTGCGCGGATGGTGGAGCCGCGGCGCCTGCCTGAGATGAGCCCGACTTCGCCAAAGATCGAACCCTCCTCGATCGGAACGGAGACGGAAGGATCGTTCGGATTGACCTCCACCGAGACCGAACCTTGCGCGATGGCGAACATTGAGGAACCCGGCTCGTTGCGGCGAAAGATAACCTCGCCCGGCTCGTAGGCGTGGACCGCCGAGTCCAGCATCAGCTCGCGCAACTGGAGCGTCGAAAGGCCTTCGAAGATCGAAACGTTGTTGCCGAACACATCCAACCAGTGCTCGACCTCGTGATCGCCCGGCAGTGCGGCGAACTTTTCCGCCAGGATCGGCTCGTCCGCAGGCTTGAGATCGGCATTCCCATTGAGGAACTCGATCACGTCGTAGCCCTGGTTCATACAATGCTTGATGAGGGGATAGCCCGCCAGTGCGCCGATGACATGGATGCCCGCCGTGGTCGTCTCGAAGGCGGGGGTGAGCTTGGGAAAGGCGCTACGCTCTTCGCTGGTGAACTCGATCCCCATCCCCTCGACGAATGCGCGAGGCGGCTGCGAACCGGTGCGGGCGATGATGCGGTCGCACCGGATGGTTTCCTGCCCGTCGCGCGTTTCGAGAACCAGTTCGCCGTCCCGCACTTCCGCGGGCGTCGTCTCGCGACGCACCGAGATGCGTCCGTCCTGCTCGGCTTCCTCCAGCAAGGCGACATTGGCCGCCTTGGCACGCGCGAAACTGTCGCCGCGGTTGAGGATCGTGACCGTGTTGGCCTGCGCATCGTCGGCGGCAAGACCGAGCGCATTCTCGATCCCCGCATCGCCGGAGCCGACCACGGTGATGTGCTCGTCGTAATATTCGCCGGGATCGTCGAGCTGGTACTGGATCATCGGATGGTCGGCACCCGGGCAGCGCAGCATGTTGGGATTGCCCTGCGTGCCGATCGCCAGCACGATCGCTTCCGCCCGAACGGTTTCCCCGTTCTTCAGATGGATCGCGAAGTCGCCCTTCGCGCCTTCCACCTTGGCCACTTCGGCGTCGAGCTTGACGTTGATCTTGTGACCGGCGGACTGTTCGTCCCAGATGCCCAGGATCGTCTCGCGCTTGCCCGCACCGAAATCGAGATCGCTGCGCAGCACGAGGTTCGCGGGCGTCGCCATGACGTGCTTGCCCTTCTGATACTTGAAGATGGTATCGGAAAGGTGGTCGGTTTTTTCGAGCAGGACGTGGCTCATGCCAAGAGCGGCCGCACGGCCAGCGGCGCTCAATCCGGCGGGGCCGGAGCCAACAATGGCGACTTTATACAAGTCCGACAATCTATCCCCCTCTTTGGATAGTATTGCACACCCCGGCAGCATAGTGAAAACAGCATTTTATACCAGAGGGAATTGCCGGTTTGACGCGCTATTGCTAGGATTGAAGTCATGGGATCGAACGCGAATAAAGGGACGCGGGGTGAGGGCACACCCGGGGGACAATCCAAAGCGGGATGGATCCTGCTTGGCGCGGCGGCTGTGCTTGCGGCGGGGTCGATCGGATACAACGTCTATGACAGCGGCACTGCGCAGGCGCGCGTGGACGACATCGCCGATGCAGCCCCGACCATCGACGAGTTGCGCGCGACTGCGGAGGAGTCCCGCGACAACGCGCAACCGTGGAGCGATCTTGCCTTCGCTTACTTCGAACGTGGCGACTTCGCCGACGCGGCGAGCGCTTACGAACGTGCGGTCGCCATCGACGGAGGCGAAGCGGTGCTGTTGTCGGCCCTTGGGGAATCGCTCGTCTACGCAAGCGCGCGCGATCCCTTGCCGCCCGCTGCGCTCGAAGCGTTCGAACGGGCACTGGAACTCGACCCCGGCGATCCGCGCGCGCGCTATTTCATGGCGGTGAAGAAGGATCTAGCCGGCGACCACGAAGGATCGATCGCCGACTGGCTGGCATTGCTGGAGGATTCGCCCACCGGCGCGCCATGGGAAGCCGATCTCGTGCGCACCATCCAGCAGGTCGGCGCGATCAACGACATCGACGTCGAACCGCGCCTTGCCGAAGTGCAGGGCCGGCGCGGACCTGCGGTCATGATGCCCGGTTCGGGCGATATCGCGGGAACCGGTGCTTCACCGAACCTGCGCGGCCCGGACGCACAGCAGGTGGCCGAGGCGAGCCGCCTGCCGCCCGGCGAACAGCGCACCATGGCCGAAGGCATGGTCGCTCGACTGGAGGAGCGGCTCGAAAGCGATCCGGGCAATCTCGATGGCTGGCTGATGCTGATGCGCAGCCGCATGACGCTGGGCGAGCCCGATCGCGCCCGCGCCGCGCTTGCCAGTGCGATCGCGGCCAATCCGGGCGAAACGCAGGAATTGCGCGAGCAGGCCCAACGGCTCGGTATCCGCTAGCGGCTATAGTCCCTTGCGATAGAGCGGGCTCCCGCAGGCGCACCCGCTCTATCGTCTCGCGATCGACGAACGCGTCTATACGACGCCGAAGGCCAGCATGGCGTCCGCGACCTTCTTGAAGCCCGCGATGTTCGCACCCTTCACGTAGTCGACATAGCCATCGTCGTGGCGACCGTATTCCACGCACTTTTCGTGGATGCCCGCCATCAGGTCGGTCAGCATGTCGCTCAGCCGCTCCTGGTTCCAGCTGATACGCTCTGAGTTCTGGCTCATCTCGAGGCCGGAAACCGCGACCCCGCCCGCATTCGCAGCCTTTCCGGGCCCATACATGATCTTCGCATCGTGGAAGACCTTAACTCCGTCGAGCGTGGTAGGCATGTTCGCGCCTTCGGACACGCCCATGCAGCCGTTCTCGACCAGCGTGCGAGCCTCGGCCTCGTTCAGTTCGTTCTGGGTGGCGCACGGCAAAGCGAGATCGCACGCGACGCCCCAGGGACGCTGACCGTCGTGATATTCCGCGCCCGTGAATTCGTCGGCGTATTCGCTGATCCGGCCACGCTTCACGTTCTTGAGGTGCTTCACCCAATCGATCTTTTCCTGGTCGATCCCGTCCGGATCGTGGACGAAACCGCTTGAATCCGAGAGGGTCAGGACCTTGCCGCCCATCTGCACGATCTTTTCCGCCGCATGGGTCGCGACATTGCCGGACCCGGAGATCACCGCGGTCTTGCCTTCGATCGAGTCATCCTTGTGTGCGAGCATGTTGCACAGGAAATAGACCGCGCCGTAACCGGTCGCCTCGGGCCGCATCACCGACCCGCCATATTCCAGCGCCTTGCCGGTCAGCACGCCTTCCCAACGATTGGTGATCCGCTTGTACTGGCCGAACATGTACCCGATCTCGCGACCGCCCACGCCGATATCGCCCGCCGGCACATCGGTTTCGGGGCCGATATGGCGGTAGAGTTCGGTCATGAAGCTCTGGCAGAACCGCATCACTTCGGAATCGGACTTGCTCTTGGGATTGAAGTTTGCGCCACCCTTGCCGCCGCCCATCGGCAGTCCGGTCAGCGAGTTCTTGAAGGTCTGTTCGAATGCGAGGAACTTCAGTACGCTTTCAGTCACGCTCGGGTGGAACCGTATGCCCCCCTTGTACGGGCCGATCGCGTTGTTGTTCTGAACCCGCCAGCCACGCTGGACGCGGATGTTATGGTTGTCGTCTTCCCAGCAAACCCGGAACGAAACTATTCGATCCGGCTCGGCAATCCGCCGAAGGATCTGCGCTTCGTGATATTCGACCTTGTCTTCGATGAAGTCGAATATGTCCTGCGAGACTTCCTGAACGGCTTGAATGAACTCGGTCTGTCCCGGATTGCGCTTTTTCACGCCTTCCATGAACTGATTGAGATCGACATGATCGGAAATGGCCATCGTTTTCTCCCCCAAACGTAGAAGCGGCGCGACCCCATCCAACGCAATTTTTTGCGATCTCTTCCTATCCCTGCATTACGGGCGAGACGCAAGCGTGAGATGTCGCCGGTTGGTGCCATTTGGGCGGTCGCCTTGCAAAAGCGGGCCAGCAGGGTAGTTTCCTCCAGCCTCAGCCCATCGCGTAAGAGACTTAGCCACATTGGCCGCCGGCCGTGATGGGGCTCGCGATCAAGGGCTCAATGCCAAACGAAACGGATGCGCATGAACAGCGAAACCGCTGACATTTCCGCCACAAGCGGACCCAGTATCGACCCGCCAGTCGTCGAGTTGTCGATCAACACGCATGATCGTGGCTTTTACGACGGCTTCAGCCGTGCCGTGACGATCCCGGGAAAGATCATCGTTTCGCTGCTCATCCTTTGGGCGATCTTCTTCCCGGTCAATGCGATGGAGACGCTCGAAGTCGCTAATTCCACCATCATCGCGACGTTCAGCGGCTGGTATGTCTATCTTGTCGCCGCGCTTATCACGATCTGCGCGATCCTCGCGCTCATCCCTCAGACAGGTAGTCTGCGTATCGGACCCGCCGACGAAGCGCCGGAATTTTCCCGCTTCTCCTGGATTTCGATGTTGTTCGGAGCGGGCATCGGGATCGGGATGCTAACCTATTCGACCGGAGAGCCGCTCGCGCATTTCATCAACAATCCCGATATCATCACAGGCACCGTAACGCCCGCTTCGCCCGAAGCGGTTCGTCCGGCCTACATGTACACATTCCTTCATTGGGGGCTGGGGCCCTGGTGCGCCTACGCGCTGGTGGGGCTTGCGATCGGGTATGTCGCCCACCGGCGAGACTTGCCGCTGACCATCCGCTCGAGCCTCGTGCCATTGTTCGGCCGCGGTATGTCGGGTTTTCCCGGCCACGTCGTCGACGTCGTGGCAGTGGCCGCGACGATATTGGGCGTCGCCGTGACGATGGGTCTGGGGGTAGAGCAATTCGTCGCAGGACTTTACCGGCTCGGGCTGGGGGGCTGGCTGATGGTCGCCGCGCCCGACGGCAGCGGTCTTACCGCATCGGCGCTCGCTATCGTCCTTGCGCTGTTGGTCCTAGTCGGGGCCTCGACGCTGAGCGCGCTTTCGGGCGTCGGGCGGGGGATCAAGTGGCTGTCCAACCTCAACATGGGCCTATCCTTCGGCTTGCTGGGTCTGTTCGCTTTCGCCGGCGCGGGACTTTACGGCCTCAATCTGCTCGGTGTGGGGCTCTGGGACTATCTTGTAACGCTCCCTTCGCAGTCCCTGACGCTGTTCTCCTCGGATGGAACCCCCGTCGCCGACGCGCTGGAGCAGTGGCAGCTCGACTGGACGGTATTCTACTGGGCGTGGTGGATAGCCTTCGCCCCGTTCGTGGGCATGTTCATCGCGCGCATTTCGCGCGGTCGCACGATCCGCGAATACGTGATCGGTGTGGCCCTCGTCCCGTCGGTCATGTGCTTCGTGTGGATGGCGCTGGTCGGCGGAACGGCGATCGAACTGGAACTGAGCGGCGTTGCCGGCGGCCAGATCCTGGAAACGGGCATGTCGGACCAGCTATACGCCACGCTTGCCGTATTGCTCGATCCTGCGGTGGCTTCGATCGTCTCGGGCCTCGTCGTGCTTCTCCTGATGACGTATCTCATCACATCGGTCGATAGCGCGATCCTTGTCATAAACACGATCAACGGCGCGGGCGAGGATGAGGGGAGCCGTCGCTTTCACATCCTTTTCTGGGGACTGGCGCTCTCCTTCGTCGTGGGATCGATGCTTATCCTCGGCGGGATCGATGCAATCCGCATCACGATGATCATAGGTGCGCTGCCGTTCTCCCTCGTCGTCGCACTGATGGCCGCGGCGATCGTAAAAGCCGTTGTTTTCGATCTCATTCGCAAGAAGCAGGGTGTGCCCACGACGGCGGCCGGCTGCGAAGGATGGAGCGCCACGCCGGCCCGCGACTGACCGCGTCTCTCGGTCAGAGGTGTTGTCGATATACAACATCATTCTTCAGTTTCCCCTTTTTCCGGGGCTGCCGGTGGCCACCGCGCAAGTGCCTTGTTACCCCTTCCCACACACGCGCCGGTTCACGCTGCGCGTCCTCATCGATCGGGGTTCCGCTGTTGCAAGGTCGCAACGCACCCCAAGCCGCTGAAACACAGGGGAAACAATGAAGAACCATTTTGGTGGCGCGTCCGTTGGCGCGCTCGCAATCGCACTCGCCGTTCCCGCCGCCGCGCAGGACGTTCCCGCACAACCGACCACTGCCGAACGTGAGGGTGGGGTCGGAACCATCGTCGTCACCGCGCAAAAGCGCAGCGAGGATTTGCAAGACGTTCCGGTCAGCGTCGCCGCGATCGGTGAAGAGCAGCTCGACGAGCTCAATATCGACACGTTCGACGACTATCTCGAACAGCTGCCGAGTGTCACCGCAGGGGGCACCGGGCCGGGTCAGAGCACCATCTACATCCGCGGTCTCGCTTCGACCACGCCGAACCTGACCACGGCGGGCGTTGCGGGTCTGGCACCGAACGTCGCGCTTTACCTCGACGAACAGCCGTTGGCGCAGCCCGGCCGGAACCTCGACGTCTACGCCGCGGACCTTCAGCGGATCGAAGTCCTTTCCGGGCCTCAGGGCACCTTGTTCGGCGCAAGCTCGCAGGCAGGCGTCGTCCGCCTCATCACCAACAAGCCCGACCTTCTCGGCTTCGACGCCGGCTTTTCGGCCGGTACGTCGTTCACCAAGGGCGGTGAGATGAGCTACAAGGCGGAAGCGATGGTAAACGTACCCGTGACCGACACGTTCGGTTTGCGCGGTGTCGTCTATCTCGACGACCAGGGCGGATATATCGACAACGTCCAGGGCTTTCGCGACCTCACCGAAAGCGCGCGTTTCCGCCCGGCCGGCACCGTTCGCGCCAATGGCGTCCCGGTCAGCCCGCAGCGAGCAGGCTTCCAGTCGAGCGACGACCCTGAAACCGATTTCGACGACAATCCGGTCAACAACGACAACGTGACCTTTCTGCAGGCCGATAATTCGGGGCTGGTCGAGGAAGATTTCAACGACACCCAGTACACCGGTTTCCGCGTTTCGGCGCTCTGGGATGTCACGCCGGACTGGACGGTAACCGTCGCGCATACCCGCCAGAGCCTGGAAACCGACGGCGTGTTCTTCGCCGATCCGGAACTCGACGGTCTGGACGATCTCGAGATCCAGCGTTTCGAAGAGGATCGCCTCGAAGACGACTTCTCGAACACCAGCTGGACCGTCGAAGGTCGTCTGGCGATGCTCGATGTGGTCTACACGGGCGCCTATACCGATCGCCGGACGGACCAGCGAGTCGACTACACCGACTACCTGTTCGTGGGTCAGTACCTGCCGTACTACATCTGCGACGGATCGGTCAGCTATCCCGGCGACGATGGCCCGAGCGGCACCTGCCAGGAACCGAACCTCTACGTCACTTCGGACAGCGAAACGCAGGTCTTCACGCAGGAACTGCGGTTCAGCACGCCCGAGGACTGGCTGGTGAAGGTCACCGCCGGCGGGTTCTACTCGGACCTTGAGCTGAAGGAGCGGAACGACTTCAACTATCCCGGCAATATCGATGCCGCGCCGTTTGGCGGCTTCGCGCCGAACTTCCCGTTCCCCGACGCCTTCAACACCGATGACGGCCCGTTCCCGCGTGCCACGATCTTCCGCAACGACATTCGCCGCACGGACGAGCAGTTCGGTCTGTTCGGCGAAGCGACGATCGACGTCGTGCCCGACCTGCTCGCAGTCACGCTGGGGGCGCGCTACTACGATATCGAGGTGGATATCGAAGGCGGCGCGAATGCGACCTTCTGCAACACCAGCGGCGTGGACGAGAATGCGTTCGGCACGAACATCTCCGACCTCTATGACGGCGATGGCAGTTTCTTCTTCAACCTGTCGTGCACCGATGATCTGCGTCAGACCTTCACGCTGGACGACACGCTGGAGGACATTCAGGACGCGGGCCTTTCGGAATCCCAGGCCGTGCGGGTATTCAACTCGGTCCGCGCGCCCGACGTGGCAGCGGCCAGCGGGACGATCCTGAAGGGCACCGTCACGCTGACTCCCACGCCCGATACGCTGATCTACGCGACTTATTCGGAAGGTTTCCGTCCCGGTCTGCTCAACCGCCCTGGTGGTGCTCCCGGTCCGAACAACTTCACCGTGCCGTTCGAACTGGAAACCGACGAGGTGAACAATTACGAACTGGGCTGGAAGCTGGACCTGATCGATGGGCAATTCCGCTTCAACGGTAGCGCCTTCTACGTCGATATCTCGAACCTGCAGACCACGATCTTCGATCCGTCGATCACGAACCTGTTTTTCTCGGCGAACGCCGCGGACGCGGAGATTTACGGTCTCGAAGCCGATTTCACCATTGCGCCGTATGCTCTCCCGGGTCTGACGGTCGCAGGGGCGTTCTCGATCCTCGACACCGAGGTCACCGAGGTGCTGATCCCGACGCAGGACGTCGTCGAAGGATCCGACCTTGCGTTCGCGCCTTCGTTCCAGGGCAACCTACGGGTTCGCTACGAGTTCGACCTCAGCACGACGTTGCAGGCCTACGTTCAGCCGCAGGTGACCCATTCAGCGTCGAAGTTCACGGACATCATCGAGATCAACAAGCTCAAGCTCGACAGCTATACGGTCGCCGACCTGGCCGTAGGTGTGGAGCGGGACGAATGGTCCTTCGAGGTGTTCGGTGAGAACCTGTTCGACGAGCGCGCCGAGATTTCGGGCAATTTCGTGAACGATCGGGAGCGGATCGTGACCAACCGTCCGCTGACGGTCGGGATGCGGGTCAGCTACGACTATTAATCGTTCTTGATACGTCGCAACACGGCGGGGGTGACATGGTTCACCTCCGCCGTTTTGACGTCTAGGTCGGATGCGATGGTCGATCGCGACGAAAAACTGAAAGATGCTCGCCGGGCGCTTCGGGCCGGCCGGTTCGAGACTGCGCTCGAGCGGGCGAAGGAGCTGTTTGGTCAAAACGCCGAGGATGGCGAAGCGCTGTACCTTGCTGCCGTCGCGGCGCGCTATGCCAAGCGGTTCGACGAAGCGGAGCGGCACCTTGCAGATCTGCATGGCGCCATGCCGGAATATGGCCGGGCATGGCAGGAACAGGGTCACCTCGCGCTCGCGAGGGGGGGTGAACGCGCTGCCCTCTCATCATTCATGCGAGCTACGCGCTTTAATCCTGCACTCGAAGCAAGCTGGCGCGAGCAGGCCCGCCTGCTCGAAAAAGAGGGCCGCTCTGCCGAGGCGCGCACAGCTAGGCGCCACCATGAACGACTGACGAAGCTATCGCGCGAACTGGTTGCGGTGACGAACCACCTCGCCGAGGGTCGGCTCGCGCGCGCTGAGGAGATTTGTCGCCATTATCTTCGCGCCAATCCTCGCGATGTCGAGGGGATGAGACTGCTCGCAAGGATCGGAATCGAGCTTGGCATTCTCGATGACGCCGAGTTCTTGCTAGAAAGCGCGGTCGCTTTCGAGCCAGACGATATCCAGCTGCGGCTCGACTACATCGATGCCTTGCGACGTCGGCAGAAATTCGCGGGCGCCCTCGAACAGGCGGAGCAGTTGCATGCTCGCGATCCCGACAGCCCAATCTTCCAGTCCCGCCTTGCGATCGAACTGATACAGACCGGCGATTACGATCGTGGCCTTGAGATGTTCGACGCGGTTCTGGAGCGGCTTCCGCGCGATCCGGCGAGCCTGACCAGCAAGGGGCATGCGCTCAAGACCAAGGGCGAGCGGCAGGAGGCCGAGGAAAGCTACCGAAAGGCGATCGCGGCTAAGCCCGACCACGGCGATGCGTGGTACGCGCTGGCCAATCTGAAGACCTATCGTTTCGATGAGACCGAGATCGTGGCTCTGCGTGACCAGGCCGCACGGGCCGATCTTGCCTTCATGGACCGCGTCCATCTTAATTTCGCCCTTGCAAAAGCGCTGGAGGACGAAGGCGAATATGCCGAAAGCTTTGCCCGATACGATGAGGGGAACGCGCTCAAAGGGGCACAGGTACGGTACAGTGCGGATACAATGAGTGCAGAGCTTGGCCGCCAGCGGGAATATTGCACCCCCGAGCTGTTCGAGCGCCATGCGGGATCGGGCCATCCTGCGCCAGATCCGATCTTCATCCTCGGCCTGCCGCGTGCAGGATCGACCCTGCTCGAACAGATCCTCGCCAGCCATTCGCAGATCGATGGGACACTCGAACTGCCTAACATACTTGCGCAGGCGCATAAATTGCGCGGTCGCAAAGCCGGAGAGCCCCGGTATCCCAGCGGGCTGCACGATCTTTCATCCGAGCAATTGGAGAAGTTCGGAGAGAATTTCATCAGGGATACGCAAATTCATCGCGGGCGGGCGCCGTTCTTCATCGACAAGATGCCGAACAATTTTCGCCATATCGGCCTGATCCATCTCATCCTCCCGAATGCGAAGATCATCGATGCCCGCCGCGCGCCGATGGATTGCTGCTTTTCAGGCTTTAAGCAGCTGTTCGCCGAGGGGCAGGAATTCACCTACGGCCTTACCGAGATCGGCCGCTATTACGCCGATTACGTGCAACTGATGAATCATTGGGACGCTGTTCTACCCGGCAAGGTCCTGCGCGTGCAGCACGAGGATGTGCTCGACGATCTTGAAGAGCAAACGCGCCGCATGCTCGATTATCTCGGGCTTCCGTTCGAAGAGGCATGCCTTGGCTTTCACAAGACGAACCGCGCGGTTCGGACAGCATCTAGCGAGCAGGTTCGCGAACCGATCAATCGCAAGGGGCAGGGGGCGTGGAA
>JBARZK010000068.1:0-1734 GCA_049649965.1 Erythrobacter sp.
CGCCAGCGCGACAAGATCGAACTGATCGCGAGCGAGAACATCGCCAGTCGCGCCGTGCTGGAGGCGACAGGAAGCGTGTTCACCAACAAGTATGCCGAGGGCTATCCGGGCAAGCGCTATTACGGCGGCTGCGACTATGCCGACGTGATCGAACGGCTCGCGATCGACCGGGCGAAACGGCTGTTCGGCTGCGAATACGCCAACGTCCAGCCCAACAGCGGCAGCCAGATGAATCAGGCTGTCTTCCTCGCCCTGCTGGAGCCGGGCGACACCTTCATGGGGCTCGACCTCAATTCGGGCGGACACCTGACCCATGGCTCACCGGTCAACATGTCGGGCAAGTGGTTCAACCCGGTCAGCTACGGCGTGACCGAGGGCGACGAGCTGATCGACATGGACGCGGTCGCCGCCACGGCGCGCGAGCACAAGCCCAAGCTGATCATCTGCGGCGGGACCGCCTATTCGCGGGTCTGGGACTTCGCCGCCTTCCGCAGGATCGCGGACGAGGTCGGCGCCGTGCTGCTGTGCGACATGAGCCACATCTCCGGCCTCGTCGCAGGCGGGGCACACCCCTCCCCTTTCCCCCACTGCGACATCGTCACCTCCACCACGCACAAGAGCCTGCGCGGCCCGCGCTCGGGCATCATCCTGTGGAACGACGAGAAATACACGAAGCCGCTCAACATGGCGGTGTTTCCCGGCCTGCAGGGCGGCCCGCTGATGCACGTCATCGCGGCCAAGGCGGTCGCGTTCCGCGAGGCGCTGCGCCCGGAGTTCAAGACCTACGCACACCGCATCGTCGAGAATGCGCGCGCGCTCGCCGCGAGCCTCGAAGAGAACGGCCTGCGCATCGTATCGGGCGGCACGGACAACCATTCGATGCTCGTTGCCCTGACGGCGAAGGACGTGACCGGCAAGGCTGCCGAAAAGGGCCTCGATCGCGCCTGGCTCACCTGCAACAAGAACGGCATCCCGTTCGACACCCGATCGCCCTTCGTCACCAGCGGGATCCGCCTCGGCACGCCGGCAGGAACGACGCGCGGCTTCGGTCCGACCGAATTCCGCACGATCGGGCAATTGATCGCGCAGGTGGTCGAGGGACTTTCGACCCATGGGGAGGACGGCGACCCACAGGCGGAGGAACAGGTCCGCGCCAAGGTCCGCGAACTGTGCCGTGACTTCCCGGTGTATCCCGGCCTGTAACCCTCAGCCCCCGTTCGGACCCCCCGCTAGCCCATGCGTTGCCCGTTCTGCGCCAATGACGATACGCAGGTGAAGGACTCGCGTCCCACCGAGGATTCGACCGCTATCAGGCGCCGTCGGCAGTGCGGTTCGTGCGGCGCCCGGTTCACCACGTTCGAACGCGTACAGCTGCGCGAAGTGACCGTGGTCAAGGCCGGTCCCGATGGGCCGGAAACCCGGCGCGAGGCATTCGACCGGATGAAGCTCGAGCGCTCCATCGCGCTTGCCTGTCGCAAACGCGGCGTTTCCCCCGAACGGATCGATCGGCTCATTTCCGGCATCCAGCGTCAGGTCGAAACCGCGGGCGAGGCGGAGATCCCCTCCGCCCGGATCGGGGAGATGGTGATGGACGGCCTCAAGCAGATCGACAGCGTCGCCTATATCCGCTTCGCATCCGTCTATCGCGACTTTTCCGAGGCACGCGATTTCGAGGAATTCGCCAGCACCGTGCAGGAAGCGGCGAAGGAATAGGGGTGACACAGTCCGGCACCA
>JBARZK010000069.1:0-25599 GCA_049649965.1 Erythrobacter sp.
ACGCGGGGACGATCAGCTTCATCGTCACCGGCGACGAGGAAGGGCCCGCGCTCCACGGCACCCGGGCGTTGATCGACTGGATGGAGGAGCATGGCGAGAAACCGGACCTGTGCCTCGTCGGTGAACCCACCAGCGTCGACCGGCTGGGCGACATGATGAAGATCGGGCGGCGCGGTTCGGTGAACATCTGGCTGACCGTCGAAGGCCAGCAAGGCCACGTCGCCTATCCCCACCTCGCCGACAATCCGATCCCCAAACTGGTGGCGATGCTGGCCGAGCTCGACGCGCTGACGCTCGATACAGGGACCGAGTGGTTCCAGGCCTCCAATCTCGAGATCACCGATATCGAGGTCGGCAACCGCGCACACAACGTCATCCCGGCGCAGGCAAAGGCGCGCATCTCGATCCGCTTCAACGATCTGCATTCGGGCGCGAGCCTGTCCGAACGGGTCGGCGCGATCGCGGAAAAGCACGGGGGGAGCGCGCTGCCGATCATCTCGGGCGAGCCGTTCCTGACGCAGCCGGGCGCGTTCTCCAACGCCGTCGCCGCCGCGATCGAGGCCGAAACCGGCGCGCGGCCCGAACAATCGACCAGCGGCGGCACGTCGGATGCGCGCTTCCTGCGTTCCGTCTGCCCGGTCATCGAATTTGGCCTGTGCAACGCGACGATGCATAAGCGCGATGAAGCGGTCGCGGTGGCCGATCTGGACGTTCTGGCGCGGATCTACGCGCGGATCGCCCGCACGGTGCTTTCGGGGATCGAACAATGAGCGAAACAGGCAACAGCGCGGAGCCGGGCAGGGCTGCGGGAACGAAGGGTAGCGGATCGGGGAAGGGCGCACTTGCCGGCTGGTTCGCGATCCCGCTGTGGCAGCGCGTCATCGCCGCGCTGATCCTCGGCGCGATCACCGGCTACATCTGGGGACCGGGGGCCGAAAGCATCAAGATCGTCGGCGATGTCTTCATCGACTTCATCAAGATGCTGATCGTCCCGCTGATCTTCTTCAGCGTGGTTTCGGGCGTCGCGGCGATCGGCAATCTCGGGCGGCTCGGCAGCGTGGGCTGGCGCGCGATCCTGATGTTCGTGTTGACCGGACAGGTCGCGGTAATCCTCGGCCTTACGCTCGGCACCTGGCTCGAACCCGGGGTCGGCGTCGATACCTCGATGCTGGAAATGGGTGCGACGCCGGAGCCATCGCCGTTCGACTGGCGCGAGATGGTCCGTTCGATGATCCCGGTCAGCCCCGTCGGCGTGATGGCGAACGTGCAGGTCCTGCCGCTGATCGTCTTCTCGCTGCTCGTCGGGATCGGCATCCTGCTGGCCAAGCGCGAGGAGGAAAGCAGCGAAGGCACCGGGAAGGGCGGCGCGGCCGCGATCGCGCGCGCGTTCGATTCGGGCGCGTTGATCTTCCAGAAGATCACGATCATCGTCATGGAGCTGACACCGTTCGGCGTCTTCGCGCTGATTGCATGGGTGGTCGGCACGCTGGGGCTCGACGCGGTGGCGGCGCTGGCGCAGTTGGTGGCGCTGAATTACCTCGGCTGCCTGTTGCTGATCGTGGTCATGTATTCCGCGATCCTCGCCTTCGTCGCGCGGGTGCAGGTCATGGGCTTTTTCCGGGGCATGATCGATGCGATCGCCGTCGCCTATTCCACCGCGAGTTCCTCTGCGACCCTGCCCGTGACCCTGCGCTGCACCCAGCGCAATCTTGGCGTCAGCAAGCCGACGTCGAGCTTCGTCGTGTCGCTGGGATCGACCATCAACATGGACGGAACCGCGATGTATCTCGGCCTCGTCACGCTGTTCGGGGCGCAGCTGTTCGGCGTGGACCTGTCGTGGAGCGACTATTTCGTGATCGCGCTGCTGGCGACGGTCGGCTCGATCGGCGCGGCGGGGATACCGGGCGGCGGGCTGGTGATGATGGGCGCCGTGTTCAGCGCGGTCGGCGTGCCGCTGGAGACCATCGCGTTCGTGGCGGGCGTGGACCGGATCATGGACATGATGCGCACCGCCACCAACGTCACCGGCGATGCGACCGTCACGGTCGCCACCGCGAGCATGCTGGGCGAGATCGACAAGGGCGAGCTGGCGAGCGCGGACGATGTTTGAGAGTTCGACGTAGTGGTGAGAATTTGTTTGCCGCTTGTCGCTAGTGACATTCCTTGAAAGGAATGACGATGGCGTTCACCGAAAACGAACGAGCGGAATGGCATCGCGCAAAGCGCGAACGCGAGGCGGAGAAATCGCCTGCTCGGGGGAGCCTCTCGCGGAATGTATCATTTGCCACAATCCGTTCGGCAGCGGCGAGGGGGATTGGATGAGAGCCTTCCCCATCTGCACCGCATGTGACAGCGACTGATCACCGCCCCTTCGGCTTTTCCAGCACCTTTTTCCGGTAGCTGCACAAATCCACCACCGGACACCGCCAGCACTCTGGCGTGCGCGCCTTGCAGACGTAGCGGCCGTGCAGGATCAGCCAGTGATGCGCGTCGAGGCGAAAGGGGTTGGGAACGCGCTTTTCCAACTTTGCCTCGACCGCTTCGGGTGTCTTGCCCTTGGCAAGGCCCGTCCGGTTGCCGACGCGCAGGATGTGGGTGTCGACCGCGAAGGTCTCCTGCCGGAACCAGCAATTTAGCACCACGTTCGCCGTCTTTCGCCCGACCCCGGGCAGGCGGACGAGGTCGTCGCGCGTGTCCGGCACCGCGCCGCCATATTCGTCCACCAGCAGCTGCGAGAGCGCCATCACGTTCTTCGCCTTGGAATTGAACAGGCCGATCGTCTTGATGTGTTCGACCAGCGCGTCGTGGCCGAGGTCCAGCATCTGCTGCGGGGTTTCGACCCTGGCGAACAGCGAACGCGTCGCCTTGTTGACGCCCACGTCCGTCGCTTGCGCCGACAGCGCCACCGCGACGACGAGCTGGTAGGCGTTGCCGTATTCGAGCTCTGTCTCGGGCTCGGGATTGTCCTCGGCAAGTCGGCGGAAGAATTCGAAGATCTGGTCCTTGGTCATGGCGGAACGGACCGGATCAGGCGATCCCCAGCACGTCCGTCATCGCATAGCGCCCCGGCTCGCGTCCGATCAGCCATGCCGCGGCGCGCACTGCGCCGGTGGCGAAGATGGTGCGGTCCTCCGCGGTGTGGGACAGGACGAGGCGCTCGTGTTCGCCTGCGAAGATCACCGAATGCTCGCCCGCAACCGTCCCTCCGCGAAGAGCGGCAAAGCCGATCGCGCTCTGGCCCCGCGCGCCGGTATGGCCGTCGCGTCCGCTTTCGCGATTGTCGGACAGATCGATCCCGCGCGCCCGCGCAGCCGCTTCGCCCAGTAGTTCGGCCGTGCCCGATGGCGCGTCGACCTTCATCCGGTGGTGCATTTCCAGCACCTCGATATCCCAGTCCGCGCCCAGCCGCGCGGCCGCTTCGTGCACGAGGTGGGCGAGCAGCGTGACGCCAAGCGAGGTGTTGCCGGTCTGGAGCACCGGTATGGCCTTCGCCGCGGCGTCGATCTCGCCATGATGCGCATCGCCAAGCCCGGTGGTGCCGATCAGGATCGGAATGTCCGCAGCCCGCGCCGCCTGAAGGTTGCCGAGCAGCGCATGCGGAGCGGAAAAGTCGACCAGCACGTCGCAGCTTTCGGCGAGCGGGGATACTTCTTCGTCGCGGTCCACGCCGCCCGCAAGCTCGTGCTCGCCTGCTGCGAGGACCGACGCGATGGCCTGGCCCATGCGCCCTTCGCTGCCGATGATGCCTATCCTCGCCACGCCTACCCCCGTTCGTCCCGAGCCTGCCGAAGGACCGTCCCGGTCCTTTCGCGACGCTCTTGGATCAAGTAGGCCGCTTGGACAAGTTCGGGGCGAACGGAGAGAACATGAGCGACGATCCGCACAGCATCGTGATCCTGACGGGCGCGGGCATCTCCGCCGAAAGCGGGATCGATACCTTTCGCGATGCGGGCGGATTGTGGGAACGGCACCGGGTCGAGGATGTCGCAACCCCCGAGGGCTTCGCGCGCGATCCCGATCTCGTGCTCGGCTTCTACGACATGCGGCGGGCGGCACTGGCGAATGTCGAACCCAATGCCGCGCACCATGCGCTGGGCCGGCTGGAGCGCGAGTTTCCCGGCGAATTGCTGCTGGTGACGCAGAACGTCGACAACCTCCACGAACGCGGCGGCGCCAGCAATGTCGTCCACATGCATGGCGAACTGGGGACAGCCCTGTGCGCATCCTGTGGAAAGCGATCGACGATCGAGGCGCCGCTGTCCGATCGTCCGCCCTGTCCCGCTTGCGAGGCGCGTTCGCTGCGTCCCGATGTCGTGTGGTTCGGTGAAATGCCCTACCAGATGGAACGCATCTACGAGGCACTGGGCCGCGCCGACCTGTTCGTCAGCATCGGCACGAGCGGCGCGGTCTATCCGGCCGCGGGCTTCGTGCAGGAGGCCAAGGCTGCCGGCGCGCGGACGCTCGAACTCAATCTCGAGCCGAGCGAAGGGTCGCACTGGTTCGACGAATCACGCAACGGCCCAGCCGGCACGCTGGTGCCGGGCTGGGTGGACGAGGTGCTGGCGCGCTAGTCCCTCTTCGCGGCCTGCTTAGGGGCGCGGCGGGGTGCCGTGGGGTTTCGAGCTTTGCGGCGTGGGTTCGTGGTTCGACGTCGACTGCTTGTGCGCGATCTTGTCCTCGGGTCGGACCTCGTGATCGTCGGGCAGTTCCTTCTTCATCTTGAGATAGCGGCTGATGCCGAAGATGAGAACGGCGCCAAGCGTCACGAGCGCAAGGATCATCGGAATATAGGTGAAATCCATGGGGGCGGGCCTTTCGTTGAACCCATAGAAACGAAGGCCTGCCATAAGTGTTCCGTAGCGTCAGGCGGTTGCGCCGCAGCCGCTGCAGGCCGGATCCTTCGCGATCGTCAGGGTTCGCATGCCCGGTTTCAGCCCGTCCATCAGGTGCAGCCGCCCCCATTGCGGATCGCCGAAGGTTGCCGCGCCGGCCAGAAGCACGCGCACCGCCTGCATCGCGGCAAGGCTGCCGACCCAGCCCGCCATTGCGCCCAGCACGCCATCTTCGGCGCAAGTGTCGCAATCCTCGGCATCGAAGGCATCGCCGACGAAACAGCGATAGCACGGCTGGTCGGGAAGGTGCCCTGCGAACGCGCCCACTTGGCCCTGGAATCGACCGATTGCGGCGGATAGCAGCGGTATGCCTTGCGCCACGCAGGCGTCGGACACTGCAAGGCGCGTTGCGAAATTGTCGGTTCCGTCGAGCACCAGGTCCGCGCCCGCAATCGCGGCCTGCGCATTGCCGGCCTCGATCCGCCGGTCACTCAGCGTGACTTCCAGCGCATCGTCGAAATTGGCGAGCCAGCGACGCGCGCTCGTCGCCTTGCCATGGCCGATATCGCGGCCGGTGAAGATCGTCTGGCGCTGGAGATTGCTGACATCGACGGTGTCGTCATCGATCAGGGTGAACTGCCCGATGCCTGCGGCGGCCAGATATTGCAGCACCGGGCTGCCGATCCCGCCGATCCCGACCAGCGCGACATGCTTTCGGGCAAGCGTGACCTGCCCCGCGCCGCCGATCTCGGGCAGGACGATATGACGGGCGAAGCGATCGAGCCTGGCGGGCGAAAGGTTCATGGCCTTGCGTCGCTATCGGCTTGGCCGGGGGCGCTTTCCGCCCGACGCTCCTTGCGAAACGCGCCGACACCCAGCCACCACAGCATCGCAATCACCGCGCCCTTGGACGGCTGCAATTGCGCGATCAGCATAATTATGGCGAGCGGCAGGATGATCGCGAGCGTAAGCCATGGCGACATGCCGAAGGTCCCGATCATCGCGATGACTACCGGCGCCAGCAAGTGTCCGACGACGAAGATCCCGACATAGGCGGGAAAGTCGTCGGCCTGCTGGACTGACCAGTCCTGCCGGCAATGGTCGCAGCGATCGACCGGCTTCAGCCACCTCGCGAAGAGCGGCGCGACCCCGCATCTCGGGCAGCGCGACGCAAGGCCGCGGAGCATCGCCGCGCCGAACGTGCCAGGCAAATCGATCTCGGCTGGTGGGAGCGGGGCGGTAGGCATGGCGCTTTTTCCTGACAGGATGTCCACCACCTGTCGACAGGTCTGTGCACAACGGACAGGTTCGCCCCGGCCGAGGCGCCGACCGGCGGTCCCCAGACCATGCCCGGACCCGTTCAGACCCTTTGTGTGCCCTTTATGCACCCGGTCGGGAGGGGCGTTTCAGCTCTCCAGCTGGCGCAGCAGGCTGCGCACGTCGCCGTCCATGTCGGCATCCCGCTGGCGCAGGTCCTCGATCAGCCGCACCGCGTGAATGACCGTCGAATGATCGCGGCCGCCGAACTTGCGCCCGATTTCCGGGTAGCTTCGAGGGGTCAGTACCTTGGAGAGATACATCGCGACCTGGCGCGGGCGAACCACCGCGCGCGCCCGACGCTTCGAACTCATTTCGCTGCGATCGACGCGGTAGAACTGGCACACGGTGCGCTGTATCTCGTCGATCGTGATCCGCCGACGATTGGCTGAAAGGATGTCGGTCAGCTGCTCTTCGGCAAGGTTGAGTGAGACTTCCTGTCCCGTCAGCTGGGCATAGGCGATCAGCTTGTTGAGGCCGCCGACCAGTTCGCGGACGTTGCGGGTGATGGTGCGCGCCAGGAAATCGATCACGTCCTCGGGCACCTGCAGCGGCGCGAAGCGCGACAGCTTGGAATGCAGGATATTGCGCCGCAGCTCGATATCGGCGGGCTGGATATCGGCGACGAGACCCATCGACAGGCGGCTGAGCAGCCGGGGTTCGACCCCGTCCAGCGCCTGAGGGGCGCGGTCGGCGGCGAACACCAGCCGCTTGCCCTCGGCCAGCAGCGCGTCGATCGTGTAGAGCAGCTCTTCCTGCGCCGAAGCCTTGCCGATGATGAACTGGATGTCGTCCACCAGCAGCAGGTCGAAACTGCGCAGGCGCGCCTTGAACTCGATCATCTGGCTGGCTTTGAGCGCCTGCACGAACTCGACCATGAACCGCTCGGCAGAGCAGTAGAAGATCCGCGCCCGCGGGTGCGCCTGAAGGAAGGCGTGGCCGATGGCGTGCATCAGGTGCGTCTTTCCCTGGCCGGTCGCGGCCTTGAGATAGAGCGGCGAGAATTGCGGTGCCTCGCTTGCCGCCATGCGTTGCGCGGCGTTGCAGGCCAGTACATTGGCCTCGCCTGTCACGAACGCGGCGAACGTGAGCGAAGGGTCGAGCCCCACGGAACTCGCAAAGCCGCTGTCCCCTACCGTACCGGCTGCCACTGCAATGGCGCTGGCGCCGTCATTGGCGGGGCGGCGCGAATCGTCGAGCCGCAATTCGGGCAGCTGGCGGCGGCCGGGATGGACCTGGACATTGACCTGGCGCACTTCGCTGCGCGCGATCTTCCATGCGAGCTGGAGCCGGTCGTGAAACCGGTCCTTCACCCAGTTGGCGGAAAATTCGGTGGGCAGGAAGAGGTCGAGCGTGCCGGTATCCTTGTCGATCTTGCCGACCTGGATCGGCTTGATCCACTGACTGTGCAACTGGTGGCCGAGATCCTTGCGAAGACCGGTGCTGATATCGGCCCAGTCGGCCGCGAGATTTACCGCTTCGGCGTCTTCCATCAAATCCTCATCCGAGCGACGGGTCGCCGCGTGCAGTTTGTCGTTCCTACGCACCATCACATTCCCCACTACTTCCCCGCCGCAAGAAACGCGTTTTTCCCGCGGTTCCTCCGATGATTTGCTACGGATACAACCTCTCCGCTGGCGGAAGCGCAATGCCTCCACGGATGGTCGTTCCAACGACTCGACCCAAGTGACCCGACTTTGTGAACCCGGTCGTCCCCGCCCGGGTGAGATGCGACTTAAGGACGCTTCGGGCTGCAAGGCAAGTCGGGCGAATGCAATAAATCTTAAATATTCATGTTGACACCCCGCCACCCCGCAGACTGTCGTTCAAGCAATTGATTTACAAGGATAATCGCATACGTGGTATTGCGAATCGCGGGGTTTCCTCGGCTTCCATCGCGGCTGTCGAATACCGTCCTGTCACAAACGAAAAGGGCCGTGCCACGCCGGCACGGCCCTTTGGTGTTTCGGGGTCGATCGGGACCCTATTCAGCCTGCAAGAAACTCGTATGCGAACCGAAACCGATTCGGATCGTAGGCCTCGGGCGATCGCCTTAGAGAGCGGCGACCCGCTTGCTCAGCCGCGACATCTTCCGCGCAACCGTGTTCTTGTGCATCACGCCCCGCGCAACGCCGCGCTGCATTTCAGGCTGCGCCTCTTTCAGCGCGGCCTGTGCGGCATCCTTGTCGCCGGCTTCGACCGCTGCCTCGACCCGCTTCACGTGGCTGCGGATACGGCTCATGCGGGCGCCGTTGATCTCGGCACGGGTGTTGTTGCGACGGATGCGCTTGCGGGCTTGCGGCGAATTGGCCATGTCTGTTGTCTGTCTCGCGTTGCTGGCGGGCCGCCACAAGGCGACCGACTAATTCCGGGTTTGGTCGAAATGGATCGGCACCGGAAGGGAACCCTCAGGCTGCCGGAAAGCGCGCGACATAGGGTGGGCTGGCCGAATCGTCAAGATTCTTGCCCGGATCGAGGCGCGCGACCTTCCACATCGCTCAGCGCTGGCACTTCGCACAATACCACGTGCTGCGACCGCCCTGTGCGATCCGGCGCACCATTCCGCCATCCTCGCGGTGGCACGGTTCGCCGGTGCGCCCGTAAACGTCGAAGGACGACGCGAAATAGCCCAGTTCGCCGTCGGGCGCGGCATAGTCGCGCAGTGTCGATCCGCCGTCGCGTATCGACGCCTCCAGCACATCGCGGATTGCGGGGACGAGGCGGCCGAGTTGCGGCTTCGACACCTTGCCCGCCGCCTTGCGCGGATGGATGCGCGCCCGCCACAGCGCTTCGCATACGTATATGTTGCCCAGTCCCGCGACGATTCGCTGGTCGAGCAGCGCCTGCTTGATCGGCTGTGCCTTGTTCGCGAACGCCATGCGCAGATACCCGGCGGTCAGGCCGGGGCCGAGCGGCTCGGGACCGAGCGCGGCGAAGGGCGGCCAGGCATCCAGCGCCTCGCTCGCCACCAGGTCGACCGATCCGAACCGGCGCGGATCGCACAGGGCGAAGCGGTTGCCTTTCGTCTCGATGACCATGTGGTCGTGGCGATCGGGCTGGTCGGGATCGATCCGCCAGCGCCCGCTCATGCCGAGATGGAAGACGACGCTGTGCGCCCGGTCGAGATGGATCAGCCCGTATTTCGCCCGCCGCGAGAGGCCCAGCACCCGCGCCCCGGTCATCACCTGCACGAGATCGGGAGGGAACGGACGGCGCAGATCTGCGCGGTTCAGCGACACCCTCTCGATCCGTGTGCCTTCGAGGAACCGCGCAAGGCCGCGCACCGTTGTTTCGACTTCGGGCAATTCGGGCATGGATGCACGGTCCTAACACCCTAGGCGCGCCGGGCAATTGCATTTAGGGGACCGCGCATGGACAAACAGACCGACGACACCGTCTCCTTCGGCTACGAACGGGTTTCGCCGCAGGAGAAGACCCGCCGCGTGGGTGACGTCTTCACCAGCGTGGCGCGCAAGTACGACATCATGAACGATGCGATGTCGCTCGGCATGCATCGCGGGTGGAAGGACCGCTTCGTGCGCCGGGTGAAGCCGCAGCAGGGTGAGCAGGTGCTCGACATGGCGGGCGGCACCGGCGACATCGCGTTCCGCATGGCCGCACGCGGTGCGCACGTCACGGTGGCGGACATCAATCAGGACATGCTCGACGTCGGAGCGCAGCGCGCCATGGAGCGCGGCGGCGCGGAGGGGGAGGGCAGCCTGGTGTTCACCCGCCAGAACGCCGAGGAGGTCGATTTCCCGGCCAACACCTTCGATGCCTACACGATCGTTTTCGGCATCCGCAACGTGACCTTCAAGGACAAGGCGCTGGCCGAGGCGCACCGCGTGCTGAAGCCCGGCGGCCGGTTCTTCTGCATGGAATTCTCGACCACCGAATGGTCCGGCTTTCGCGAGATCTACGACATCTATTCGGAGCAATTGCTGCCGCGCATGGGGCAAGCGATCGCAGGCGATGCCGAATCCTATCGCTACCTGGTCGAATCGATCCGCGAGTTTCCGAACATGACCGCGTTCGAGGCGATGATCCGCGCCGCCGGCTTCGCCAACACGCGCGCCGAACCGATCCTGGGCGGGGCGGTCGCGATCCATTCGGGCTGGAAGATCTGATCATGTCGCGAACAGCCACGTGACCCGTCCTTCCACGCATATTGCGCGCCTCGCTCGCTGGGGCGTCACGCTGGCGCGTCGGCGTGCGCTCGTGGGGATCGAGGACGATCCCAACGCGCCGCTGCAGGTCCGCCGCCTGGCCCGCCTCGCGCGTTTGGCGACGCTCACGAGCAAGAATGGGCCGCGCGATTACGCCGGTGCCTTTCGCGCCATCGGACCCGCCGCGATCAAGCTCGGCCAGTCGCTCGCGACCCGGCCCGACCTTGTGGGCGAGGAGGCGGCGCACAACCTCCTCAGCCTGCAGGACAACCTGCCGCCCGTCCCGTTCGAGAAGATTCGCGCCGCGATCGAGGCGAGTTTCGAGCAACCGCTCGACACGCTGTTTGCCGAGATCGATCCCGTGCCCGTCGGCGCGGCCAGCATCGCGCAGGTTCATCGCGGGCGCACGCTCGACGGACGCGACGTGGCGATCAAGGTGCTGCGGCCGGGCATTCGCGAGAAGTTCGCGCGCGACATTCAGACCTATGAATGGGCCGCCGCGCATGTCGAGGCGATGGGCGGAGAGGCGCTGCGCCTGAGGCCACGCCTCACGATCGCCAATTTCAAGCGCTGGACCTTGAGCGAACTCGACCTGCGGCGCGAGGCCGCCTCGGCCTCCGAACTGGCGGAGGACATGGCGGGCATCGCGGGTTACCGGATACCCGATATCGACTGGGACCGGACCAATGGCCGCGTCCTCACCATCGAGTGGATCGACGGGGTGAAGATCGCCCGGCGCGAAGAACTGATCGCGCGCGGGCACAACCTCGAAAAGCTTGCCGAAACGCTGGTGATCTCGTTCCTGACCCAAGCGATCAGCTCGGGGTTCTTCCACGCCGACATGCACCAGGGCAATCTGTTCGTGACCGACGACGGCACCATCGTCGCGATCGATTTCGGGATTATGGGCCGGATCGATCGGCGCGCGCGCCAGTGGCTCGCGGAAATTCTCTACGGGCTTACCACGGGCAATTACCAGCGCGTCGCGGAAATCCATTTCGAGGCGCAATACGTGCCGAGCTATCACTCGGTCGGCGAATTCGCGACCGCACTGCGCGCCGTGGGGGAGCCGATGCGGGGCAAGCCGGTGAAGGAACTGTCGGTCGGGCAGATGCTCGACGGCCTGTTCGCGATCACCCGCGATTTCGACATGCAGACGCAGCCGCACCTGCTGCTGCTGCAAAAGACGATGGTGATGGTCGAAGGGATCGCGACGCAGCTCAATCCCGACATCAACATGTGGGACACCGCCGCGCCTTACGTGCGCAGCTGGATACGAGACGAACTGGGCCCGGAGGCGGCTCTCGCCGACCGGTTGAAGGAGGATGCGGAAACGCTGTTTCGCCTGCCGGGCCTCATCCGCCGGCTGGAAGAGAAGTATCCGCCGAAGGGTGGCGCACCGGAACCGCCGCCATTGCCCGAAATCCCGCTGCTCACGCAAAGGCGCGAGCGCACGGGCGGGTCCCGGCTCGGGTATCTCATCGCCGGACTGGTCGGCGCCGGGGCGATGCTGGGTGCGAGCGCACTCGGCCTGATCTGAGGGTGCAGGTTTAAATCGGCGCGTCGGATGGCAATCCGCGCGTGCCCGAGCCGAACAGGTGGCGAGCGTACAGCGCCAGCAGGACCGTCGCCGCCTCGACCGCCATCGGTACTGCCCAACCTTCGTAAAAGCCGTCGATCGCAAGGCTCAGGGCCCGCACCAGGAACGTAATGCCAAGGATCGCGATCGGGACTAGCAGGACCGCGCCACTCTTGCGCCATGCTCCCGCCACCAGCGCGATGCCGGTGACCCAGAAATAGGCGGTGAAGTCGCCACGCAGGCTGGACAGGCCCTGCGCCCCCACGGCATCGAGGCCGAAGGCGCTGCCCTGGCTGACCGGATAGAACAGGAACGATCCCCCGATCACGATGAAAACCAATCCCGCCAGCATCAAAAGCGCGCGTACAACTAGGAGCATTGCCTGATTATCTCTCCGTCCCCGCGAAGGTGGTGTTCCGCCGCGTTTTCATATGACCGGCGCTTTTCTTGCGCCTTTTGCATAAGTGCATTCTTAACCATGTTGATGCAAGCGAAGCGGTGGACTTGGCGCGGGGCGTTCGCGCGTCTAGATGTCCAAGGCAGGCGAACGCGGCTAACCGGCTGACTTTACCCCGATTGGCGTAGAAGGAATGACGACAGCGAACATGCGAACCAAAGGCTGCGCGCAAGCAGCTCTCGTCGCTGCGAACGTGGGGGCGCGCCGGTGAGCGCGGCTTCCCCTAAAATCCTGCTCGTCGTCGGCGGAGGCATCGCCGCCTACAAGGCGTGCGAACTCGTGCGCCTGATCCGCAAGGGTGCGGGCGACGTGCGCGGCGAGGTCACGTGCGTCGTGACCAAGGGCGGGCAGCAGTTCGTCACGCCGATGTCGCTCGCCGCGCTTAGTGAAAATCGCGTCTATACCAGCCTGTTCGACCTCAAGGACGAAGTCGAGATGGGCCATATCGAGCTCTCGCGCGAAGCCGATCTCGTCGTCGTATGCCCCGCCACCGCCGACCTGATGGCGAAGATGGCGGCCGGCATCGCGGACGATCTCGCGACCACCCTTATTCTCGCGACCGACAAGCCGGTGATGGCGGTCCCGGCGATGAACGTGAAGATGTGGGAGCACGAATCGACGCAGCGCAACGTCGAGCACTTGCGCGCCGGCGGGGTCACCGTGCTTCATCCCGACGAAGGATCGATGGCCTGCGGCGAATTCGGCTATGGCCGGCTGCCCGAACCCCATGCGATCTGGCGGGCGATTGCCGAGCATTTCGGCATCGAGATCGAGGAAGACGCGCCTCCGGTCGCCGCCAACGACGCCCCGGCCGAAGTCGATCTCGACACGATCGAAGCGCTGGAGCCAGAGGAAGAAACCAAGCCCGCAGCCGGGCTGGGCGGATTGCTGTCGCGGATCATCCCGCGATCGACCGAGCGGCGCAGTGCCGAGGATGTCGAAGCGGAACTGGACGCGCTCCCCGATGGCGACGAGATCGCCGAAGGCGACGAGATGCCCGAAGACGCGGAAGCGGCCGAGTTCGAGGAGGAGGACATCGAGTTCAATCCCGACCTCGGCGGCCCCCTGCTGGCGAAGAAGGGCGCTGCCGGCGCGGCGCCGCCGATCGACCCCGACGCCATCAATCACGAGGTCGACGATCGTAAGGCGGCGCCCGAAGTGATCGACGAATCGGACGCGCCCGCCAACGACGAGGAAGCCGAACCCGAGGTCGAGGAAACGCCCGCGCCCGCGCCGCGCAAGGCGGCGGCGAAGAAAGCCGCTGCGCTGGAGGCCGAGAAGATCGAGGCTGACGAGGAAGACGTCGCCGGGGCGATCGTCGCCGATCCCGGCCACCAGCCACTCGAAGGGCGGCACGTGCTGGTCACCGCCGGCCCGACGTGGGAATCGATCGACCCCGTGCGCTACATCGCCAACCGGTCGAGCGGAAAGCAGGGCTTCGCCATTGCCGCAGCAGCGGCGGCGCTCGGCGCGAAGGTTACGTTGGTCGCCGGGCCGGTCGCGCTCAAGACGCCCAGGGGTTGCGAGCGCATCGATGTCGAAAGCGCCGAGGAAATGGCCACGGCTGTTAAACGCGCCCTGCCGGCCGACGCCGCGATCATGGTCGCCGCCGTCGCCGACTGGCGGCCAAAGGAATATCGCGAGGAAAAGATCAAGAAGCGCGGCTCCGCTCCGCCAGCCCTGATGCTGACCGAGAACCCGGACATCCTCTCCAATCTCGCCGGGGGCTCGAAGCGGCCGGAACTGGTCGTCGGGTTCGCTGCAGAAACCGACAACGTGATCGAGAACGCGAAAAAGAAGCGCAAGCGCAAGGCCGCCGACTGGATCGTCGCCAACGACGTCTCGGGCGATGTCATGGGCGGCGACAACAACACGATCCATATCGTCAGCATCGATGGCGTCGAAAGCCTCGACGACATGCCCAAAGGCGACGTCGCGATGGCGCTCGTCGAACGGGTGGCAGAGCGCCTGCTGGCCGAGGCGGCGGAGTGAACGACAGCGTCGGCGTGCGCCTGAAACGCCTTGCCCATGGCAGCGACCTGCCACTGCCATCCTACGCGACGTCAGGTGCCGCGGGGATGGATGTCGTGAGCGCAGAAGATGTGACGATCGCGCCCGGACAGCGGCACCCCGTTGCGACAGGCCTCGCTCTCGCAATCCCGCAGGGTTACGAATTCCAGGTCCGTCCGCGCTCGGGCCTCGCGCTCAAGCACGGCATCACCGTCCCCAACACGCCCGGCACGATCGACAGCGATTATCGCGGCGAGCTGAAGATCCTGCTTATCAATCACGGGACCGCGGACTTCGCCATAACGCGCGGCGATCGCGTGGCGCAGCTGGTCCTCGCACCCGTCGTGCAGGCGCACTGGGACGAGGTCGAGGAACTGGACGCGACGAGCCGGGGAACCGGCGGCTTCGGTTCGACGGGCGGGGCTGCGGGCCTGTAGACCCTCGGCCCGCCGCCAGCGCAAAGAAAAAGGGCGACGCCGATCCCATGGCGCCGCCCTTCTGAGATCCCACTCCCGCGGGGGTTCGATATTTTGTCCTAGTCGAGCTCGCGAACCTCGTTGCGACCATCGTCCTTCACGGTGATGCGCACGATCTCACCCGAATTGCCGGGGAAGTCGGTGAAGATCGCATCGACGAGGTTGGGGACGAGCCGCTGCAACCGGTTGGACCGCGAGACAGCCTGCGCTTCGCCTTCGAACAGGCGTTCGCCCGTCGCCGCATTGTCGATCTTCATTTCGACTTCGCTGGTATAGACGGTGTAGCTGCGCACTTCCGGCGCGGCGAGCCACGGATCGTAGAAGCCGAAGGCGTAAGCGCGGCGAAACCCGAATCCGCCAAAGCGGCCCCACGGGCTGAACGCCGGTCCGAACCCGCCGGTGCTCCGCACGCGCTCGCGACCGTTGTCGACGCCGTAATCGAAGCTGACGATAAGGTCGGCGGTTTCGGGAGAGGCCGCTTCGGCATAGCCAAGCTGCGTCATTTCCGCCGCGACATCGTCGGCATACAGGTCGAATTCGAGACCGCCCTGCAAGGCGGGATCGTCCGCGACGACCGCGAAGGTCTGGCCCTGCGGGGCGGGAAGCTGCGCCTGGAAGCGCGAAACGTCTGCCTTGAACGACGGCGCACAGGCGCTGAGGCCAACGGCGATCGCGCCGGCAAGCACGAGCTGCGACGCGCGGCCGCCGAACCCGGTTCTGAAATTCTTGGTCGTAGTCATGGTGTCACTTCCTCGGCTGTCTCGCCAGCGCGGCACCCTCGCGGCGCACCCCGGCCCCTGATCTCGCAGCGACCCAACCAGGGTCGCGCAGTCCGGGTTCCGCAGTTCGAGGATCGTTTCCTCGCCAAACCTGTCGGTCCCCTGCACAGGGCGCGACCCGCCACTGTTGCGAGTCGGTATAGCACAACGGGCTGAACCGTGTTTGAACGTCGTCGAACGACTTTGTTCGGGTCTCAGCGTATCATCCGCGAACCAGTCCAAGCGCCTCGTAGGCGGTATCGAGCGTGTCGCGGGCCCGTTCGCGCGCCTGTGCCGCACCGCGTGCGAGGATTGCGTCGAGCGCCTCGCGGTCCTGCGAGAGTTCGGCAAACCGGGCGTTGATGGGCCCGAGCGCTTCGATCAGGACCTCGCCCAGAGCGGGTTTGAACGCGCCGAAACCCTGCCCGCCATGGTCGCGCAGCACCTCCTCGACCGATTGGCCGGTCAGCGCGCCATAGATGGTGACGAGGTTCCGCGCTTCCGCACGCCCTTCGAGACCCTTTTCGTCGCTTGGCAGCGGTTCGGGATCGGTCTTGGCCTTCTTCACCTTCTTCATGATCGTGTCGGCATCGTCGGTGAGGCTGATGCGGCTCATGTCCGAAGGGTCCGACTTGCTCATCTTGGCGGTGCCGTCGCGCAGCGACATGATCCGTGCGGCGGCGGGCGGGATGTACGGTTCGGGCAGGGTGAAGAGCGGCGCGTCGTCGGGGCAGAAATCGTTGTTGAACTTCTGCGCGATGTCGCGGGCGAGTTCGAGGTGCTGTTTCTGGTCCTCGCCCACCGGCACGTGCGTCGCCTGGTAGAGCAGCACGTCCGCGGCCTGGAGCACCGGGTAGGTGAACAGCGCGACCGACTGCCCCTCGCGGTTCTTGCCGGCCTTGTCCTTCCACTGCGTCATGCGACCCAGCCACCCCATGCGGGCGGTGCCGTTGAGCAGCCACTGCATTTCCGCATGGGCGGGGACCTGCGCCTGGTTGAACAGCACGGTCTTGCCCGGATCGACCCCGCAGGCGACGAGGGTGGCGACCATCTCGCGCGTTGCGGCGGTCAGTTCCGCCGGGTCATGGGGCTGCGAGATCGCGTGGAGATCGGCGAGGAAGATGTAGCATTCGCCGCCTGCCTCGTGCGCCATGTCCTGCAGCCGGACATAGTTCACGATCGCGCCGAGATAATTGCCAAGGTGCGGCTTTCCGGTGGGCTGGATGCCCGAGACGACTCTCATGGGGGCGGACGCGTCTGTCATCATTGCGGCGCTTTCTTCTTCGTAAGGGTGGCAATGCGCTGGCGGTCGATCGCGCCGGTGGCGAAGGCGATGCCGAAATAGACGAGCGCCGCCGCCGCGACCAGCACCCCGACCGCGATGAAGCCGACGAGCAGGCCATCGTCGAACCATTCGGACAGTTCCCCGCGCGCGAACCAGAGCGCTGCGCCCATCGCAGCGGCGGCTACCGCCTGCCTTGCGATCCGCGCCAGCAGGACGCCGGGAACGCGGTAGTACCCGCGACGCGCGAGCACGACGAGCAGGAAGGCGACGTTGATCCACGCACCGATCACGCTGGCAAAGGCCACGCCCACAACGCCATAGGGTTCGAGCAGCAAAATGCAGGCGGTCACGAACACGCCGAGCGAGATGAACGCCGCGACCACCGGGGTGCGGGTGTCGGCGCGGGCATAGAAGTTGGGGACCAGCACCTTGACCAGCACGTAGGCCGGCAGGCCCAGGACCAGTGCGGCGAGCACGTTGCCCGTTGCCGTCGCATCGGCAAGGCTGAATTCGCCGCCGCCGAAGATGACGGTGACGAAGGGCGTCGCGCAGACCGCCAGCGCGACGGCGGCGGGGATAGTCAGCAGCATGGCAAGCTCGATCGCGTCGGACTGAATCCGGTCCGCGCCTTCGCGATTGTCGCTTCCCACGAACCTCGAAAGCGTCGGCAGGATCGCGGTCGACAGCGCGATCCCGATAATGCCCAGCGGCAGCTGGTTCAGCCGGTCGGCGTAATTCATGTAGCTGACCGAACCATCGGCGAGCTGGTTGAGGAAGTATAGCTGGACGAGGGTGTTGATCTGATACGCCCCACCCCCGATCGCCGCCGGCAGCGCGATGATCGAAAGCCGCTTCACCTCCGGCGTGATGCGGGGCCATGCGACCTTGGGCCGGAAGCCTTCGACCCGGACCCAGTAGTACAGCCAGGCCAGTTGCATCACGCCCGCCCCCGTCACCGCCCAAGCGACGCCATAGGCGATGTCCGCGATGCTCGCCCCGGTTGCCTGCGCGAACCAGTCGCCCGCCAGCAGCGCCCCGATAAGGACGAGGTTGAGGATGATGGGGAAGCTCGCCCCGGGCGCAAAGCGCGACACCGAATTGAGCATGCCCGTAAACAGCGTCACCAGGCTGACCAGCAGGATGTAGGGGAACATGATCCGCGCGAAGTCGACCGCCAGCGGATAGGTCTCCGGGTCGACCGGCTTGTCCGCCAGCAGCCAAATCACGCCCGGCATGGCGATTTCGAACAGCGCCACCAGCGCGATCAGCACCGGCAGGAACACGCTCAGCACGTCGGCGCTGAAGCTTCTGGCCTCTTCAAGCCCCTCTTCGCGCGTTTCGGACCCGTGCAGCCGCTTCGAGAACATCGGCACGAACGCGGCGGAAAACGCCCCTTCTGCGAACAGGCGGCGGAAGACGTTGGGAATGATGAACGCCTGAAACCACGCATCGGTGATGCCGTTGGCGCCCAGGACGCGGGAGAAGATCATCTCGCGCACCATGCCCGCCACGCGGCTGAGCATGGTCAGCGACCCGATGGTCCCGACATTGCGAAGCAGGCTCATTTCTCGCGTTCCTCACCCGGGCGCGGGCGGGACAGGCGCCCGTCAGGCGTTGCCGGCCGGTGCCGGACTATCGCCACCCGTGCCCTCTTCCTGCTGACGCCGTGCCTGCAATTGCTGAACGTACAGGCCGTTGAAATCGATCGGATCGACCATCAGTGGCGGGAAGCCCGCATCGCGAACCGCATCGGCGATGACGCGGCGGGCGAACGGGAACAGGATGCGCGGCGCTTCGGCGTAGAGGAAGGCGTGCGCCTGCTCTTCGGGAATGTTGCGAATGCCGACGAGGCCGCAATAGGACAGCTCGACGATATACGCCGTGCCCTTTTCGGCGGTAGCGGTGATGGTGATCTTGAGCTCGACCTCGTTCACCTGCTCGCCGCGCGCCTGCGCGCCGATATTAAACTGCACGTCGACCTTTGGCTGGTCGGTCCACTGGAAGACTTCGGGAGCCTGCGGGTTCTCGACCGAGAGATCCTTCACGTACTGGGTGATGATTCCCGCCGCCGGCTGGTTGTCGGCGCCATTGGCCCCGTTGGCCTGATTGTCGAGATTGGTGAGAACGTCGTTTTCATCGGCCATCGGGCAAGTCTTTCGATCGGGTTCGGATAGGAAGATCAGGCAACCCGGCGCATTCTCGCCCGGGCCCCGCGCGTCTTCGCATGACGGCCGCGCGCCTAGCACCGGCCCGGCGCTGCTGCAACGCCCATGCGCACAGGCGAGCGTATTCGCCGCGCGAAGGCGCTCTTGCCGCGGGCACGCCGGCCGAAACGTTGCGCCGCGTACGGGAAACCCACGATCGCACCGGTGTTGGGGATTTGAAAAGACTACCTATTTATGGAAGGGAACGCATCTGCCGCGCGCTTCGTACGTATCTCGTACTTGTCTATGGTTATCGGCGCAGCGGATGTGATACAGCTGCGGTTTGCCGCAGTCGAAAGGGTAATCGGGTACTATTGTGATTCTAGAAATCGTCATCCTCGCAGCGGTCGCGGCTTTTCTCGGACTGCGCCTTTATTCGGTGCTCGGCCGCCGCGCCGAACATGAAGAGGAATCGGTTCCCCAGCGTTTCGACGCGCCGGGCGCCGCGCCTTCGCAGGCCGGGCAGGCCCAGCAGAACGCGCAGGCGACCCAGAACGCGCCGACCCGCGCGGTCGAACTCGAAGGGGTCATGCCCGCGGTCGAGCGCGGCGTGCGCGACATCGCGCAGGCGGATCGCAATTTCGACCTTTCGCAGTTCATGGAAGGGGCGAAGGGCGCCTACGAAATGATTCTCGAAGCCTTCTGGAAGGGCGACCGGGAAACGTTGCGCGAACTGTGCGACGACGACGTCTACGAAGGCTTCGCCTCCGCGATCGACGCGCGCGAGGACGCCGGCCACGTCTTGGAAAACAAGCTTATCCGGATCGAGGAAACCCGCATCCATTCCGCCTCGCTCGACAAGCGGATTGCCCGCATCTCCGTGCTGTTCGTCGCCGACATCGCGGCGATCACGCGCGATGCCGAGGGGACTGTCGTTGCAGGATCGCTCGACGATGCGGTCGAAAGCCGCGACGTGTGGACGTTCGCCCGCAATGTCGGCGCGCGCGACCCGAACTGGGTCCTCGACGAAACCGACGAAGGCTGATTACCGGCCCATGCGTGAAGACAAGCGCGCCCGTGGCGATGGTTCGCGGGTTCGCGGCTTCGTCACGATCGCCGTCGCCGCTCTCGCTCTCGCCTCCTGCGCACGGGTGGTGCCGGAAAGCCGCCCGGCCACCGCGGCGGCTCCGCCAGCAACCGTTTCCGCCACAAGCGCCGCAATGGCCGGGGCCATTCGCGGTCCCGCCGTCGCGAGCCTGGGTCTTGCGGCCGATAAAGCCCGCGCCGCATTGGCGAGTTTCGTCGAATCATGCCCGCAGCTGCTTCGCCGCGACGACCAGAGCGGCCTGACGCGCTCCGCCGACTGGCAGCCCGCGTGCGCCGCCGCCCGAACCTGGCCGGCGAGCTACGCGCCGCGCTTTTTCGCCACGCAATTCGAAGCTGTCAGGGTTGGCGACGGCGCCGCATTCGCAACCGGGTATTTCGAGCCCGAGATCGCCGGGTCGCGCACCCGCCGTCCCGGATACGACGTGCCGGTCTATGCCATGCCTGCGGACCTCGTGCGCGCGTGGCCTGCCGAGACACCGGCAGATGAGCGCACCGGTCGTCCGCCGCTCGGGCGCTACGACGCCGAGGGCAATTTCGTTCTCTATTACGAGCGCGCCGAGATCGAGGCAGGGGCGCTCGAAGGGCGCGCGCCGATCATTGGGTGGGCCGCCGACCCGGTCGAGTTCTTTTTCCTGCAGATCCAGGGCTCGGGCCGCTTGCTCACGCCCGAAGGCGACGTGATCCGGATCGGCTATGCCGGGCAGAACGGGCGCGGCTATACCGGGATTGGCGGCGTGATGCGCGAGCGCGGGCTGCTGGGCGACGGACCCGGGCAATATGCCGGATCCATGCAGGGGATCATGGCCTATATCCGCGAAAACCCGGTCGAGGGGCGCGAATTGATGCAACTCAACAAGAGCTGGGTCTTCTTTCGCGAACTCGAAGGCGACGGTCCGATCGGATCGCTCGGCGTGCCGGTTCGCCCACGTGTCAGTGTCGCCGCCGATCCTGCATTCGTGCCACTGGGCGCCCCCGTCTGGCTCGACTTCGATCGCAACGAGGCCGACGGGCTCTGGATTGCGCAGGATACGGGCGGCGCGATCAAGGGTGCGAACCGCTTCGACACCTTCTGGGGCGCCGGCGCGCGGGCGCGAGAGATTGCCGGGGGCATGAGCGCCCGGGGGACGGCCCTCGTGCTTCTGCCGCCCACCGCTATCGCCCGCCTGACGAACCGATGAAGCCGCCGCGCGGCCTGAGTGCCGGTGAACAGGCCGCCTGGGCGCGCCTGGCCGAGAGCGTGACCCCGCTAGAGGGCAGGAGCCGTCCCGACCCGGTGGCGGACAAACCGGGGCAAGACGCCAAACCGGCGGCTGCGAGGTCCGGCGCGCATATAGCGAAGGCCTCGACGAACGCCACGTCGCCCAAACCCCGGCCCGACGTGGCGGCAAAAGTCCCCAAAGCCCTTCCAACCCGTCCGCGCGCCTTCGCAAATCAGCTCGATTCGCACTGGAACCGCCGGTTGAAGGCAGGCGAGGTTTCGCCGGACTACACGCTCGACCTGCACGGACATACGCTGGATGGCGCCTATGACCGGGTGATGGACGGGCTCGACCAGGCGCGGGCGATGGGCGCGCGGCTGGTGCTGGTGGTGGCGGGCCGGGAGCGTCCGGTCGATCCGGCGGATCGCGGGCAAAGGCGCGGCGCGATCCGGGCCAAGCTGCTCGACTGGCTCGCCGCCAGCCGCCATGCCGATACGATTGCGGCCATACGGCGCGCGCATATCCGGCACGGCGGCGAGGGCGCTCTCTACCTCGTTCTCAAGCGCTCGCGCTGAGCGCGCTTTCAGCCAAGCAGCCAGACATTCATCAAGCGCCCCGGAATGGCCATGCTGGCGATTCCCGGGATGGTCAGCGCGCCGAGATAGAGGCTCAGGATTTCCTTGCGGTGCCCCTTCATGTCGCCGCGGCGCGCGGTCGCGACCAGCTTCCACGATGCGATCAGCGTCAGCGGGACGAAGATATGGATGACGCTGTAATTCCCGCCGACCTTGATGAAGATGGCGGAAAGCGCGGTCGCGACCATCAGCGCGACCCACACCCGGCCCAGCATCTTGTGCGCCTTCGTCCCCTTGCGTGACAGCAGCAGATAAGCGCCCAGCGGGATCGCGGGAACGACGGTGGCAACGTGAATGACAATGGCGAGGTGATCCATCGCCGCGTGATCGGGGGCGATGCCGCCCAGTCCCCGAACCAGCGCGACCAGCACGGCCAGCGTCATCGCTCCACCGACAAGGGCGATCAGCGTGCGCTGGCGCGGGCTGATGTCGAACGGATTGGCAGGCCGCGATGCGGGCCCGGCGGCGAAGGGTAGGCGGGCGGTCAGGGTGCTCATGGTCGTCTGGTCCTTTGCATTCGCGAGTTCGATGGACCGAACATGCTGCAAGCCCGCCGACGGGCAATCGCGCTTGCGCAAAGGGGGCGACGCCTTCGCCAGATGGCGCAAAAACCCGGGCGGCCTGCGCTCTTGCCACTTTACGAAGCGCGAACGGGCAGGCACGAAACGGACCGACATGAAAGACGGCGCCATCGAACGGGACAGGGATCGGGCAACTGCGCCAGACAGGCGGAGCGCGCTTCGACGGGTCGTCATCGACCTGTCGATCATGACCGTGATCGGCATTCTGATGGCGCTGGTGGGGCCGTTCGGGACCTTTGCCGATCCGCTGCCGCTCCGGCTCGTCAGCTGGCTCGCCTTCGCCTGGATCGGCTATGCCATATATGCGCCCATGGGCTTTTTCGTGGATCGGGCCGCACGCGCACTCGACCTGCCGGAAGGGCCGCTGTGGGTGGTTGCAGCGGTCCTCGCAACCGTTCCGATGAGCGCGACGGTCTGGGTGGTCGGGCATCTGCCCGCGCCGATACCGGTGCCGACCCTCGAACAGGCGATGATGCAGTATTTCTACGTGCTTGTGATCGGCGGCGGGACGACGGCGCTGTTCTACACCTTGGGCAAGCGCAAGCGGGAACAGGGGCTTGCGCCGGCCACCCCCACCAATCCGCCTCCCGAGCCCGAACCGCCGCGCGAAGCGGCGAACCCGCTGCTGGACGCGCTTCCTGCCGAGATCGGCAGCGACGTCCTCGCTCTGGAGATGGAGGATCACTACGTCCGCGTGCACACCGCGCTCGGCTCGGAACTGGTGCTGATGCGGCTGCGCGATGCGATGGCGCATCTTTCGGAGGTCGAGGGCCGTCAGGTCCATCGCGGCTGGTGGGTGGCGCGTGGCGCGGTCGAGGACGTGAAGCGCGACGGACGCAATGTGCGGCTCGTACTCGCACGCGGACTCGAAGCGCCGGTGTCGCGCGCGATGGTGAGCGACCTGAAAGAGGCTGGCTGGCTATAGGCCACCTTCAGCGCAAGGCAGGTTCGGGCATATGCGAAGAAAGCCCCCGGCCTTGCGACCGAGGGCTTCCTGTTGCGATCCGAAGGGCCGAGCCCGTTGGCTTCAGTGATACTTCGCGCAGGTCACGTCGAAGCGGTCGGCGTTCATCACCTTGACCCACGCGGCGATGAAGTCGCGGACGAACTTCTCTTCCGACCCGCTTTCGGCATAGACCTCCGCCTGCGCGCGCAATTGCGAGTTGGAACCGAAGATGAGGTCGGTACGGGTCGCCCGGTACTTTTCCTCGCCGGTCTTGCGATCGCGGCCGACGAATTCCTCGTCCCCGCTCTCATCGACCACTTCCCATTTCGTGCCCATGTCGAGCAGGTTGCGGAAGAAGTCCGGCGTAAGCTTGCCGACCCGGTCGGTCAGCACGCCGATGCGCGATCCGTGTTCGGCATGTTCACTGACCGCGCCGAGCGCCCGCATCCCGCCGACCAGAACGGTCATTTCCGGGATCGAGAGACCCAGCAGGTGCGCGCGGTCGATCATCATGTCCTCGGTCTTCACGTTGGACTTGGTTTTCAGGTAGTTGCGGAAACCGTCGGCAAATGGCTCGAGCGGTTCGAAGCTCTCGGCATCGGTGTGCTCGTCCTTGCAATCGCCGCGCCCGCCGAGGAAGGGCACGTCCACGGCAAAGCCTGCATCCTTCGCAGCCTTCTCGACCGCTGCCGAACCTGCGAGCACGATGGCATCGGCCATCGACAGGTCACCGCGATGTTCGCCGATGGTCGAAAGCACCTTCGACAGTTCCTCGGGGTCGTTGACCGCCCAGTCCTTTTGCGGAGCCTGGGTGACGCGCGCCCCGTTGGCACCGCCGCGATGGTCGGAGCGTCGATAGGTCGAGGCTGAGGCCCACGCCGCCTTTACCAGTTCGCTGACCGACAGGCCGCTGCCCAGGATCGCGTCCTCGAACCGGGAAACCTCGCTGTCGGACGGCTTGGTCCCAGCCGGGACCGGGTCCTGCCAGATCAGGTCCTCTTCGGGCACTTCGGGACCCATGTAACGGATCTTGGGCCCCATGTCGCGATGGCACAGCTTGAACCATGCGCGCGCAAAAGCGTCGTCGAGCGCGGCCTGGTCGTTGAGGAAGCGTTCCGAAATCTTGCGGTATTCGGGGTCGCGCTTCAACGCCATGTCGGCGGTGGTCATGATGGTCGGGACCTTCTTGTTCGGGTCTCTCGCATCGGGCGCCATGTCGGCTTCCTCGGGGTTGATCGGGGTCCACTGGAAAGCACCGGCGGGCGACTTCACCAGTTCGTATTCGTATTTGAACAGCAGCCGGAAATAGTCGTTGCCCCATTGCGTCGGATTGGGAGTCCATGCGCCCTCGATCCCGGAGGTCGTGATGTGACCTTTCTCGATCTCGTCCGCGTCGTTCACCCAGCCAAAGCCCATAAGGTGCAGGTCCTCGCTCTCGGGCGCGCCGCCGAAACTGTCGCTCGGTTCGGCGCCGTGGCATTTGCCGAAAGCGTGGCCGCCGGCGGTGAGAGCGACGGTTTCCTCGTCGTTCATGGCCATGCGGGCGAAGGTTTCGCGCATGTCGCGCGCCATACCCTCGGCATTGTGAGGATCGCCCTGCGGACCTTCGGGATTGACGTAGATCAGGCCCATCTGGATCGCGGCGAGCGGGTTCTCGAGTGCGCGCCCTTCGTCGGGCTCGATCCGGGTGGCGACGCCTTCGTTCACCCATTCCTCTTCGGTGCCCCAATAGACGCTTTCCGGCTCGAACACGTCGGCGCGACCGCCGCCATAGCCGAACACCGGGCCACCCATCGATTCGATCGCGACGTTGCCGGTCAGGATGAACAGGTCGGACCAGCTGATGTTCTTGCCGTATTTCTGCTTGATCGGCCAAAGCAGGCGGCGGGCCTTGTCGAGGTTGCCGTTGTCGGGCCAGGAATTGAGCGGGGCGAAGCGTTGCTGACCGCTGTTCGATCCGCCGCGGCCGTCACCGGTGCGATACGTGCCCGCGGCATGCCAGGCCATGCGGATGAAGAACGGGCCGTAGTGACCGTAATCCGCCGGCCACCACGGCTGGCTGTCGGTCATCAGGTCGGCGATGTCCTGCTTCAGCGCCGTGTAGTCG
>JBARZK010000070.1:0-23526 GCA_049649965.1 Erythrobacter sp.
ATCCATGGGTCATCAGTGACGGTTTGACGTACTGCTTCTGAAGCGCCGCCTTGGCGTGACGGCCGATCACGGACTTCCATCCGATCGGCCGTCTTCGCTTTCTGGTTCCTCATCCAAACACCCAAAAAGAGCTGCCCTATGAAATCCAAACGCTACTCGCTTGCCGCCTTGATCGCAGCGACCTGCCTTCTCGCTGCCACCTCTGCATCGGCGACCGAAGATGATTTCAATGTCTGGACCGGACACTTCGTTGTGATCGATCTGGGCGGAGACAGTGACTGGTTCCTCCGCGGCGAGGCTTAAGAACGCTTCACCAACAATGCGGACCGCCTCGGGCAACTTCTCTTGCGGTCGTTCGTGGGCTATCGGATCGCCGGTACTGTCAATGTCGGTGGCGGTTATGCATATATCCTGACCGACCCGGTTGGCCCGGTCGAGATAAACGAGCAGAGGTTTTACCAGGAACTCGACGTCCGGCTGATCAAGACCGGAGGCGGTCTGACGCTGGATTCGCGCGCACGACTTGAGCAGCGCACCTTCGAGGAGGGCGACGGCGTTTCGTGGCGTTTCCGCAATTTCGTACAGCTGCGCGCACCGATCAGCGACAACAACAAGGTCGTCGCCTACACCGAACTATTCATCGAACTCAACGAAACCCAGTTCCAGCGCGGCGGACTTAGCGTTTAGCAGAACTTCGTGGGTGTCTCCGTCCCGCTCGTCGATGGCATCGAAATGGTGCCGGGGTACCTCAACCAGACCGTGTTTCGCGACGGCGAAGATCGAATGGACCACGTTGCTAACGTGAACGTCTTCATGTCATTCTGAGCAATAGACAAAGCGTTGACCGAACGAGCCTTGAGCAGACTACCATCTTTGGCTTTCCAAGAGCAATTCGGCTGCATTCGCTTTGGCGCGCAGAAAAAGCGTCTGCTTTCGGGGGCCACTGATCGATCGCCGGAAGTCTGAATCGGGGCGCAAAGCTGTCATTCACTCCCTAAGGGAGGATCATACCAGATCCGGAAAGAATGATCGGCGCATCTGCTCCACAGACAGCGACAGTAGGTGCAGCAATATACAGTGCCGTTTTGGGCATCAATCGGCAAGGCCGACACTTCGTCCGTAAGGGCAGGCCTTTGTCTTGGATTTGCTGCCCGGCAACACTCGCTCGGACAGTTCATTGGCTGTCTCCCACGATCCACCAGTCGGGCCATCGGGCCTTGTGCGGCGTGCGGGTAGCGCCCCAGACCTCGCGCTGCTCTTCTTCAGTTAGCCGCTGATCGCCAAGTCGCGCCAGCGCCGCCTCGACGATCCAGGGGTTGAGCTCCCAGCGCACGCGCGCCTCATCACTCGGGTATTTGAGTTTTGCGATGCCGAGGCGCTCGAGGATCGCGTCGGCTCCGCTGCTAACCGAAGATACGACGACCTTTGTGACGGCCGGGCGGTCCTCGTCTTTTGCGTCCCTCGCCGCCTCGACCGCTTCGAGCGAGGCGCGCGCTGCCGCGTTATCGCCTGCAAGGCCCTTCTGGGTCAGCTGGAGCAGAAAGGCCTCCGCAGCCGTGACACGGCGTTCGCGCCCGTCCTCGCGGATCGTGACCATCTGGCCGAGCACTGCATCGTAGGGGATCTCGCGGCGTCGGTTCTTCGGACGCCCGCGCGGATTGCCGGATTTGCCTTTGGCGAACCGCGTCGATGTGGGAGGCTGCCCGTAGCCAAGTGGATCGGTCCCGCTCATACGATCCGCCCCCGTGGCCAGCGCAACGTTTCCGGGTCCTCGGTGAAGAATTGTATGGATTGAAGGTCGCGCTTGCTGAACTTTCGTCTTCCCGGTCTGCTGAGCGCAGCCTGCGTTGCCCAAGCCTTGACCTTCCAGCGATCGGGATGAGTTGGGTCAGGCACAGCGATGTCGAGGATACGCATCGCCTCATTGGCATTGTCAGCGTGATGATGGCTCTCCAGCGTGACCGGTGAACGCCTGGGAGCGATTTTCTTCGCCAGCGCCTTCTCGCGCTTCTCGATCATCCTGAGCACTTTGCGGATCGCCATGCGCTTGCCAGCGAGTGCATCCTTGAGGGTTTGCTGCTGCAGCAATTCCTCGACCGTAAGCTCGCGCTCCTTGCCACCAACGGTGGCCGTGAGGCGCTTGTCGAGCACTATCTCGAACGCGGAGACGTTGGGCCTGCGAGGTTTGGGAGGACGCCCGTTCGGGTTGCCAGACCGACCGGGCTTGAACCGCGTGTCGCTCATGCGGCAGCCTCGTCGCTACCCTCGCGATGAATTAGCTCGGGCTCCCTGCCAGTGAGATCGCTCCAGCGCTGCATCGCCAAGTCCACATAGGCCGGGTCGATGTCGAGCCCGCGAAACCTTCGGCCAACGCGCTCGGCTGCAATGAGGCTGGTACCCGAGCCAAGGAAGGTGTCGAGCACGAGCTCGCCCTGCCGCGTCACATCGCAATAGGCATCGGCCACCATCGCGACCGGCTTGACCGTCGGGTGCAGCGCCAGGTCCTCGCGGCGCGAGCCCGTCATCGAGTTGACGCTCGGATAGTCCCAGACATTGGTCCGGTTGCGACCGTGCTTGCCGAGCTCGACATTGTTCGTGTGGACTTCGCTCCCGACCCAGTAGACGAACACCATCTCGTGCTTGGAACGATAGAGCGAGCCCATCCCGGCATTACTCTTGTTCCACACGCAGATGTTGAGAAGGTCATCGTAGACGTCCGCGACCGAGGCGGTGACATCGTCCATGTGACGCCAGTCCATGCAGACGAAGTGGACAGCTCCGTCGCGCGAGACCCTGGCGCAGGCGCCGAGCGTGCCGGCAAGGAAGGCGCGGAACTCGCCCTCGCTCATCTCGCCCGAGGCCATCGCGAACTCGCGGTGGCGGCCCGTAGCATTGGCATGGCCGTTGATCTTCACGTTGTAGGGCGGATCGAGGAACGCGCAGTCGATCGCCTCGCCCTCACCGATCAGGCGCTGCAGGAACGCCACATCGCGGCCATCGCCGCAGGCGACCCGGTGCTCGCCCAGCTGCCAGATGTCGCCGGACTGGACGCGGGAACTTTGCGGCACGGCAGGGATAACCTCGTCATCGGGGTCCTCGGCCTCTGACAGCACCACGTCGATCTCGCCCGGACTGAACCCGGTCAGGCCAAGGTCAACGTCGAACTCGGGCAGTGCAAGCTCGGCCAGCTCGAGCTTCAGGATCTCGGTGTCCCAGCCTGCATTCAAGGCGATCTTGTTGTCGGCGAGCCGCAACGCCTTCTTCTGCGGTTCGCTCAAGCCATCAAGCCTGATGACCGGAACGGCTGCCAGTTCCATCTCTTTCGCTGCTCGCAATCGCCCGTGTCCTGCGATCAAGTTGCCATCCGGATCGGCGAGGATCGGGTTGGTAAACCCGAACGCCCGGATCGATTGGACGATCTGTTCGATCTGCCTTTTCGAATGCGTGCGCGCATTGCGCGGGTCGGGGACGAGCTCGCCTGGGGCCTTGTAGACCACTTCGAGCGTGCGATCGGCATGAGGGAATGCCGTAAGGAGTCTTTTGCTCATGTGTGGAACATACCAGGATCAGACCTGCTCTCGAAGGCACGCGGAGACCTTTTTCTCCACATCGGATTCCGCAGCTAGTTTCGACTGGACTGCGCCTGCATTCCGAGCATTGGTGTATCTCGCGCCCGGCGAGCCGGGCTCGTCCCGGTAGCGGCGGCCATTCCGGTCCGCCGCATGAACCGGAGACGACCATGACCAACACCGCAAGAATCAAGAAACCCGCGAGCAAGCTTGATGCGCTCGAGAAGCTGCTGCGTCGCAAGAACGGCGCGAGCATCGAAGAGATGATGCAGGCCACCGGATGGCAGCAGCACTCGGTGCGCGGCGCGCTGGCGGGCGCGATCAAGAAGCGCGGACATTCGATCAGCTCGGAGAAGAGCGACAGTACGCGGCGCTACCGTATCGTGGAATCGGCCAGTGAGTGAAGCAGCCGAAGCACTCCTAGCCGAGATCGAGACGCTCGACCTTGAAGGCCTACGTGCATTCTGGAGGGAGCGCTACGGCGCCCCTCCACTGCTGCGCTCGGAACCGATTATGCGACAGCTCCTCGCCTGGCGCGTGCAGGCTCAGGCGAAGGGCGGACTGGACTCCTACATGCGCAAGGCCTTGTCGAGGTCGGGCCCGGTCCAAGCCGAAGGCAAGCATTTGGGCGTTGGTGCTCGGCTCACCCGTATCTGGAAGGGCCGCGAGGTCACCGTCGTAGTCGAGGAGCAGGGGTTCCGCTGGGAGGGTCAGCTGTTCCCCAGCCTCTCGGCCGCAGCCACGGCCATCGCTGGAACACGGTGGAATGGACCGCGGTTCTTCGGATTGCGAGACGCGTGATGAGCAGCAAGATGAAACGCTGCGCGATCTACACCCGCAAGTCGTCAGAGGAAGGTCTCGACCAGTCGTTCAACAGCCTCCATGCCCAGCGCGAAGCCTGCGAGGCTTATGTGTTGAGCCAGACTAGCGAAGGCTGGGAGGCGCTGCCCGATCAGTATGACGACGGCGGGTTCTCCGGCGGGAACACCGACAGACCTGGATTGCAGTCTCTCCTCAACGATATCGAAGCGGGGAAGATCGACATTGTGGTCGTCTACAAGATCGACCGGCTCACCCGCAGCCTCGCCGACTTCGCGCGCATCGTCGAGATCTTCGACCGCCACGATTGCAGCTTCGTCTCGGTCACCCAGTCGTTCAACACCACCATATCAATGGGTAAGCTCATGCTCAATGTGTTGCTCTCCTTCGCCCAGTTCGAGCGCGAGGTGACCGGCGAACGCATCCGCGACAAGATTGCCGCATCCAAGGCCAAGGGCATGTGGATGGGCGGCGTGCCGCCGTTGGGTTATGATCCGCCCACCGACGGATCGCGCACGCTCAAGCTCGTGCCTGACGAGGCCAAGCGGGTGCGACACATATTCGCGCGCTATCTCGAGCTCGGCTCGGTCCACGCCCTGCAGCGCGATCTCGAACAGCGTGGCATTCTCTCAAAGCTGCACGTCACCGCCAAAGGTCGCAGGATGGGCGGACTTCCATTCAGCCGCGGCGCGCTGTTCCACTTGCTGCGCAACCGGGTCTATCTCGGACAGATTACGCATAAGAGCGGAGTCTATGTTGGCGAGCATTGTGCGATCGTCGACACCGACCTGTTTGATCAGGTGCAGGCCAGGCTCGATGCTCAAGTTCGGCGCCATCGAACCAAGTCGAGTAACCGCAGCGTCCGCGCACCGCTGACAGGCAAGCTGTTCGATGCGGCCGGAGAGCCGATGAGCCCGACCGCCTCGCGCGGGAAGTCGGGGCGCGCCTATCGCTACTACGTCTCCGCTTCGCTTCAGCAAGGTAGGCGCTCCATGGATCCGAATATGGTCCAGCGATTGTCGGCGCCGGAAATCGAACGGGTCATCGCCGAGGCCGTCCGGCGCTGGGTTCCGAAGGCCGACAATGCGTTCACACTTCTTCGCTCGGTTTATCTGGGCGAACGAGGTCTGCAGATCACGCTCGATAAAGGGCACTGCGCAAATCTCGCGGCTCGGCTATCCGACGGCGAGTGGATCCTCGACCGCACCTCGGACAACATCACGGTCTCGCTGCCGGTTCTCTTTCCAGCACGCGGCTGTCGCCGGATCGTCGTGCCGGCTCGCGACCGGCCGGCTCAGCCAGACCCGGTGCTAATCACCGCGCTGCGCAAGGCCCACGTCATGCTGCGTACCGAGCGCGGCATGCCGATCTTGGATGCCGCGCCACGCTCGCCCTACGACCGCATGGTCCTTCGCCTCGCTTTCCTCGCTCCCGACATCCAGCGCGCTATTCTCGAAGGCCGCCAGCCGAACGGCCTCAATCTCGAAGCGCTGAAAAAATTGGACATCCCGCTCGCCTGGTCGCAGCAGCGAGAAGTGCTGGGATTGGCGCGATAGCGCGCTCCCTGTTCAGGACGAAAAAACATCCTGTTATCGGCGATTGAGCTCCCTGTTTCTGCAAATTAGTTCCCTGTTCCGTCGAATAACAGGGAAACAGCGTTTTCGCGCGCGCAAGCCTCTGAAAAGGCGAGGTTCTTTGCAGGCGAGGTCCCGCGAAATGGCCAGAAAGAACCTGTTCGATGGCCCAAATTCGGACTTTTCCCTGTTATTGCCTGTTAAACAGGGAAACCGAACCGATGCTAGCGGTCCAAGAGACGCGGCCTGCAAACAGCGCTTGAACCGCCTCAAGAGACCGCTGAAATGATGCGGGCGTTACGGCTTAGTTATGAAAAATCGCCTGTTATCAGCGACTATCGAGGAGCCCTATAATCTGAGAACAGTGCTGGGGGTGGTTGGCGGAGAGGGAGGGATTCGAACCCTCGGTACCTGTGAAGGCACAACGGTTTTCGAGACCGCCCCGTTCGACCACTCCGGCACCTCTCCGCGTCCCCGCCGCCCTGCCCTGCAATCCGCTGAAATACGAGAGCTTTGGCGTGTCGCGGGCTCGCCTTGCGAACGCGACCGGTCATGGGGAGCGCGCCCGGTAGCGCAGCGCTATCGGTTTGTGAAGACCCGGAATCGTCCAAACCCCACAACCTTACGCCAAATCGGGGTATAGTCGCGGATCTTGTACCCCAATCGCTTGCCTTATCGGCCAGACCGACCATATTTTGCACGTATGGAACGTGCCCATTTCTTTTCCAGCCAGGCCGGACGTACGATCAATGCGCCGCGGCGCAGTCGCTCGCGCTTCGGCATAGGTGACGTTGTGCGCCATCGGTTGTTCGATTTTCGCGGAGTGGTGTTCGACGTCGACCCGGTCTTCGCCAATAGCGAAGAGTGGTACGAATCGATCCCGCAGGAAATTCGCCCGCCGCGCGACCAGCCATTTTACCATCTGCTCGCCGAAAACGATGAGCAGAGCTATGTCGCCTATGTCAGTCAGGGCAACCTTGTCGCCGATGCGCAAGGCGGCCCGATCGATCATCCAACGGTGCCCGAGCTGTTCGAGAAGTTCAGCGAAGGCCGGTATCGGATGCGACGCTCACTGACGCACTAAGCGGCCTGCTTCGCTGCGTTCGCATTCAACTTTTCAGCTTCCAGCCCGACCTTAGCAGCGCGAATACGCCCAACGCTATCAGCAGGTTCAATACCCCCATCGCAATCGCTGCTATCACTACGGCGCTGTCGGAGCCGATGTCGCTTTCGCCAAGAAAGCCATAGCGGAACCCGGAAATGATGTAGAAAAACGGGTTGGCGCGGCTCACTGCCTGGAACGCAGGCGCGAGGTTGTCGATCACGTAGAACGTGCCGGACAACAGCGACAGCGGGGCGATTATGAAATTCGTGATCGCAGCGTTGTGATCGAACTTTTCCGCCCAGATCGAGGTTGCAAGGCCGAGCAGTGCCAGCAAGCCTGCCCCCATCAGCCCGAACCATACAATCGCCCAAAGGTGTTCGATCGAAAGGCTCACGCCCGGCCAGAGCACCATCGCCAGCGCCACCGCGCAGCCGACCGCGATGGCACGCGTCATGGCTGCCGCAATTATCCCGGCCATGAGTTCACCAGGCGATAGCGGCGGCATGAGCAGGTCGATGATCGTGCCCTGCATCTTGCCCGACAACAGCGAGAACGATGAATTTGCGAAGGAATTCTGCATCATTCCCATGACGATCAGGCCCGGCGCGACAAAGCTTGCGAACGGCACGCCCAGCACTTCGCGCCCTCCCCGCCCCAGCGCCACGCTGAAGATCACCAGAAACAGAAGGGTAGTGACCGCCGGGGCCCAAACGGTCTGCGTCTGGACCTTGAGAAACCGGCGCACCTCCTTCATATAGAGGGCTTGAACGCCGACGCGATTGACCCCGGTGATTACCGGGACACCGCGCGGCGCATACCGGGCGCCCGCGTCCGATCGGGCCGGGCCGGTCGCCTTATCGGCAGTCTGGTTCGTCGATAGCAAGTCGGTCATGGGTCCTCGCGCCTAGGGCCTTGGCCGGAAAGTGACAAGCGCGCCGCCCCCAGCGCGGACGAAGATGCGGGCGACGATGGAGTAAAGATTAGCATGAGTTGGACTGACGAGCGCATCGCGACGCTCAAGAAGATGTGGGAAGGCGGTGCGACCGCGAGCCAGATCGCCGATGAACTGGGCGGCGTGAGCCGCAATGCGGTAATCGGCAAGGCTCATCGTCTCGGCCTGAAATCGCGGCCTTCGCCGGTAAAGGCGAACGAGAAAAAGAAAGCGCCCAAGAAGGCAGCGGCGAAACCGAGCCCTGCCAAGAAAAGCGCCCCGGCGCCCAAACCCTCCGCGCCCAAGCCTGTCACACCGGCGAGCGCCGCGACGCCCAGCACGCTGGCGGATCCAGCGCCGAGGACTCCGGCCGCCCCTGCTTCTTCGGCGTCCAGCGAAGCGAACTCGCAGCCGCTTCCCGAGACCGCTCCGAACTTGCCAAAAATCGTTTCGGTCGGCCCCGGTGGGTTCCTGCGGCAAGGTCCGGGTGACCAGCAGGCGCCTATTCCACCTGCGCCGCCCCGTAGGCTCGTCCCGGCCAAGCCAAGCCCGGACATCGCGGACAAGACCAGTCTGCTCGATCTGTCGGACAAGGTCTGCCGTTGGCCGATGGGACATCCTGGCGAGCCCGATTTCCACTTCTGCGGCGAGGCGGTGAACCCCGGATTTCCCTATTGCGTAGAGCATTGCGGGCGCGCCTTTCAGGCGCAGTTGCCCCGCGGTGCCCGCCGCCCTCCGCCGCCGTTGCCGTTCGGGGGCCCGCGGGTTCGCTGACGTTTTCGGCCGGCCCGCTTCGATAGCGGGCCGGTACCGCGGCTGACGTCCGACCCGGTTGCGGACAAGACGTCCCTGCCCTTCACCTTAGCCGCGCAGCGTTCAGAAAGGCGCACATGATTCGCGGATCGCTCTCATCCAAATTGTTCGCCGCATCCCTTTTCGCCGCTGCGCCCGCTCTTGCGCAGGCGCAGGACGGTTTGCCCGAGCCTGTGCGCGACATGATCGATGCTGCCATCGCAATCGGCGAAGAGGAAAAGGTGCGTACGGTCATCGAACTCGCCCGCGCAACCAATCCGGACGCTGGCGCCGAGCTCGACGGTATCCTGGCCGCTTACGAAACCGACCTTGCTGCCGCGAACGCAGAGCTAGAGGCGGTAGAGCGGCAGGCGATCCGCAATGCCGGACTGTTCGAAAACTGGTCCGGCAGAGGTGAACTGGGCGCGTCCCATGCGACTGGCAATGCGGAGAACACCGGCATCACCGCTGGACTGCAACTCGTACGCGAAGGTATCGACTGGCGTCACAAGCTTCGTGCTCGAATAGACTACCAGGAAGCGAACGGCCTCACGACGCGCGAACAAATTCTCGTTTCCTACGAACCGAATTTCCGTATCTCGGACCGGATCTTCGCCTACGGACTGGCGCAGTACGAACGCGATCGCTTTCAGGGTTTCTCCGGGCGGTACGCGGTTTCCGGCGGTCTCGGCTATCAGGTGATCGACGCGGACGATCTCAGCCTGTCGTTCAAGGCCGGACCCGCCTACCGGGTGACGCAATTCGTCGATGGCGGTAGCGAGAGCAGCCTTGCAGGTCTCGTCGGGCTCGATTTCAATTGGAACATCACCGACAGCCTCAAGCTTACGCAGGACACCAATGCGGTTGCGGAGGCGGGCGGATCGGCTGTCGCGATCGTCGATGCCAACAATACCAGCCTGAACATCGTCACCGGCCTTAATGCGCAGATAAGCGACAACCTGACGACGCGACTTTCCTACGCCATCGAATACGACAGCAATCCCCCCGAAGGCGCGGTCAAGACCGACACCCTGAGCCGGATCACAATCATCTACGATTTCTGACCCGGTAGCGAGGCGCGGTCACCGTAGTTTGCGGGCAAACCAGATCGTATGATGCGCGCCCTTGTTGTTCGGCCGTGATCGTACCCCGACTTCCTCCACTTCGAGCCGCGCGTCCTTAAGGCGTCGCCGAAAGGCCGGATCGGGTGCAGCAGACCATACCGACAAGACCCCATCACCCGTTAGCGCATCGCGCGCTTTGCCAAGGCCTGTGCGGGAATAGAGGCGATTGTTGTCCGCCCGCACCAAGCCGTCCGGTCCATTGTCCACATCCATCAGGATCGCGTCGAACTTCGCACAGGTGCCGTCATTGGCATCGTCGATCAGAGCGGCCACATCGCAGATCTTGAGGTCGAGCCGTGGGTCGGACAGACAATCACCGGTCAAGTCGGCCATCGGCCCCTTCGCCCAGTCGACAATCTTTTCGGAAATTTCTGCAACGACGATCTCGGCGCCCGGTCCCGTGCGCGCCAAAGCCGCGCGAAGGGTGAAGCCCATGCCATAGCCACCGATCAGGATGCGCGGCGCTTCCTTGTCCAACCTGTCGAGCGTCAGGTCCGCCAGCTGTTCCTCGGAAAAACGCATCCGCGTGCTCATCAACTCGTTGCGGCCGAGTACGATCATGAAATCGCGTCCGTGCGAATAGAGTTCGAGCGTCTCACCGTCCTCGATCAAGGCGGTGTCGATGAGTTCGCGTTTGAGCATCGCTAACGGTTAGCGTCTCAGGCCCACCGGCGAAACGAAAAAGGCCGCCCGGATTGCTCCGGACGGCCTTTTTCATTTATGGCGTGGACCGATCAGTCCTTCAGGAAATCGGGCATTTGCGCGGGGCCGTCATTGCCGCCGCCATTGTTGCCTCGGTCTCCTCCACGACCGCCGCGATCGCCGCCGCGGCCTCGACCGCCGCCACCATCGCGATTGCCCCGGGGACCCCGACGATCGCCGCCACGGCCACCACCGCCGCCCTTGTCACCGCGCGGTTCGCGCGGCGGGCGGGTGTCTTCGAGCTCTTCGCCGGTTTCCTGGTCGACGACGCGCATCGACAGGCGGACCTTACCGCGATTATCGATCTCGAGCACCTTGACCTTCACTTCCTGGCCTTCGGAAACGACGTCGGTCGGCTTCTCGACCCGCTCGTTCTTCATTTCGGAAACGTGGACGAGACCGTCCTTGCCACCCATGAAGTTCACGAACGCACCGAAATCGACGATATTGACCACCTTGCCGGTGTAGACCTTACCAACTTCGGCTTCCTCGACGATCCCTTCGATCCACTTTTTCGCGGCTTCGATCTCATCGGCGTTGGAGGAGCTGATCTTGATCACGCCTTCGTCGTCGATGTCGACCTTCGCACCGGTTTCGGCGACGATCTCGCGGATCACCTTGCCGCCCGTTCCGATCACGTCGCGGATCTTGGACTTGTCGATCTGCATCGTCTCGATGCGCGGAGCGTGCTTGGACACTTCACCGCGCGCGGAGCCGAGAGCATCGTTCATCTTCCCAAGAATGTGGCTGCGTCCCGCCTTCGCCTGTTCGAGAGCGGTCTGCATGATTTCCTTGGTGATGCCGGCAACCTTGATGTCCATCTGGAGGCTGGTGATGCCTTCTTCAGAACCCGCCACCTTGAAGTCCATGTCGCCCAGGTGATCTTCATCACCCAGAATATCGGACAGGACGGTGAAATCGTCGCCCTCAAGGATCAGGCCCATCGCAATGCCCGATACCGGGCGCTTTACCGGCACGCCTGCATCCATCATCGACAGGCACCCGCCGCAAACCGTCGCCATCGAGGACGAACCGTTGGACTCGGTAATGTCGCTCAGGACCCGGATCGTGTAAGGGAAGTCCTCGTGATCGGGCAGAACCGGGTGCAGCGCACGATAGGCGAGCTTGCCGTGACCGGTCTCGCGCCGGCTGGTAAAGCCGAAGCGCCCAACTTCGCCGACCGAATAGGGCGGGAAGTTATAGTGCAGCATGAAGTTGTTGTACGACAGGCCTTCCAGCCCATCGATCATCTGCTCGGAGTCCTTGGTGCCCAGCGTGGTGGTGCAGATCGCCTGCGTCTCGCCGCGCGTGAACAGGGCGGAACCGTGCGTGCGCGGCAGCAGGCCGACCATCGCCTCGATCGGGCGAACCTCGTCGGTCTTGCGCCCGTCGATGCGCTGGCCGTCCTTCAGGATGGCCTTGCGCACGATGCCGCTTTCCAGCTTCTTCACGAGCTTTAGGCGACCCATGTATTCGGCCGGGTCACTCTCCTCAAGTTCGGCGTAATGCTCGCGCGCCTTGGTGCGCGCGGCATTGACCGCGTCCTGGCGATCTCCCTTGTCGGTGATCTTGTAGGCGGCCGTGAGATCGTCGCCGATGACGCCGCGCAGTTCTTCGAGCTTGGAGGACTTGTCCTCCACCGGATCGAGTTCCCACGGATCGTTGGCGGCCTGTTCGGCAAGGTCGATGATCCCGTCGATGACCTTCCGGCTTTCATCGTGCGCGAACATCACTGCGCCGAGCATTTCTTCCTCGGTCAGTTCCTTCGCTTCCGACTCGACCATCATTACTGCGTCCTGCGTCGCGGCGACGACGAGGTCGAGGCGACCGTCTTCACCCAGCGCATCCGAGATGGCCGGGTTGAGGACGTATTCGCCGTCATTGGTGAAGCCGACACGCGCGGCTCCGATCGGGCCCATGAAGGGAAGACCGCTGATGGTGAGCGCAGCCGACGCCGCGATCATCGCAACGATATCCGGCTCGGTCTCGCCGTCATAAGACAGGACCTGACAGATCACGTTGATTTCGTTGTAGAACCCTTCAGGGAAGAGCGGGCGCACAGGGCGATCGATCAGGCGGCTGGTAAGCGTTTCCTTCTCGGTCGCGCGGCCTTCGCGCTTGAAGAAGCCGCCCGGAATGCGCCCGGCGGCAGAGAATTTTTCCTGGTAGTGGACGGTGAGCGGGAAGAAGTCCTGCCCTTCCTTCACACTACGTGCGGCGGTCACGGCGCACAGCACCACGGTTTCGCCATAGGTGGCGAGGACCGCGCCATCTGCCTGACGGGCAATACGGCCGGTTTCCAGAATGAGGGTCTTTCCGCCCCACTCCAGACTTACAGTTTTCGTGTCGAACATTGATTTTCCTTTTCGACCCGCCGGGCCTTATTGCGCTGGCGGGGCCTCTGTTTCCGGGTTGAACCGGCCCGGACCGGTACGGGGCTTTTCGCGCCCCGGGGCCCCTCCACCGAATTGTGAAGGATGCCGAATACGAAAAAGGCGACCCGTTGGAGCCGCCTTTCACGAAACTCTTATTTGCGCAGACCCAGCTTCTGGATCAGGGCGTTGTACCGCTCAACGTCCTTCCTCTTGAGGTAGGCGAGCAGGTTACGCCGCTTGTTGACCATGATGAGCAGGCCGCGGCGCGAATGGTTGTCCTTGTGGTTATCCTTGAAGTGTTCGGTCAGGTTCTTGATGCGCTCCGTCAGGACCGCGACCTGCACTTCGGGACTGCCCGTATCGCCATCGGCCTGGGCGTTGTCCTTGATAATCTCTTGCTTGCGTTCGGCGCTTACCGACATACCAATTCTCTCTTACTCAGCGACATCGGGTAGGTTGAAGCCCCGGACGACCTTCGCCGTCCCATCCTCGATCTCTACCAGCGCGACGGGAACGGCGTTCAGCATCGCACAATAGAGCCCGGGGGTTTGGGGCAGTCCGGTCACGACCCGGCCCTGACGGACCGCCTGCGCACTTGCCGGGTCGAGGGAGAGGGCCGGGATGTCGTCCAGCCCCGCCTCCAGCGGCAGGATGAGGTCTTGAAGGCTCGCGCCCTTACCGATTTCGTTCAGCAAGTCCAGCGAAATCGCCTGTTCCTCGCGGAACGGGCCCGCCTTCGTACGCCTGAGATAGGTAACGTGCCCGCAAGTTCCAAGGGCGCGAGCGATATCGCGGGCGAGCGAGCGAATATATGTGCCCTTCGAGACGTGCGCGGTAAGCGTTGCCTCGCCTCCTTCGGCCTTTGTGAGGCGAAGCTCGTGAATGACAACCGCGCGCGTTTTCAGTGCGACCTTCTCTCCGGCCCGCGCGAGGTCGTAAGCACGCTTCCCATCCACTTTCAGAGCCGAGAAAGCCGGCGGAACCTGATCGATAGCGCCGGTGAAGCGCGGCAGGATCGCCTCGATGTCAGACGGCGCAGGTCGGATATCGCTTCGATCGACCACCGCTCCTTCGGTGTCGAGTGTGTCGGTTTCGTCCCCGAATCGAACAGTGAAGTCGTACACCTTGCTCGCATCGAGCATCCGGCCAGCGAGCTTGGTCGCCTCGCCCAGCGCGATCGGCAGCACCCCTTCGGCAAGCGGATCCAGCGTGCCGCCATGGCCGACCTTGGTCTTGGGATGCCCCCCTTCCCGCAGATTGCGCTTCACCGCTGCGACCGCCTGGGTCGAACCGAGCCCGCGCGGCTTGTCGAGGATGATCCACCCATTCGCCATGGCCCGTCCCCTAGGCTCGCTGCATTATCAAGACCAGCCTTGCTGTCCCGGACTAAGGGAAGCGACGTATGGACGGTGAGAGGACGCTTTCATCGTGTGGTGCGATTGGCCCCGTCATGCGGCTGATCATCCATCCCGGACTGCACAAGACCGGCTCGACCTATCTCCAGCATGTGCTGAACGACACCAGCCGTGCGCTGACGGAAAAAGGCGTCTGGTACGAACGGCAGCGAGGCTATCCCGCTCACCACGGAGCGGCCTGGCGAATACTGATCGGCGATCCGAAACCCCTGATCCGCATGGGCGAGAAGGCGGAACAGGCCGGTTGCGAGACGTTGATCCTTTCGTCCGAAGACCTCGAGGGCGCGCTTTACGACGACCGACCCCTTGCTGCCATCGAACGCGCGGTAGGGGATTGCGGGATCGACACCGTCGAATGGCATGTCGTCCTGCGCGATCCGGGCCAGGCTTTCGCGAGCCTGTTCGCTCAGCTCCAGCATCACGTCTATGCCGACGCGTTCCAGCTCTTCTACGACGTCATGCGACGCGGCTTCGTTCACATGGCAGCGCCCATGCCCGATGCGGGGACGCCGTACTGGCATTACGCCTTCGACCACTTAGCGGACCTTGAAAGGCTGAAGCAGCGGACCGGGGCGCAGGTCGTAGCCCACGATTTCGCCGCGGAAGAGGCGTTCCCCGGTGCGCCTCTCTTGCGGCATCTCGATTGTGCCGGTGCTATCGAAAAGTTGCCCGGCCCCGCAGCTCGCAATGCCCGTCCCGCGCGCGAAGACATCATTCGCGGCTTCGTAGAACGGGTGGCCGAAGCCGTGCCCGACACTGAGGGCCAGCGGCAGGTGACCGAAGGGTTCCTCGCGTGCCTTGAAAGCGGACTAGCGAATGTTTCGACCTATGCAGAACTAGTTGGCGCGCGCTACGCCGCATCGCATCGTGGCGCTCTCGAGCGTTTCGGCGTCGACGCATCGCCGACCTGAAGCGACCGCAGTCACTGGCATTCCTGTTGCACGAAGCTTGCTTGAGCGGCCCGGCTCGGGCAGCTAGCCGGTTCGCCACACCATCGAAACCAGCGAGCCCTCTGCCACGCGCGTGTCCGATCCACAGTTCTTCGACCTGCTCGTCATCGGTGGCGGGATCAACGGTGCCGGGATCGCGCGCGACGCCGCCGGACGCGGATTGCGCGTCTGCCTGGTCGAAAAGGACGATCTGGCGCAGCACACGTCCAGCGCCTCGACCAAACTGGTTCACGGAGGCTTGCGCTATCTGGAACAGCGCGAATTCCGGCTGGTGCGCGAAAGCCTGATCGAGCGGGAGCGGTTGCTGGCAATCGCGCCGCACATCATCTGGCCGCTGCGATTCATCCTTCCGCACGATGCGGGGCTGCGGCCGAAATGGCTGCTGCGGCTCGGCCTGTTCCTTTACGATCACATCGGCGGTCGCAAGCTGCTGCCGCCCTCGCACGGTGTCGACCTGCGCGCCCGGCCCCACGCAGATATCCTGCAGGATCGGCTGACACACGGCTTCGCCTACTCGGACTGCTGGGTCGAAGATGCACGGCTGGTTGTGCTCAATTGCATCGATGCGCGCGAACGCGGCGCCGATATCCGCACGCGAACCGAATGCACCGCGCTGAAACGCGGCGATCGCTACTGGACTGCGACCCTGCGCAGCGAGCGTGGTGAATATACGGTGCGCGCGGCAAAGGTCGTCAATGCCGCTGGTCCGTGGGTCGATGACGTGCTGGGCCGAGCGATTCCCGGCGAACGGCACGCCAACCTGCGGCTGGTAAAGGGCAGTCACCTGATCTTCCCGCATCTGTTCGAGGGCGATCACTGCTACATTTTCCAGAACGGTGACGGGCGAATAGTGTTCGCCATACCGTATGAGCGCGACTTCACTCTGGTTGGCACCACCGATGTCCTGTTCGAAGGCGACCCCTCTCGCATCGACATAAACGCCGACGAAGCAGCCTATATCTGCTCGGCAATCAACGAATATCTTCGGGTCGAAGTCTCGCCCGATCAAGCGATTGCGAGCTATGCCGGAGTGCGCCCGCTCTACGAAAACAACGCCGCCTCGCATTCGACCGTGACGCGCGATTACGTTTTCGAACTGGACGAGGCAGGGCCGGCGCTGCTGTCGATCTTCGGCGGAAAGATCACGACCTATCGCAAGCTTGCCGAACATGCGCTCGAAAAGCTCGAGTCACCCGGCAAGGGTTGGACAGCGCGCGAGGCGCTACCCGGCGGCGATATCCCGGCGGACGGGTTCGAGGCGTTCGTGGCCAGGCAGTCGGACAGATGGCACTGGCTGGACCGCGCGACAGTACGACGCCTCGCGCGGGCCTACGGTACGCGGGTGGAGGCCCTTCTCGGCGATGCGCACGCTCTCACCGACCTCGGCGAGCATCTGGGCGGCGGCCTCTACGAAGCGGAACTGCGCTATCTGGCGGACGCCGAATTAGCGCGCTGCAGCGAGGACGTGTTGTACCGGCGTTCGAAGCTTTACCTCCACCTCGATCAGAAAGCGCAGGAGCGCGTCGCCCGCTGGTTCGACGAGGCGCTTCAGAACGTCAGGTCGTAGCCGACGAGGTCGAGGAAGAAGCTGAGGGAGCCGTTGACCAGCGGGCCTATCGTGGCGACCAGCCATCCGGTCCCGAAGATCCAGCTATACGCGATTACCCCCAGGATCAGGACGATGCCGATCCGCTGCAAACGCTCCCACTGACGCTGCAAACCGCCCGGCAGTAGGCCGCCGAGAATGTGCGATCCGTCGAAGGGCGGGATCGGCAAAAGGTTGAAAGCGCCGAGAAAAATGTTGATCAGCAGGAAATATATCATCGCGCTGTCGAACGGCTGCACGGCCCCCGCTCCGTCCACCACGGTGACAAGCATCCCGCTGCTTGCCAGCCTTTCGCCCTCGCCGAAAACTCCCAGCAAGACTGCGCCGATCAGGGCAAGCAGGAAGTTCGTCGCCGGTCCCGCGGCAGCGACCGCCATCATGCCGTAGCGGGGATTGGACAGGCGCCACTTGTTCACCGGCACCGGCTTGGCCCACCCGAACACCGGGCCGCCCGCAATGAGCAGGACGCCCGGGACGAGCAACGTGCCGATCGGATCGACGTGGCGTATCGGGTTGAGCGTCAGCCGCCCGCGATCGCTGGCGGTCGGATCGCCCAGCGCCTTCGCCGCGAAACCGTGCGCGACTTCGTGGAATACGATGGCGATGACGAGGCACGGGATGAGTATGAGCGCAAGAGCGAGCGTATCGGACATGCCTGCAATATGGGGTTGGCCGCCCAGGCCACCAGTGCCGCGATCCCTCAGCCCGCCAGCGCGGCGCGGAAATGCTTGCGACACAAGGCGAGGTAGCTCTCGTTTCCGCCGATCGCGGTCTGCTCCCCTTGGCTGATCGTCCGCCCCTCGTCGTCGACCCGCAGGTTCATCGTTGCCTTGCGCCCACAATGGCACACCGCCTTAAGCTCGACCAAGGCGTCCGCGATCGCCAGGAGTGCTGCGGAACCGGGGAAAAGTTCGCCCTGAAAATCGGTTCGCAGACCGTAGCACAGGACCGGGATGCCGAGATCGTCGGCGATTGCGGCGAGTTGCCAGACCTGCTCGCGGGTCAGGAATTGCGCCTCGTCCAGAAGCACGCAATCGAGCGGTTTCTCGCGGTGAAAAGCGCGGATTTCCGCCAGCAGGTCGGTATCGACGGAATACAGGTACGCCCCCGCCTCCAGTCCGATCCGGCTGCGGACCAGTCCCTCGCTGCGGGTATCGAGAGCGGCGGTCCACAGCATCGTCGCCATGCCGCGCTCGCGGTAGTTGAAGTCCGCTTGCAGCAGCGAGGACGACTTGCCGGCATTCATGCTGGCATAATAGAAATACAGCTTCGCCATCGCCGCCTGATACCACCATCGCGGTTTCGCGCCAGTTCGCGGGCAGCAAGTCGCACTAAAAGGGGTACATAAAGGGTACTGAAAGGGTGCTGAAAGTGCGCAAAGCGCGCGTTAAGGGGCAAGACAGGCGGCCTTCGCGATGCTAGCCCCCGCGACCATCGAATTGACGAACCGGGGACAAGGCAATGGCGAGCGCAGCGGCGGACGGACCGAAGGACCAGGGGATGACCGGCTTCCTCGGCTGGATCGAGCGGAGCGGCAACAAACTGCCCGACCCGGTCTTCCTGTTCTTCGGCCTGATCTTCGCGCTGGTCGTCGTATCTCTGCTGGCGAGCGTCAGCGGGCTAGCGGTGTCGCACCCGACCGAGGTCGATCCCGATACCGGCGCAGCGCGGATCATCGCGGCCGAAAGCCTGCTGTCGGCGCAGAACATCCAGCGGCTTTGGGTCGAGATGCCGACCACGTTCACCCACTTCCATCCGCTCGGCTACGTCCTCGTGGTGATGCTGGGCGCAGGCGTGGCGGAGCGTGCGGGGCTGTTCGGCACCGCGATGCGCGCCGGGGTCCGCGATGCGCCAAAGGCGCTGCTGACGCCGATCGTCGTGCTGGTGGGGATGATGGGCAACCTCGCCGCAGATGCCGCCTATGTCGTCCTCATCCCGCTGGCAGGGATCGTCTTCCACGCCGCGGGGCGCCATCCCATCGCCGGGATCGCCGCTGCCTTCGCGGGTGTTTCAGGAGGCTTTAGCGCGAACCTCCTGCCCGGCCAGCTCGATGCGCTGCTGTTCGGCATTACCGAAGCCGCAGTCGAGACCGTGTTCGGCGATTTCACCGCTAACATCGTGGGCAACTGGTATTTCATCGCGGCGATGACCTTCGTCTTCCTGCCGGTCATCTGGTTCGTCACCGACAAGATGATCGAACCGCGCCTCGGCAAATGGGAAGCGAGCCGCGCCGACAACGCCGCTTCCGACGAGGATACCGATCGCCCGCTCACGGACGGCGAGAAGAAGGGCCTGAAATGGGCCGGCCTCGCCGCCTTGTTCGTAATTGCGCTGTGGATTGCGATGACTGTAGGCCCGGGCACCCCGCTGATCGACGAAACCGCCACGCCCGAAGCGCAGCTCAACCCGTTCTATCGCAGCCTCGTCGCGGGCTTCTTCATCCTGTTCCTGCTGGCGGGCTGGGCCTACGGCAAGGCCGCCGGGACGATCGGCGACCACCGCGATCTCGTCAAGATGATGTCTGGCGCAATGGAGGACCTTGCCTATTACCTCGTCCTTGCCTTTGCCGCGGCGCATTTCGTGGCGATGTTCGCCTGGTCCAACCTAGGCCTTATTCTCGCGGTCAACGGAGCTGATTTCCTCGGCTCGACCAACATGCCGGCATGGGCGCTGCTGACATCGATCATTCTCGTCTCCGCACTGCTGAACCTGTTCGTCGGCTCTGCGAGCGCGAAGTGGGCCCTGATCTCGCCGGTCATGGTGCCGATGCTGATGCTGCTCGGCATCACGCCGGAAATGGCGACCGCCGCCTATCGCGTAGGTGACGGTGCGACCAACATCATCACCCCGCTAATGGTCTATTTCCCACTGATCCTGATCTTCTGCCAGCGCTGGGATCGCGATTTCGGTCTCGGCAGTCTTGCCGCGATCATGCTGCCGTTTTCCGTCGGCCTGCTGGTTTCCGGCCTTGCCATGACGATCGGCTGGGTGGTGCTCGACCTGCCGCTTGGTCCGGGGGCGAGCGTGTTCATGGAGCCGCCGACCACGGTCGATACGCAGGCGCCAAGCGGAACGTTCGAGTAGGCGGGCGAAACCGGAACCGCGTTTCGAGCGTATTGATGGGGTGAACGCGCTTTACCCTTCCCGGATCCTTCCGGCGATTCTCGCCTTGCTCCTGCCTGCCGCGCTGATCGCGGCACCGGGCGCGCTCGATTACCGGCTCGATGCGAGCAACAGCGACGTCCGGGCGAAGGTCGCGTTCTTCGGGCTTGCCAGCAAGACCGCGCGCTTCCCCCGGATGGACGGACGGGTGACGATCGTCCCCGGCTCGCCAAAAGACGCCGTGGTGAACGTGACGTTCGATGCCGCAGCGATCGAGGCGCCCGACGCAACCACGCTCGAAAGGTTGCGGGGCGAAAAGTTCTTCTGGGTCGAACGCCATCCGCGTATCCGCTTCTCCGGTCGTTCGCTAAGCATGGCCAGCCCGACGCGTGGAACGATAACGGGCGAACTGACCGCGCGCGGCGTAACCCGTATCGAGACGCTGGACGTCACCTTCGCCAGCGACCCGGCAGCGCGCTCGGGAAAGCCGGTCAGCTTTACTGGAAGTATGGCGATCGACCGGCGCGATTACGGGATGAACAGCTACCAGCTGATCGTCGGCAACACGGTGGACATCAACCTGCGCGCCAGGATGGTTCCGCAATAGACCGGGGGGGCAGGTATCTGCGCCTGAGCTATTCGTCGTCGTCCAGGTCCCGCGCCACCTTCGGGTCGCGCAACAGCGCCTCGATCCGGTCGGCTTCGGCGAAGCTCTCGTCCTTGCGGAATTTCAGCTTCGGCGCAAATTTCAGCCCCAGCCGCTTCGCCACTTCGCGCTGGAGATAGGCGGTGTTCTGCCGCAGCGCGAGGACCACGTCGTCCTCCCGCTTGTCCAGCAGCGGTTTGACGTAGGCGGTCGCGTTGCGCAGGTCGGGCGTCATGCGCACCTCGGTCACCGCGATGTTGGAGGCGCTGACGGTCTCGTCATGGACCTCCTGCCGGGCCAGCAATTCGGACAGGATATGGCGCACCCGTTCGCCCACCTTCAAGACACGGACCGAATGCTGTTCGGCGCTGTAATCGTTGCGGCGGGCCATTATTCCATCCCCGTATTGTCGGACGTCGGGCGCGGGGTCGGCAGGGCGGTGGAGGTGGCGCGGGCCATGAGCTTGCCATCCTCGGAATGCAGTTCGCCTTCGAGGAACACGACCTTGCGCCCGGCCTTCACCACGCGGCCAATGCCGATCAGCGGGCCTTCGGGTATCAGGCGGATAAGGCTCATCGAAAGGTCCAGGTTGAGCGGCGCCAGTTCGCCTCCGGTCGCGGCGACATAGGCATAGCCCATCACATCGTCGAGATAGCCCGCGACCAGTCCGCCCTGCACGCCCCCGCGCCAGGTGGTCACTTCCCGCTTCACGGTAAAGCGCATGGTCGCGGTCTGCGTTTCCTCGTCGAAGGAGACGAATTGCGACCCCAGCAGGTTCGAGTGCGGAGAGCCTTGATCGCCCTCCTGGATCTGGTTGTGCCAATCCATCACGCTATCCCGATTGAGTGGGCCCGGCGGCAAGATTGGAAACTCGCCTGACTTCGGCTGCTAGGTCGAAGAACCTGCCGACCGCGACCCACCCATGATCAATTAACTTCGATCGTGCGCTCGCGCTCCTCGACTTCGAAGACTTCGAGGCTGTCGCCCGGCTTGATGTCGTTCGTGTCTTCGAGGACGACACCGCATTCGAGGCCCGAGCGGACTTCGTCCACGTCATCCTTGAACCGCCTGAGCGATGCGATGGTCGTTGCGGATACGATAACGTCGTCGCGGGTAAGGCGCGCGAACAGACCCTTGCGGATGACGCCGTCGGTAACCAGCAGGCCGGCGGCCTTGTCCTTCTTGCCCGAGCGGAAGACTTCCTTGACGTCGGCACGGCCCACGACCGTCTCGATCCGTTCCGGTCCGAGCTCGCCCGCCATCTCCTTCGCCACCTCTTCGGTGAGGTGGTAGATGACGTCGTAATACATCATCCGCACCTCGTCGCGCTTCACCAGTTCGCGCGCCTTGGCGTTGGGGCGGACGTTGAAGCCGATGATCGGCGCGTTGGAAGCGGCCGCCAGGGTGACATCGGTTTCGGTGATCGCGCCGACGCCTGCATGCAGGACGCGGACCTTGATGTCGTCGGTCGAGATGTTGTGCAGAGCGGTGACGATCGCCTCGACCGAACCCTGCACGTCGGCCTTCACCAGGACCGGCCATTCGATGACGTTCGACTGCAACGTGTTGAACATCGTGTCGAAACTGGTCGGTGCGAGCGCGGTGCGCTTCTCGGTCGCCTTTTCCTGACGGTATTCGGCGACTTCGCGGGCGCGCTGCTCGTTCTCGACCACGGTGAGCTGATCGCCCGCCGACGGCACGCCGCCAAGGCCGAGGACCTCGACCGGCATGGAGGGTCCGGCTTCCTTGATCTGCTTGCCCTGATCATCGACGATGGCGCGCACACGACCGCTTTGCGTACCGACGACGAATGTGTCGCCGCGCTTCAGCGTACCGCGCGTGACCAGTACGGTCGCGACCGGGCCGCGGCCCTTGTCGAGCTGCGCCTCGATCACGGTCGCATCGGCGTCGCGATCGGGACGTGCCTTGAGTTCGAGCAGTTCGGCCTGGAGGTTGATCGCTTCGAGCAGTTCGTCGAGCCCGTTCTTCTCCTTTGCCGAGACCTCGACGTCCTGCACGTCGCCCGAAAGCTTTTCCACGATGACCTCGTGTTCGAGCAGGCGGTTGCGGACGTTGTCCGGGTTCGCCTCGGGCTTGTCCATCTTGTTGATCGCGACGATCATCGGGACGCCCGCGGCCTTCGTGTGATTGATGGCTTCGATCGTCTGCGGCATGATGCCGTCGTCGGCGGCCACCACCAGCACCACGATATCGGTGACGTTGGCTCCGCGCGCGCGCATTTCGGTGAAGGCGGCGTGACCGGGCGTGTCGAGGAAGGTGATTTTGTCCTTCGCCTTCGTCGTGATCTGGTAGCTGCCGATATGCTGGGTGATGCCGCCGGCTTCGCCCCGCGTCACGTCGGTGCCGCGCAGCGCGTCCAGCAGGCTGGTCTTGCCGTGATCGACATGGCCCATGATCGTGACCACCGGCGGACGTGGCTTCAATGTTTCTTCCGGATCGACGTCCTTTTCGGCCGTGATGTCGATATCGGCATCGGAAACCTTCTCGATATTGTGGCCGAACTGTTCGACCAGCAGCTCTGCGGTATCCTGGTCGATCGTCTGGTTGACGGTGACCATCATGTCGAGATTGAAGAGCTCCTTCACCAGGTCGGCGCCCTTCTCACCCATACGCTTGGCGAGTTCGCCGACCGTGATGGCTTCGGGCACGATCACGTCGCGGACCTGCTTCTCGCGCGGCTTGGAGGGGCCGCCCTGGGCGCGGCGCTCCTTCTCGCGCGCACGCTTGAGCGCGGCGAGGCTGCGGGCACGGCGGCCTTCGTCCTCGTTGAGGGCCTTGGTGACGGTGAGCTTGCC
>JBARZK010000071.1:0-9234 GCA_049649965.1 Erythrobacter sp.
AGCGGCTGTAGTTCTCGATCCCGTTGCACGAGCCCGTCGCGGCGATCATTTCCAGGTCGAAATGGGTGCGCTGTTCGAGCCGCTGGTGTTCGAGCAGCTTGCCTTCTTCCTCCAGCTCCTTGAGCCGTTCGCCGAGCTCGAACTTTATGGCTTCGGTCGCCTGTTTCATCGTCGGGCCGGGCGTGACGTAGTGCGAATTGGCGTAGACCCGCACCTTTTCAAGGCTCGCGCCCTTCTTGCCGGTCAGCGGGTCGAATTCGGAGATCTCCTCGATCTCGTCGCCGAAAAAGCTGATGCGCCAGGCCATGTCCTCGTAGTGCGAGGGGAAGAGTTCGAGATTGTCGCCGCGCACCCGGAAATTGCCGCGCGCGAAGGCGGCGTCGTTGCGCTTGTATTGCAGGGCGACGAGCTTGCGGATCAGCTCGCGCTGGTCGACCGTGTCGCCCGCCTTGATATCGAACACCATGGCCGAATAGGTCTCGACAGAACCGATGCCGTAGAGGCAGGAAACCGAGGCGACGATGATCACGTCGTCGCGTTCGAGCAGCGCGCGCGTAGCCGAGTGGCGCATCCGGTCGATCGCCTCGTTAACGCTCGATTCCTTCTCGATATAGGTATCGGAGCGCGGGACGTAGGCTTCGGGCTGGTAGTAGTCGTAATAGCTGACGAAATACTCGACCGCGTTTTCCGGGAAGAAACTCTTGAACTCGCCGTAAAGTTGCGCGGCGAGGATCTTGTTGGGCGCGAGGATGAGGGCGGGGCGCTGCAATTCCTCGATCACCTTGGCCATGGTGAAGGTCTTGCCGGACCCGGTAACGCCCAGCAGCGTCTGGGTCTGGTCGCCGTCCCGCGTGCCGGCGACCAGTTCTGCGATCGCGGTGGGCTGATCGCCTGCCGGTTCGTAGTCCGAAACCAGCTTGAACTTGCGGCCCGGCATCGACTTTTCGGGGCGTTTGGGGCGGTGCGGGGTGAATTCTTCCCCGGTCTCGGGTTCGGCCAGGCCGCGACGGATGACGAGTTCGGACATGGGGAGCGATATGTGACGTCGTCGCCGGGTTGTGAAGTGTCCGCGCCCACTCTAACGTCGGCTCGCATAGTAATCGGGGTCGCTTCGATAAACCATCCTTGAGGGGAAACCGATCATGCCGAATACGAAGTTTGCCGCCCTGGCTCTGGGCGCCGCCGCTCTCGCGACCGCGCCCGCTGTGCTCATCGCGCAGAACGATGGCCAGATGCTTCCGCAAGCGGGCGAGTATCGCAGCCAGGTGACACTGCAATCGCTCGACATGCCGAACGCGCCGCCGCAGGTCGCCGACATGATGCGTTCGATGATGAGCCGCGAATTCACCTATTGTCTGACCCCGGAGGATGTAGCGGAAGGCTATCGCGCCATGACCGACCGCTCCCAGCAGGGCGACTGCACCTACGAACGCTTCGATGCGAGCGGCGGGAAGATCGACGCGGTGATGAGCTGCACGACCGATGGCCGCCGCGTGGATATGACGATGCAGGGCACCGGCACGCCGACGTCTTCCGATGTGACCATGCGGATGAGCGGCGACATGGGCATGGGACCGGGTTCGATGACGATGCACGTGACCCACCAGCGCATCGGCGATTGCTGAACGGCGCGATCTGCCGAGCCGTTCGGGCGCGAAGCATCTGGCGGGGCGACGTTCGCCTCGCGTCATGCTACGCCCGGGTGAAAGCCTTATGGAGACCTTTATGAAACAGTTTGTCCTGCCCGCGATCGCGGCCCTGTCGCTTGCCGCCTGCGGGGGTGGAACCGACGCCGATAGCGATGGCGACGGCGAAGTAACCTTCGAGGAAGCGCAGGCCCTCGCCGAACGCTCGGGCGAGCGGATCAAGCCGCAGGCGGGCAAGTATCGCGCACAGATGACCTTCGTGAACGCCGATATTCCCAATGCGCCCGAAGGCGTGGTGGAGATGATGGGCGAGCAGATGTCGCGCAGCTACGAATTCTGCCTCACACCCGAACAGGCCGAGCAGGGATTTGGCGAGGCGATGCGGGACGGTCAGAGCGAGAATTGCACGATCGGCAAGTTCAGCATCGACGGCAACCAGATGGACATGTCGATGACCTGCGACGATCCCGATGCGGGTCAGATGGAAATGACCATGACCGGCACGGTTGGGCGCACCAGCTCGGATATCACGATGGTTTCCAAGGGCGTGTTCGGCCCCATGGGCGATGCCGAGGTGGAAATGAACGTCAAGCAGGAGCGCATCGGCGAATGCGATAGCTGACGACAGGCCCGCAAGGTCGCGCGTCCCGCCGGGCGGCAGGCCGCGCTTCCTCGCAATCGTTGGTGTCGGAACCGCAGGGTTTCACCGATCATTCAGCGATGGCAGCATATGGCCATTCGACACATGATCCCGAAACCCTCCTTGCCCGACTTCTCGCCCCCTTCACTGGGAGCGAGCGCACTGGCGCGCCGCGTACGTCTGGCCAGCGAACCGGAGGACCAACCGGTTTCGCGGCCCCGACTCTGGCGGCTGCTGGGCGAACTCGAATGCCTTGCCGAACCGGTGCGCAGGCAGTTTCGCAGTCTCGAGGTCGCGCAAAGCGCAAATCCCTCGATCGTCCTCATCCTGCCCGGCTTCGCCACCCATCCGGGCAGGATGCGCTACATGGCGCGCCAGATCGAACGCGCCGGCCACAAGACGAAGCGCTGGGGCCTGGGCTGGAACTGGGGCGCCAGCGAGGATTCGCTTGCCAGCCTCGAACAGCGGCTGGACGAGGTTTGCGAGCGGTACGAACGCAATGTCGTGCTGCTCGGCTGGAGTCTTGGCGGCCTTTATGCGCGCGAACTGGCGAAGCGAAAGCCGGATTGCGTCGACAAGGTCATCACCATGGGCTCACCCTTTTCAGGATCGCTGCGGGCGAACAACGTGTGGCGCGCCTATCAGTTCGTGACCGGGCACCGCGTCGACCAGGCGCCGATCGACGTCGATCTGGGGATGAAGCCGCCGGTGGAGACGGTTGCGCTGTGGAGCCCCAATGATGGTGCGATCCACCCGCGCAGCGCTGCCGGCTATCCGGAAGAGCGCGATCGCGCGATCGCCCTGCGCTGCACGCATATGGGTTTTTCCTACTCGACAGAGGCGATCGGCGCGGTGTTGCGGGAACTCGAACGCGTCTGACCCTTTCCTTTTACAGGCGTCGCTCTACGGTGTTCCGAACGGGGCAGGGTGCGCCCGGAAGGAACAAAACGGGGGATCATGGGGCAAGCCCAGACCAATTTCGATGAGATGAAGTATGCGAGCGGGGAAATCCGTTCCGCCTATACCGATTACTGCGACTGGTATGAAGACCAGGACCCGCGCTGGCTGAAGCGCAAGAATTCCGAAGCCGACGAAAGCTTCCGCAGGACCGGCATTACCTTCAACGTCTATGGCGAGGACGAAGCCGAAGAGCGGCTGATCCCGTTCGACATGGTCCCTCGCATCATCAGCGCAGGCGAATGGCGCCGGCTGTCGCGCGGGATCGAGCAGCGGGTGCGCGCCCTCAACGCCTTCCTCTACGACCTCTATCACCGCCAGGAAATCATCCGGGCAGGGCGGGTGCCGGAGCGCCTGTTCCGCCAGAACACGGCATGGCTGCCCAACATGGTCGGCTTCACGCCACCCGGCGGCATCTACACGCACATCTCCGGCATTGACCTGGTGCGCACCGGGCCCAACGATTTCTTCGTGCTGGAGGACAATGCCCGCACGCCGTCCGGCGTCTCCTACATGCTGGAGAACCGCGAGACGATGATGGCGATGTTCCCCGACCTGTTCAGCCGGGTCGCGGTCGAAACCGTCTCCAACTATCCGCGGCGCCTTGCCCGCAGCCTTGCCGCGTGCGCCCCGCCGAAGTGCGAGGGCACGCCGACGATCGCGGTGCTGACGCCTGGTATCTTCAATTCAGCTTATTTCGAACACGCCTTCCTCGCCGACCAGATGGGCGCCGAGCTCGTCGAGGGCAGCGACCTGCGCGTGGTGAATGGCCGGGTGCAGATGCGCACCACCAGCGGCTACACCCCGGTCGACGTGATCTATCGCCGGGTCGACGACGAGTTCCTCGATCCCCTGAGCTTCCACCCGGACAGCGTGCTGGGCGTGCCGGGGATCATGGACGTCTACCGTTCGGGCGGCGTCACCATCGCCAACGCACCGGGAACGGGCGTTTCGGACGACAAGGCGATCTATTCCTTCATGCCCGAGATCGTCGAGTTCTACACCGGCGAGAAACCGCTCCTTCCCAATGTCGAGACATGGCGCTGCGCCGATGCCGACAGCCTCGCCTATGTCCTCGACAACCTGGAGGAACTGGTGGTCAAGGAAGTTCACGGATCGGGTGGATACGGCATGCTGATCGGTCCGGCCGCATCGAAAAAGGAACTTCGCAGGTTCCGCGAAAAGCTGGAATCGAACCCGGAAAACTACATTGCGCAGCCGACCCTGTCGCTTTCGACCTGCCCGATATTCACGTCCAAGGGGCTGGCCCCGCGCCACGTCGACCTGCGCCCCTTCGTGCTCGCATCGCCCAAGGGCATCGACATCACGCCCGGTGGTCTCACGCGCGTCGCGCTGAAAAAAGGATCGCTCGTCGTCAATTCGAGCCAGGGCGGGGGCACGAAAGACACGTGGGTCCTGAAAGACTGATGGGGGAGGTTCGCTAATGCTAGGCCGGACCGCCAATGGCCTGTTCTGGATGTTTCGTTACCTCGAACGGGCGGAGAACACTGCGCGCCTGCTCGAAGCCGGGCTGCGCATGGCGCTGACCCGCGATATCGTCAGTGCACGCGAGGAATGGCGCTCGGTGATCTCGACGCTCGGACTGCGCCAGCAATACGAGGCGGCGCACGACGATTACGAAGGGCCGCTGGTGTGGAATTACGTCCTGCGCGACAAGTCGAATGCCGGCAACGTGCGCGAGATGTTCGGCGCGGTGCGCTCGAACGCGCGGGTCGCCCGGACCTCCATTTCCAGCGAGATGTGGGAAGCCGTCAACGAAAGCTGGATGCGGCTCGACAAGATGCTGTCCCGCCCGGTCGGTCAGGGTTCGGTGGGCGAGGTGGTCAGCACGATCCGCCGCGCCGGCACGCAGGTCCACGGCGCGTTGGACGGCTCCATGCTTCGCAACGAGGCGTATCACTTCGCCCGCGCAGGCACCTACGTCGAACGCGCGGAATCGACCGCGCGCATCCTCGACATGAAATACTACCTGCTGCTCCCGTCGCTGAACCACGTCGGGTCGAGCCTCGACAGCGGGCAGTGGGACCAGGTCCTGCGCTCGGTCGCGGGGGCGAGTGCCTACACTTGGCTCAACGCTGCCGAGCTCAATGCGCGCGGGATCGTCGAATTCCTGGTGCTCGACGAACGCTTCCCGCGCAGCCTTGCCTTCTGCCGCAGCGCGCTGCGCGATACGCTGCGCGCGCTGGCCCGGTTCCACGGGCGCGAGGGCGACAGCAACGAATTGATGCGCTCCGCCGACATGGCCATCGCCGAGACATCGCCCGACGATATCTTCGACCAGGGCCTGCACGAATTCCTCATCGACTACATCGCGCGCAACGCCGCGATCGGTGAGGCGATCGGTCAGGACTACAGGTTCCTCGCATGAGAGACGCGACATGAAACTGGCGATCCGCCACACGACCAAGTACAACTTCGCCGATCCGGTGGTGCACGCGCTCCAGCGCCTGCGACTGACGCCCAAGGCGACGCAGGGCCAGAAGATCCTGAACTGGTCGATGGACTACGAGAACGCCTCGACCGAGCTCGAATACGACGACCAGAACTTCAACCACGTCACGCTGGTCGCCGTCGATCCCGGCGCGCGCGAGGTTGTTATCACGTGCAGCGGCGAGGTCATCACAGAGGACAATTCGGGCGTCATCGGACACCATGCCGGCCACCTGCCGCTGTGGAGCTTTCTCGGCCAGACTCCGCTGACCCGCCCCGGGCCCAAGATGCGTGCCCTGATGCGCGACGTGCCGGGCTTTGCCGACGGCCCGCAGGAGGGTGCGAAGCTCGATTACCTTCACGCACTGTCAGGCTTCATCCGCGATGAAGTCGCCTACCAGACCGGCACGACCCAGGTGACGACCACGGCAGAAGAAGCGATCGCCGATGCCAACGGCGTATGCCAGGACCATGCGCACATCTTCATCGGCGCAGCGCGGGCTGGCGGTATTCCGGCCCGTTACATCAGCGGCTACCTGATGATGAACGACCGCATCGACCAGGAAGCCACACATGCCTGGGCCGAGGCGCATATCGATGGCCTAGGCTGGGTCGGGTTCGACATTTCGAACGGGATCAGTCCCGATCCGCGATATGTCCGCGTCGCCACCGGGCGCGACTACCGCGATGCGGCGCCCGTCACCGGGATCAGCTTCGGAACCACCGAACAGGTGCTGACCGTCGATGTCACGGTCGAACAGCAGCAGCAGGAACAACAGCAGCAGTGATCGCTTGAACGGTTGCACGCCCTTCGGCGCGCACCTATCGCCTTCCGCCTGCCTCGCACGCGTGGAACGAACGGCGGTCTCGCAGCCGCGACGTTCGACAGGCGCAACGTTCGGCAGCCGCGACCGCACCTGTCCGCGAGCCCATCGATCCGGAGCTTTTTGAATGACGTATTGTATTGGAATGATTGTCGACAAGGGTATCGTCATGATGAGCGATACCCGTACCAATTCGGGCGTCGACAACATCTCCGTCTTTCGCAAGATGTTCTCCTGGCGGGTGCCGGGCGAACGAATGATCGCGGTGATGACTGCCGGCAATCTCGCCACCACTCAGGCGGTCGTAAGCCTGCTCGAAGAGCGCACCAAGGAACCCGAGGACCGCGAGACGACGCTGCTCAACGGTTCGACGATGTTCAACGTCGCATCCGAAATCGGCAAGCTGCTGCGCGCGACGATCCAGGAACGTCAGCTTGCCAATGGCGAGCGCGGGAAGGGCAAGTTCACCGCCTCCATGATCGTCGCCGGGCAGATCGCCGGCATGCAGCCCCGACTGTTCATGATCTATCCCGAAGGCAATTTCATCGAGGCGAGCTGGGACACACCGTTCTTCCAGATCGGCGAGACCAAGTACGGCCGCCCGATCCTGATCCGCGGCTACGATCGCGACATGAGCTTCGAGGACGCGGTCAAGCTTGTGATGGTCTCCTTCGATTCGACGCTGAAGGCGAACCTTTCGGTCGGCCTGCCGCTCGATCTGCTGGTGATCGGCCGCGACGAATTTGCCCCCACGCACGAACACCGCGTCGAACAGGACGACCCCTATTTCAGCCAGATATCCTCGGGCTGGGGGGACAAGCTGAAATCGGCTTTCCACTCGCTGCCCGATTACAGTCTCGATCGGCGGTGACGGGACCGCCTGCGACACCGTTTTGCGAACGGTAAACGTGGACATAAAGGTCCATTTCGGAGAGCTTTTTCGGGTCAATTACGTGGTGTCCGCAGTAGGCTTTTGTCGATCACTCCAGATCGGCGCAGCTGTCGCGTGATTTGCCGACCGGGCAGCTTCATCTTGCTGCTCATGGAACGCAAAGCCTCTCTTCATTTCATCGACAGCGACAGCCGTCAGCGTGCAGAACTGGCCCGGGTCGGCTTTTCGCTAGGACACCATTCCGAAGTCTACGGCGACTTGTCCGAACTGTCGTCGCATCCACCGCGCGATGGCATAATCATTGCCCGTGACGCGCCGGAGGAGGGCGGTGTCGCCACCATCCTCGAACGGCTGGGAAAGCTCGGCATCTGGCTTCCGCTGATCGCGGTCGAGAGCGACCCGCAACCGCGTCGCATCGTCGAGGCGATCAAGGCCGGGGCGCTCGACTACCTCTCGCTCCCGCTCGATCCCGAACGGTTCAAGAGATGCCTCGCCCGCACCGACCGGGAGGCCGAGGAATTCGGTTCAGCCCGTCGCAGGATGATCGAGGCGCGCGACCGGATCGAGAGCCTTTCGGGACGCGAGCGCGAAGTGCTCGAATGGCTGACCGAAGGTAGCAGCAACAAGGCGATTGCCCGCGAACTCGACATCAGCCCGCGCACCGTGGAAATCCACCGGGCGAACATGATGACCAAGCTGGGCGCCCGCCATCCCGCCGAAGCGGTGCGACTGAAACTGGAAGCGAAGCTGGAGACATCCGTCCTCGCGTGAACGGACGTTGGACCGGCGAATGGTCGCCAGGTCAGCGGCAAAAGCCTCCGCCGCTTTCCTCGAGATGGAAATGGTCTTCGTGCGCGCTGTTGTAATCGGGGCCGAGCACGGTGCCGAACCTCTTGCAGGCGCTGCGATGGACGGTGCGCAGGAATTCGCGTTCCTCCCTCGAACCGCCGTCCCAATCGCCAGCAAGCGTGATGCGGCGTCCGTCCTCCAGCACAAAGCCGGAGACATCGATCGCCGCGGCTTCGGCGTGAGCGGAACGGCGGTTCGACCCCGCGATGTTGCGACAGGAATAGCTGCCCATCGTCTCGACCCGCGACAGGCCGCTGCCGAGCATCTGCCTTGCCGCACGGTCGACCCCGAAGCGCGCCCATTCCGAAAACGTCCGGGCAAGACCACAGCGTACCGGTCCGATATTGGCGATGCTGACGGGCGCCACATCCCCGGTAAGCTGCGAAAGGCGCACGGTCCCGAGCCGGTTGCACCCCGGACCTTCATACGCATCGGGAAGCGGCTCGAAGGTCGCGCCCGCTCGGCCCAGTTCGGCAAAACAGGCGGCATCGCCGGGTCTCGCCGCTGCTTGCGCTTCGGCACGCGGGGTTGCGCGCGCCCGGTCGGGAGCATTGGTGGCAGCGCGGTTCCCGTCGCCGGCGCCCGGCAACAGCGAACCGCATCCTCCCACCGCCAGAGCCAGCAGGCCGATGAGGACGGTTCTCGGCAGCGTGTTGCGACCTCTCCGTGTCATGGGCCTCCCTATCGCAATCCGCAGCTGAACTGCGCGCTAACCGGACCGTCCATTGCGCGCGCGCCGGTCATGGCAACTGGTCGGCCACCTGCTCCCACAACTCGATCTTCACGCCATCGGGATCGAGTATCCATGCGAATTTACCATAGCCTTCATCGGCCATATCGAGCACGTCCACCCCGATCCCCTTCAGCTTCGCAACGAACCCGTCGAGGTCGTCGACCCTCAAGTTGATCATGAAGCTGCCTTTGCCCGGCTTCACGTATTCGTCGTCGGCGAAGTGGCTGATGAGCGAGTAGGGG
>JBARZK010000072.1:0-12500 GCA_049649965.1 Erythrobacter sp.
GCCCGGTCGAGGGGACGCTGCTGGTGCCGGGGCAGGAAAGCTTCGTGGGCGCCGCACCCATGCCGATGCGGCACGGCCTGACCATGGGCGAGATGGGGCACTGGTTCATCGAGCATTTCGACCTTGACGTTGCCTACAAGGTGGTCGCAATGGACGGCTGGCGGCCCGATGCGGGCGATGCGACGATCGCGAGCGGCTTCGGCTGGCCCGCGAGCCGCATCTGGATCAACCCGTCGCCCAATGCCGCGAGCGTGAACATGGCGCGCTGTTATGCCGGGACGGTCATGCTCGAAGGCACGACGTTGAGCGAGGGGAGGGGCACCACCCGCCCGCTCGAAGTCCTGTTCGGCGCGCCCGATATCGACGCGAAGGCGGTGGCGAAAGAAATGCTGAGCTTCGCCCCCGACTGGTGCGAAGGCGCGGCGATGCGCGAATGCTGGTTCGAGCCGACTTTCCACAAACACGCAGGAAAGCTCTGCAACGCCTTGATGTTGCACGCCGAAGGCTCGGACTACGACCACGATGCATTCAAGCCTTGGCGCCTACAGGCGCTGGCGTTCAAGGCGATCCGGCGGCTCTATCCGAGCTATGATCTGTGGCGGGACTTTCCCTACGAATACGAGCTGGACCGGCTCGCCATCGACGTGATCAATGGCGGGCCTGCCTTGCGCGAATGGGTCGACGATGCGGGGGCAGGGCCGGACGCACTGGACGCGGCGGCATCACACGACGAAGCGGCCTGGGTGCAGGCGGTACGGGGGTGTTTGTTGTATTGAGAAAGGTCCGTCGACTTCGGCGAGGCCGGCGAACATCGCATAAGTCGCCCGCCCGATCTGATCCCTCATCAGTCCGAACGAAACTCGGGCGCGATCCAGGTTAGTTGCGGGTTTTCAATGCACCATCCGAGCAAATCCTTCTGATCGTCGGTAATAGGATAAGTAGTTCTGAGGCGCACTTCAGTTTGTCCATCCAAGCGCTCGACAACAAGTATTGAGCCGCTCTGGTCATGGAAGGTGGAAGCCGGCATGTGTCCGGATGTGCCCATGGGAACCGCTACAGAGACGCGCTGGTAATCTTCGAAGATGTGGCTCCCGTTCCCGTCCCTCAAACACCGAAGGACAACGTCATAATCGTAGGATGTGGAACGGGCGGAATTAAATTTCCAATCTGTTTCTCTGGTTTGCAACTCTCCGAGATCGCCAAAAAGCAACGCCGGAACCAGTAGGGCAAGCCAACCAAGAGTTAGCCCCGCGCGCTTGATCATATCAACTCGCCCCCCACGCGAATAAGGTTGACCATGCTTACTACAGTTAGATCACATTCGCCCTACCTCTCCGGATTCTCCGGTACCTCGCGAAATACCGGACGCTGCTCGACCTCGGGCACGGGACGGATATCTTCCGGTTCGCCCATCATCACCACGACGGAGCAGCCGTCCTGCGTCCGGTCCACGGCGTAGATCGCCAGCGGGTTTTCAGGGGAAGCGGGTTCGCGGCGTAGCAGCGGGGGCTGACCCGAAGCTTCGCGCGCCTGGCTGATCCGGTCGCGGCAGGATTCGCTTAGGGAATCAGGGTTCGCTTCGACCGGTGTGGGCGCTTCCGGTACGGGCGCGGGGATCGCATCGCGCGTGTCGCTGTCACCGGACGCGCCGAGCAGCGCGAGGCCGAACAGGGGTGTGAGAATGGTGCGCATGAAAATCTCCCTATTTGTCAGAAAGATAGCGTTTGTCTGACGCATAGCAGATCGCACCCGATTACGCGAACCGCCCCGGTCAATGCCCCTGCTTGCGGCTCAATTCGCGCATCGCATCGTCCAGCCCGTCGAGCGTCAGCGGGTACATCCGGTCGTTCACCAGCTGCTTGAGCATCTTGGTCGACTGCGAATAGCCCCACTGCTTTTCCGGCACGGGATTGAGCCACACGGTCGCGGGATAGGTGTCGGTAACGCGCTGCATCCACTTCGCGCCCGCTTCTTCGTTCATGTGCTCGACGCTGCCGCCGGGATGGGTGATCTCGTAGGGGCTCATCGAGGCATCGCCGACGAAGATCACCTTGTAATCATGGCCGTATTTGTGGAGGATATCCCAGGTCTTGGTCCGCTCCTGCCAGCGACGCTTGTTGTCCTTCCACACCCCTTCGTACAGGCAATTGTGGAAATAGAAGAATTCGAGGTTCTTGAACTCCGCAGTCGCGGCGCTGAACAATTCCTCGACCATCTTGATGAAGGGATCCATGGACCCCCCCACATCGAGGAACAGCAGCAATTTCACCGCATTGCGCCGTTCGGGGCGCATATGGATATCGAGCCAGCCCTGCTTGGCCGTGCCCTCGATCGTCGCATCGATATCGAGCTGGTCCGCCGCACCTTCGCGCGCGAACCGCCGAAGCCGGCGCAGGGCCATCTTGATGTTGCGGGTGCCCAGTTCCTTGGTGTTGTCGAGGTTCTTGAACTCGCGCTTTTCCCAGACCTTCACCGCGCGCTTGTGCTTGCTTTCACCGCCGATCCGCACGCCTTCGGGATTGTAGCCCGAATTGCCGAAGGGGCTGGTTCCGCCCGTGCCGATCCACTTGTTGCCGCCTTGATGGCGCTTTTCCTGTTCGGCGAGCCGCTTCTTCAGCGTCTCCATGATGTCGTCCCAGTCGCCGAACTTCTCGATCTCGGCCATTTCCTCTTCGGTGAGGAACTTCTCGGCCACCGATTTCAGCCAGTCTTCGGGGATGTCGACCTGGTTCTGGCCGTAATCGGTCATCACCCCCTTGAAGACCTTCTGGAACACCTGGTCGAAGCGGTCGAGCATCCCTTCGTCCTTCACGAAGGTCGCGCGCGACAGGTAATAGAACGCCTCGGGCGTCTGCTCGATCACGTCCTTGTCCAGCGCCTCCAGCAGAGTGAGGTGCTCCTTGAAACTCGCGCCGATGCCGGCATCGCGCAGCTCGTCCATAAAATTGAAGAACATGGGGCCAGTCCTAACCGCAACCGCCGCGCCTTTCCAGCGTCTTGCCCGATATCGAGGCGACATCGTTTAAGCCTTCGATAACCAACGCGCGCCTAGAGGGCGGGAGACACAGGGGGCGCGTGGTGGATGAAGCCTGAAACGATAGATCCAAGTTCCGGCAACATCGCCGAAGCGGGCGCTCTTGCCCGCATTCCGGAAACCTGCGGCGCGGTTACCGTCGGCTGCACCGACGTGGCCGGGATCGTCGAAGGGGTGATCCGCTCCTCGCAAGTCCTGCGCGAGGAGCACGAGGCGCTGCGCGGCACCGTCACGGCGCTGGAAGCGGACCAGGCCAAGGTCACCGAGGCGAGCGACGAAGCACGGTTGCTGTCCGAACGCGCGATCGAACGGTTGGGGGAGGGCACCTCGCTGATCCAGTCCTCGCTCGCCAAGATCGGATCGCTGCTCGACCTCGTCGACGCGCTCGGCCAGCACGTCACCAGCTTTTCGGGCGCGATGGAACAGGTTCGCCGCAGCGCCAAGGATATCGAGGATATCGCAGAGACCACCAACATCCTCGCGCTCAACGCCACGATCGAGGCGATGCGCGCGGGCGATGCGGGCCGCACCTTCGCCGTGGTTGCGAGCGAGGTGAAAAGCCTCGCAAGCGACACCCGCAAGGCGACGGTCGAAATCGCAACGACCATCGATACATTGGGCGAGGAAGCCTCCATCGTCATCGGCCGGATTGAGGATGGCGCGCGCGCCAGCGACGAGGCGAAGGACTCGGTCGCCCAGATCGAGGACACGATTGCGAGCGTCGGCGGACTGGTCGAGGAAGTCGACCGCCAGAACGACGTCATCGCCCGCTCCACCGGAACGATCAGCAACCACGTGGACGCGGTGCAGCGGGTGCTGACCAGCTTCGACACCGCCGCACGCGCGAACGAGGATCGGCTGCAAGGCGCGCGGGGTCGGATGGAAGGCCTGGAGATGACCGCGAGCGAGATGTTCGACGCGCTCGTCCAGGCCGGCCTCAGCCCGCAGGACAGCGCAATGGTCGAACGCGCGCAGACCTTCGCGAAGGAAGCGGTGTCACTTGCCGAAGAAGCGCTGTCGAAGGGCACGCTGTCGCACGCCGGGCTGTTCGATCGCGATTACGCCCCAATCGCAGGCTCGAACCCGCCGCGCTTCCGCACGGGTCTTTCCAGCTGGGCCGAGACGAAATGGCAGCCCTTGCTCGATGCCGTGAAGGCCAAGGACGAGCGCATCCTTGCCGCCGCCTGCACCGACATGAACGGGTTCCTGCCCACGCACCTGTCGGAGCGTTCGCGCGAGCCCAACGGCGACCTCGTCCACGATACGAAATACTGCCGCAACGGCCGCATCATCCTCGAACCCATCGACCGCAAGGCGAAGGCCAGCAGCGCGCCCTACATGATGGCGGTCTATCGCCAGGAAGGCGACGGCCAGCGCTACGACGTCGTGCGCAACGTCTACATCCCGCTAATTATCGACGGCCGCCGCTGGGGCGATTTCGAACTGGCCTATTCGTTCGACTGAGGAACGAAGCAAACAGTGCCAGCGCCAGCGCCATCACCCCGGATTACGGCGCGCCATGAAGGCGAGGCGTTCGAACAGCATCACGTCCTGTTCGTTCTTCAGCAGCGCGCCGTGCATGGGCGGGATGGCGTTATTGGGATTGGAATCCTGCAACACTTCAAGCGGCATGTCCTCGTTCAGAAGCAGCTTCAGCCAGTCGAGCAGCTCGCTGGTGGACGGCTTCTTCTTGAGGCCGGGGACTTCGCGCAGTTCGTAGAAGACGTCCATCGCCTTCTTAACCAGTTGCTTCTGGATGCCCGGGAAGTGAACGTCGATGATTTCCTGCATCGTCTCGCGGTCGGGGAACTTGATGTAGTGGAAGAAGCAGCGGCGCAGGAAGGCGTCGGGCAGTTCCTTTTCGTTGTTCGAGGTGATGACCACGATCGGGCGTTCCTGCGCCTCGATCCGCTGGTGCGTTTCGTAAACGTCGAAGCTCATGCGATCGAGTTCCTGCAACAGGTCGTTCGGAAACTCGATATCGGCCTTGTCGATCTCGTCGATCAGCAGGACGGGCAGCTCTTCGGAGGTGAAAGCCTCCCACAGCTTGCCCTTCTTGATGTAGTTCGAGATGTCGTGGACCCGCTCGTCGCCCAGCTGACCGTCGCGCAGGCGGGCGACCGCGTCGTACTCGTAGAGGCCCTGCTGCGCCTTGGTCGTCGACTTCACGTTCCATTCGATCAGCGGCGCGTCGATGGCCTTGGCGATCTCGTGCGCGAGGACCGTCTTGCCCGTGCCCGGCTCGCCCTTGACCAGCAGCGGCCGGCGAAGTGTCACGGCGGCGTTGACGGCGACCTTGAGGTCCTCGGTCGCGATATAGTCGCTGGTGCCTTCGAAACGCTGCTGCTGTTCGGACGTCGTGTCGGACATGGGTTTCCCTTCGAAACGGATGCTTTTCGAGCGCCGCGATAAGGGGCACGCGGACGCTGCGCAAGGGGGCCTAACCTTGCGGCGGATCGATGGGGGCGAGGGCGATCATGCGCTGGGCGATGGTTTCCAGCGCCGAATTCGTCAGCGCCGCATCCGGGTTGTTCCATCCCACAGTCGCGATCCACGACTGCCCTTGCGCATCGCGCAGCAGCCAGGTGAGGTTGAGGACCCCGGGCTCCGATCCGCCCTTGTAGCCGGCATAATCCCAGCGGGTGCGCACCGCGTCAGGCAAGCTCGGATTGACCGCCATGATGGCCAGCGCGGTCTCGTCCTCGTTGTCGGTCATCCGATGCAGCAGACGCGCGAGATCCATGGGCGATGCGAACCATTCGATGTCGATGGCGCCGGGTACGTTGCTGCCAAACACTGCGCTCACCCTGTCTTCGGAAACGTCTTCCTCGCGCAGATCGGCGAGGATGGCGCGTTGCTCCTCGTCATCGGCACCGCGGTAGCGCTCGATGAGTTCTTCAGACACGCCGCGCATGGCGAACAGCTGACGCGTGGTAAGGAAGGGCAGCGTGCGCGAGGGATCGGCATTGCCGCTCGCCACCAGTTCCGCCTCCACCGCTTCGCGCCCCAGTTCGGCGATGAGCTGGTCGGTAGCGGTGTTGTCGCTGATCGAGATCATCATGGTGGCGAGCGTGTGCAACGTGACCGGGGCCCCGTCCGGCCAGTCCTGCATCTGCCCGCTGGGAAAGGAGCGCTGCGACAATTCCACGACATCGTCCCAGGAGCGTTCACCCGCAGCGATGGAACGCGACAGCGCTGAAAGGACGTAAAGCTTGAACGCCGAGCCAAGCGCCAGCGGCTCTTCCGCGTTGTGCGCGAAGACCGGTTCCATCGCCCCGTCCGGGCCGAGCCGCGCCAGCAGCGCGTTCGTCGTGCCGGGCAGCGCGGAGAGATCGGCGCGGATCTTCTCGGGACTGTCGTCGATCGGATCGAAGGTCTGGAACAGCAATTCGCTGATCCGGTTGCCCTCGGACGGGTCGATCACGAGACCGCCCCTCGCGATGGCGCGCTCCATGCGGATGGCGAGCGAAGAACGGTTGGCATCGGGCGTGCCGAGGCTTTCGACAGAGAGGGCCGCGCCGAACTGCCCGGTCAGCTGATCCGATATCGCGCGCAGCTGTGCTTCGGGAATTTGCGAGAGGAAGGCCGACCCAAACACCTCGTCGAGCGGAACTTCGAGATCGCCGTTGACCAATGCGACGACCTGCTGCGCGCGCATCTCCAGCGCCGTTTTCTCTTCCGCGAGTTCGTTCATCGTTTCGCCCTCCTGCGCTTCGGCTTGAGCATGGGCCGGTACGGCGAGCAACATTGCCGGCGCGGCGGCAAGTGCGAGGGTGGCGGAACTGAAAGAGAGTTTCATGAAAAAATCCTCCGGTTGACGGATGGGCATGAGCGCGGCGCAATCTCAAACCAGGTTGTCGAGCGCTCTGATACGCCGCGCCAGTTGACGAGCCGCGACGATGTTGGCGAACATGATTACCGCGAATATGCCGAATGTCACGGCAGCCGGGCCCATCAGCCCCTGTAAGGCCTCGCCCCAACCGACAGCGTCGGCGACCCGCCAGCCAATGGCGCCGTAGAACAGCGCCACGCCTGGCAGGAGCGGCCCGATATACCAGCGCGGCACGGTGCGCAGCGCGCGGTGCTGGTGCTCGTACTGGCGGCGCAAGTGGACGATGCAGGCATCCTCCGGGCGCCGTTCGAGGTTCGAGGCGCGCCGGTGCAGGTTGCGCACGATCACGCCGGTTCCAACGACCAGCAGCAGGGCGGCAAATCCGATGAGCCATTCGCCCTCGGTGAAGGCAAAGACCGCGAACACGCCGAAAAACACTGCGACGAGCGCACCCGCGGCGTATTCGACGACGTTGCGGCGACCGATCTGGCGTTCGAACTTCGTCGCGCGGTCGGCACATTCGCTCGGCTGGCTGAACGACGCGTCCTGCGCTGCGGCTTTCCACAAGGGGAGGGGAGGGGCGCTCATGCGGCTTCTCCTTCGGTTTGGGGAACGGTGAAATGCTCGGCGAGCAGCGACTTCGTCCGGTGAATGCGAACGCTTACCGCGCCGGGAGACAGGCCGGTGATCTCGGCGATATCGGCACCGCTTTCTCCTTCGAGCCATAGCACGATGACCTGCGCGTCGAGGGCAGGCAGGCGGCGGATGAGTTCGCCCACCCGCTCCATCGCCAGCGCCTCGGCCGCGTCGCTTTCCGGATTGGCTATGTCCGGGAGCGCGTCGATCTCTTCGAGCGGGACCTTCTTCGGCCCGCGCACGGCACGCGAAACATGATCGGCTGCGACGTTGTGCGCTATGCGATAGACCCAGGTCTTGAGTGCGCAGTCCCCCGCGTACCGCTCGAGACTGGTCCACAGCGCGCAATGCATGTCCTGTTCGAGGTCGCGCGCCTTGTCGGCATCGCGCTCTACCGCGCGGGCAAGGCGGGCGAGGGCGGGGGCGAACCGGTCGCCCGCTTCACGGTAAAGCTGTTCCTGTGCCGCTTTCGTCATGCCCCCTTAGTCCGAGGCCGCGAGGATTTCTTACGGGGCCGACCCGATTTTCGTGTAGCCTACGCGCCGAGCGCAGCTAGACAGGCGAGGCCGAGCAGCGCGGCAAGCACGATTGCGGTCGCACCCTGCCATGCAGCACCTGCATGTTTCATCCCGCGCTCCCACGTCCAAAAAGCAATCCCCGCCGTGCCGAGCGTTGCAAGGGCTACGAGCAACCATCCGCCACGCCCCCACAGTAGCATCAGCAGGACGCTCACCAGCGCGAACTCGGCGATCAGGGCGCCGGTAAACCACACGATCGGGATCGGGCGATAAGCGGTATCGGGCATTTCCCAGTCGGGTAGCGAGGCGTCTGGACGCGATATACGGCGGTCGCCGTAGGTTACGTCCTCGGTGCGCGGGTCGAGCCGGTCAGGCATCGATCATGTCGCGGTCCATCTCGCCCGCCCGGTTCTGGATGAAGTTGAAGCGGTGTTCGGGGTTGCGGCCCATGAGCTGGTCGACCAGTTCCTTTACCGTGGCGCGCTGCTCGAACTCGGTGGGCAGGGTGATGCGGATAAGTGAGCGCGTGTCCGGGTTCATGGTGGTTTCGCGAAGCTGCTGGGGGTTCATCTCGCCCAGCCCCTTGAACCGGGAGACGTCCACTTTCTTGCCCTTGAACACCGTCTTTTCGAGTTCGGCGCGGTGGGCATCGTCGCGGGCGTAGCGGCTCTCCTTGCCCGCCGTCAGCTTGTAGAGCGGCGGTTGGGCGAGATAGAGCCGCCCGTCGCGTACGATAGGCGCCATCTCCTGAAAGAAGAACGTCATCAGCAGCGTCGCGATATGCGCGCCGTCGACGTCGGCATCGGTCATGATGATGATGCGGTCGTAGCGCAAATCCTCCGGATCGCAGTCCTTGCGCGTGCCGCAGCCCATGGCGAGGGCGAGATCGGCGATCTCGGCGTTGGCGCGGATCTTGTCGGCGCTGGCACTCGCGACGTTCAGGATCTTGCCGCGGATCGGCAGGATCGCCTGGCTCTTGCGGTCTCGCGCCTGCTTGGCGCTGCCGCCCGCGCTGTCGCCTTCGACGATGAACAGTTCGGTCTCGCGTCCGCCTTCGCCGCTGCAATCCGTGAGCTTGCCGGGCAGGCGCAGCTTCTTCGCATTGGTCGCGGTCTTGCGCTTGATCTCGCGTTCCTGCTTGCGACGCTGGCGCTCCTCCATGCGCTCCATCACTTCGCCCAGCAGCGCCTTGCCGCGCTCCATGTTATCGGCGAGGAAATGGTCGAAATGGTCGCGCATCGCGTTCTCGACGAGGCGCGCGGCCTCTGGCGAGGTCAGGCGGTCCTTCGTCTGCGACTGGAATTGCGGGTCGCGGATGAAGACGGAAAGCATGACTTCCGCGCCCGTCATCACGTCGTCGGCGCTGATGTCCTTCGCCTTCTTCACGCCGACGAGGTCGCCGAATGCGCGCAGGCCCTTCGTCAGCGCGGCGCGCAGACCCTGCTCGTGCGTTCCGCCATCCGGCGTGGGCACGGTGTTGCAGTACCAGCTTGTCGAGCCGTCGGAATAAAGCGGCCAGGCGATCGCCCATTCGACCCGCCCCTGATCCTGCGGAAAGTCCTGCCGCCCGGTGAAGGGATCGGAGGTGACGCATTCGCGCTTGCCAACCTGTTCGGCGAGATGGTCCGCGAGGCCACCGGGAAACTTGAACACAGCCTCTTCGGGTACGTCCTCGCTCGCGAGGCTTTCCGCGCACTTCCAGCGAATTTCCACACCTGCGAACAGATACGCCTTGGACCGCGCCAGGCGGAACAGGCGCGCGGGCTTGAACTTGCGGTCGCCGAAAATCTCGGTGTCGGGGACGAAGGTGACGGTCGTACCGCGCCGATTGGGCGCCGCGCCGACGGTTTCGATCGGCCCCTGCGTTTCGCCCCGGGCGAATTCCTGCGCGTACAGCGTCTTGTCGCGCGCCACCTCGACCCGTGTGTGGGAGGAGAGCGCGTTGACGACGCTGACGCCCACGCCGTGCAGCCCGCCGCTGGTGGCATAGGCCTTGCCCGAGAACTTGCCGCCCGAATGCAGGGTGGAAAGGATCACCTCGAGTGTGGATTTGCCCGGAAACTTCGGGTGCTCGTCCACCGGGATGCCGCGCCCGTTATCGGCGACCGAGAGCTGGCCCGCGCTTCCATCCGGCCCCTCTTCAAGGCGCATTTCGATCCGGCTGGCGTGCCCTGCGACCGCCTCGTCCATTGCGTTGTCGAGCACTTCGGCGGCGAGGTGATGCAAAGCGCGATCATCGGTGCCGCCGATATACATCCCCGGACGGCGGCGAACCGGCTCCAGCCCCTCCAGCACTTCGATGGAGCCGGAATCGTAATCGCCGCTGGACGTGGGCGTGTTTTCGAACAGGTCGTCTGCCATGGCAGAGAGATATACGCCGCGCCGGTCGCCCCTAACAAGCCGCAAGGCGCGCGTTGTGCTCGCCTTTCGAAGGAAGCCGCCTAGTCGAACGTGGTCGGAGCCGGCGCCACGGCTACGATCTCGCCATCGCGCACCTGCCGCACTTCGAGTGCGCGCTGCGCCACGCCGTCCCGGTCGAAGCGGAACGCGCCATCGACGCCGAGGAACCCGTCGGAGTTGTACAATTGCCGCGTGGGAAAATCGCGTCCGACCTCCCAGTCGCGAGCGATCCTGAGCGTCAGCAGGACCGCGTCGTAACCGAGCGTGGCGATGCGATAGGGCTTGGACCCGAAGCGCGCCTCGTAACTGTCGGAGAAGCGGCGGAACCGTCCGTCGGACACGGCCGAGAACAGCGCGCCTTCCATCGCCCGTGCGCGGGTCAGTTCGCCTTCGCCGCTCCACAATTCGGTGCCGAGGATCTGCGAGCCGCGCCCGCCGCCTTCGCGCAATTCACCCGCAGCCTGGATCGCGAGGCGCGCGCCATCGGCGATCAGGACCGCGTCATAGCCGCCGCGCGACCCGAGCCGCTGCGCCGCGCCGACGATCGAGGTGTTGCCGCGTGCATAACGCTCGAACGCGGACAGGTTGCCGCCGTAATCCGCGAGCGAATTGCGCAGCGCATCGTAGGCGCGCTGGCCGTAATCGCCTTCGGGCAACAGCGCGGCGAAGTTCTGCGAGCCCGCCTCACGCGCATAGCGGACCGTGCGGCGGATCGATTGTTCGGGAACGTGGCCGAGGACGAAGACATCGGGGCTCGCCACCGTCGCATCGTTGGAAAAGGCAATGGCAGGCACGTCGGCCGGACGCGCGGCGGCCTGGACCGCGGCGACGTTCTCGGCCAGCAGCGGGCCGAGGATCAGGCTGTTGCCGTCATTGACCGCCTGTCGGGCCGCTGCGCCAGCGCCGCGGGCGGTGTCGTAGGTGGTGATCCGCAGGTTCTGCGCATCGGTATCGAGCAGGGCCATGGTCGTCGCATTGGCCAGCGCCTGCCCGATTTCCGCCGTGTTCCCCGACATCGGCACGAGCAGCGCAATGCGGTGCCGGGTCTGGTCGGGCGGCAGCGCCGTAGCGCTCGGCTCGGGCGTGGGTTCGGGCACCGGCGTGGTGGAAACGGTATCGCCATCGGGTATCAACTGGCACCCGCCAAGCAGCGCCGCCGCACCAACGAACGCAAGCCGCCGGGCGGTCATCGCGGAGGTTAGCGCCTTCATCCCGTCGCGCAGCCGCGCGAACCCCGAAAGCGAAACTGTTGCGTTCATCATTCTTGCCGACCTTCGATTGCTGCTGCAAGGACGGCGCGGTGAATACGCGGTCCCAGAAATTAAGCCAAAGCGAAACTGTTTCCCGACAGGGGGATACCCTCGCACCGGGCCTCTATATTGTCGCAACGCCGATTGGCAATCTCGGTGACATGACCATTCGCGCGATCGACGTGCTGCGAGCCGCCCACGTCATCGCCTGCGAGGATACGCGGGTCACGGGCCGGCTGCTGAAAGCGCACGGCATCGCCACCCGCATGCAGCGCTACGACGATCATGCTCCGCCCGAAACGCGCGACCGCCTTCTCGACCTTGCGCGGGAGAACGCGGTGGCGCTGGTCAGCGATGCGGGCACGCCGCTCGTCTCCGACCCCGGCTTTCGCCTTGTGCGCGAGGCCCGCGAGCGCGGCATCCAGGTAATTGCCATTCCCGGGGCCTGTGCCGCGATCGCGGGGCTGACCGTGTCGGGCCTTCCCAGTGATCGCTTCCTGTTCGCCGGGTTCCTACCGGTGAAGGACAAGGCGCGGATCGATATGCTGGACGAGCTGTCGAATGTGCCCGCAACGCTGGTCTTCTACGAAACCGGCCCGCGACTCGAACGCTCGTTGCGCGCCATTGCCGAACTTTGGCCGGACCGCGAGGTGGCGGTCGCACGCGAACTGACCAAGCTGCACGAGGAATGCCGCACCGCCCCGGCCGAGGACCTCGCGCAACACTACGCCGCGCACCCACCCAAGGGAGAAATCGTGCTGCTGGTCGGCCCGCCGGGCGAACGCGCCGCGGCCGCCGATCCCGACGCCCTGCTGCGCGAGGCGCTGGCG
>JBARZK010000073.1:0-11346 GCA_049649965.1 Erythrobacter sp.
GCATCCAGGCGTTCGAACCCGTGTTGATCGAGGGCAAGGCGATCCAGCTTCACCCGCTGGTCTGCTCGGCTTTCAACGCCGACTTCGACGGTGACCAGATGGCCGTGCACGTTCCGCTGAGCCTCGAGGCCCAGCTGGACGCGCGCGTGCGCATGATGAGCACCAACAACATCCTCTCGCCCGCCAACGGCAAGCCGATCATCGTGCCTTCGCAGGACATGGTGCTGGGGATCTATTACCTGTCGATGGAGCGGCAGGAAAAGACCCCCGAATACGTCGACGGCGACGACGGCGAGAAGCACGAGAAGCTGGCCAGCTTCTCCGACATGGCCGAAGTCCACCAGGCGCTGGAAACCAAGGCGGTGACGCTGCACACCAAGATCCTCGCCCGCGTCCCGCAGGAGGACGAGGACGGCAAGGTCGTGATGCAACGCTTCGTCACCACGCCGGGCCGGATGCTGATCGGCGAATGCCTGCCGAAGAACCACAAGGTACCCTTCGACATCATCAACCGCCTGCTGACCAAGCGCGAGATCGGCGACGTGATCGACCAGGTCTATCGCCACACCGGCCAGAAGGACACGGTGCTGTTCGCCGACGCGATCATGAGCCTCGGCTTCAAGCACGCGTTCAAGGCGGGGATCAGCTTCGGCAAGGACGACATGATCATCCCCGAGGCCAAGGAACAGCTGGTCGAGGATACCAAGGACCTGGTTGCCGGCTACGAGCAGCAGTACCAGGACGGTCTCATCACCCAGCAGGAAAAGTACAACAAGGTGATCGACGCCTGGAGCCGTTGCGGCGACCAGGTGGCGGACGCCATGATGGACCGGATCAAGGCGACGCCGATCGACGACGATGGTCGCGAGGCGGAGATCAACTCGATCTACATGATGAGCCATTCCGGTGCGCGTGGTAGCCCTGCGCAGATGAAGCAGCTTGCCGGGATGCGCGGCCTGATGGCCAAGCCTTCGGGCGAGATCATCGAGACGCCGATCATCTCGAACTTCAAGGAAGGCCTGACCGTCCTCGAATACTTCAACTCCACCCACGGCGCCCGCAAGGGCTTGGCCGACACCGCGCTCAAGACGGCGAACTCGGGTTACCTGACCCGCCGCCTGGTCGACGTGTCGCAGGACTGCACGATCGTGGAAACGGACTGCAAGACGGACAACGCGCTCGAAATGCGTGCCATCGTGCAGGGTGGTTCGGTCATCGCTTCGCTCGGTGAGCGTATCCTTGGCCGCACCGTCGCCGAGGACATCCTCAACGCGGCGACCGACGAGGTGATCGTCAAGGCCGGGACGCTGATCGACGAACCGATGGTGAAGGACATCGAGGCTGCCGAAGTGCAGTCGGCGAAGATCCGCTCGCCGCTGGTTTGCGAAGCCGAGCAGGGCGTTTGCGCGACCTGCTACGGACGCGATCTTGCCCGCGGTACGCCGGTCAATATCGGCGAAGCGGTGGGTGTCATCGCCGCGCAGTCGATCGGCGAGCCGGGCACCCAGCTGACCATGCGGACCTTCCACATCGGCGGCGCCGCGCAGCTCAATGAAACCAGCCACCTGGAGTCGATCTCCGATGGCCGGATCGAGCTTCGCGACATGCCCACGATCAAGGACAAGAAGGGCCGTATCCTCAGCCTTGCACGCAACGGCGAACTCGCCATCATCGATGCCGAGGGCCGCGAGCGTGAAATGCACAAGGTGCCTTACGGTACGGTGCTGATGTTCGAGAACGGCGCCGAGGTGAAGGAAGGCGATCGCCTGGCCGAATGGGATCCGTTCACCCTGCCGATCATCACCGAGCAATCGGGCGTGGTGAAGTACCAGGACCTCGTCGAGGGTACGACGCTCGAAGAGCAGACCGACGACGCGACGGGCATCGCCCAGCGCGTGGTGACCGAGAACCGGGCGACCGGCCGCAAGAAGAAGGAAGAGCTGCGTCCGCGTCTCACCCTTCTGGGCGAGGGCGAAACCGAGGAAGGCGAAACCGAAGCGCAGCGCTACATGCTTGCTCCGGGCACCACCCTTTCGGTCGAGGACGGCCAGACGGTCGAGGCGGGCGACATTCTCGCACGTGCTTCGCGAGAAGCGGCCAAGACCCGTGACATCACCGGCGGTCTGCCGCGGGTGGCGGAGCTGTTCGAGGCGCGTTTGCCCAAGGACAATTCGATCATCGCCAAGATTTCGGGCAAGATCGAATTCGTCCGCGAGTACAAGGCGAAGCGCAAGATCGCCATCGTTCCCGAGGAGGGAGATCCGGTCGAATACCTGATCCCCAAGACCAAGGTGATCGACGTGCAGGAAGGCGACTTCGTGAAGAAGGGCGATACGCTCATCTCGGGCTCGCCCAACCCGCACGACATCCTCGAAGTTCTGGGGGTCGAGGCGCTGGCCGAGTATCTCGTGAACGAGATCCAGGAAGTCTACCGACTGCAGGGCGTGAAGATCAACGACAAGCACATCGAGGTGATCGTTCGCCAGATGCTGCAGAAGGTCGAGATCACGAACGGCGGCGACACCACGCTGCTTCCCGGCGAGCAGGTCGACCATGCCGAGATGCTCGAGATCAACGGCAAGCTGGGCAAGGGCAAGGAGCCTGCGCAAGGCACGCCGGTCCTGCTCGGGATCACCAAGGCCTCGCTCCAGACGCGCAGCTTCATTTCGGCTGCGTCGTTCCAGGAAACGACGCGTGTGCTCACCCAGGCTTCGGTCGAGGGCAAGAAGGACACGCTGATCGGGCTGAAGGAGAACGTGATCGTGGGCCGTCTCATCCCCGCCGGTACCGGCGCGGGCATGAACCGGATGCGCGTCACCGCCTCCAGCCGCGACGCTGCGCTCAAGGCGCAGTGGAAGAAGCAGCAGGAAGCCCTCGCCGCCGAAAACGCGGTCGAGCCGGAGCCTGAAGCCGACGCGGTCCCGTCCGAAGAGGCGATGAAGGCGGCGATGGCCGCATCTGCAAGCAGCAACGACAGCACCGAGTAAGACGCGGTGGCTGCGAACCCGCAAGACCGGCCCCGGCGGAGCAATCCGCCGGGGCCGTTTGCGTTGGGCCTGCCGCGCGGCGCGCAATGCCAAAAAGCGGCTGCGATCGTGTCGATCGCGCTGCTGGCCGCCTGTCAGGCCGTGCCGCCCGAGGAACCGGCGGGGCAGCATCTGGAAAGCCAGGCTGATAGTGCGGCAAGCGTGGCCCTTCCGCTCGGCGAATTCCGGGTGGCGGGCGCGGATGGGGCGGCGATAGATCTCCCGCACGCCATCACGATGTCGATTTCCGAAGAAGAAATCACGCTCGTATCGGGCTGCGTCAGACGCCGCTGGAGCAATCCGCGCAGCGCGAACACCGCGACGTTCGAAGCAAGCCCGCAAGCCAGTTGCAGGCGGGCGCTCTTTCCGTCGGAAGTCTCCATTTTCGCCGTGCTCGACGATCTCGGATCGGTCCGCCAAACCCCGGAAAACGGCTGGGTGCTGGAAGGTGGAGGGCACAGCATCACCCTGTTCTCGCAATAGGCTATTGCGAAGCATTTGCAGGACGGGTATCGAAGGGGGGTCCGAAGCACGAACCCGCCGGAGAATCATGAGACGCAGCCGCACCAATTCGTCCGACGACACGCGATCCGTTATCGAGCGGCTTGCCCGGCCCCCCAGGATCGAGGATGTCTCCCCGATCGCGGCGCGCTTCGTCTTTTCGCTCCGCCTCATCGCCCTGCACGACCGGGCGCGGCGCGATCCGGTCCCCGAACTCGCCGCCCGGCTGGGGAGCGTCGATGTCGCGGCCAAGGCCCTCGCGCTCGGGCAGGCGGTAAGCGCGATCTGGCCCGAGAACGTCCATGTTTCCCGCTTCTGCTGCTCGCTTCTCAGCCATGACGAGCTCACGGTCGCGACGCTGATCGACAGCGCCTCGTGCCGGGACCGTCCGGGGTTCGAAGCGGCGATCGAGGGGCTGATCCGCCCGGACCGTATCCAGCGCCTGTGGGAACCGGTGCTCGCGCTCGTCGCTGCCGAGGTTCGCGCGGCCTGACTGGCGCTCCTCCCCAAAGCTTGCCGCCCGGTGCGCCGCTGGCTACCGCGCGCTGCATGACCACCACCCGTTTCGCCCCCTCGCCGACCGGCCGCCTGCATGTCGGCAATATCCGCACCGCGCTCCACAACTGGATGCTCGCGCGCCAGTCGGGCGGCACGTTCGTCCTGCGCATCGACGATACCGATGCCGAGCGTTCGAAGGAGGAATATGTCGAGGCGATCCGCGAGGACCTTGCATGGCTGGGCCTCGCGCCCGATCGCGAAGAGCGCCAGTCATCCCGCCTCGACAGCTATGAGCGGGCGTTCGCGCGGCTGCGTGACGAGGGGCGCATCTATCCCGCCTACGAAACGCAGCAGGAACTGGAGCTCAAGCGCAAGATTCGGCTCGGCCGCGGCCTGCCGCCCATCTACGACAGGGCCGCGCTGGAAATGTCCGATGACGAACGCGCGGCGAAGGAGGCCGACGGCGTCAAGCCGCACTGGCGTTTCAAGCTGGACCATGACGAGCCGATCCGGTGGGACGACGGCATTCGCGGCGCGCAGAAATTCGATCCCGCGCAGCTATCGGACCCGGTGATCCGGCGGGCCGACGGTTCGTGGCTCTACATGCTGCCGAGCACAATCGACGACATCGACATGGGGGTAACGCAGGTCCTGCGGGGCGAGGACCACGTGTCGAACACCGCGGTGCAGTTGCAGATGTTCACGGCCCTTTCCGCCCGGCCGCCCGCTTTCGCGCACGAGGCGCTGCTGGTGGGAAAGGAAGGCAAGCTGTCTAAGCGCCTCGGTTCGCTCGGGTGCGATGCGTTTCGCGAGCGCGGCATCGAGCCAGAGGCCATCATCGCGCTGCTGGCAAGGCTGGGCACCTCGCTGCCGGTCGAGCCGATCGCCGAGCGCGAGACCCTGCTCGAGACCTTCGATCTTTCGACGTTCGGCCGCGCGCCGGCGAAGTTCGACGAAAGCGAGCTTGAACGGATCAACACGGCCATGGTCCATGCTATGTCCTACGAAGCGGTGCGCGAGCGCGTGCCGGAGGGGATGGACGAAGCGGGCTGGCACGCGGTGCGCCCGAACCTGGCGCGGGTCGAGGAGGCGGGCGAATGGTGGCGTCTTGTGACCGGTCCGATCGACCAGCCCGAATTCGCGCAAGAGGACCGGGCCTATCTGCGCGAGGCCGCGCAAGCCCTCGAATGGGGCGACGATCCGTGGGGCGATCTGACGGGGACGCTCAAGTCGTCGACCGGGCGCAAGGGCAAGGCGCTGTTCCTGCCGCTTCGCCAAGCGCTCACCGGAATGAACCACGGGCCCGACATGGGCGAATTGCTGCCCCTGATAGGCGAGGACGAAGCGCGCGAGCGCCTGCATCGCGCCGGTCGGGAATAGCCAAACGCGCGCGCAACGGTGATTGAAGTGTTCCAATTCAGGAACTTGCGAAGCCCGCCTTACGTTCAAGCAGCCATGACGATCCTCGGTAATACCTGCTGATGGCGACCGCGCTCCTGCCGCGCCTCGACAGTTTCAAGAACTACGGGGCCAAGAGGGCGATGGCGGACGGGATCGCGGGGACGATCCTCGCCATCCTTCTGGTCCCGCAGGCCATGGCCTATGCGCAGCTGGCGGGCCTGCCTCCGGAAGCCGGCCTGTATGCCGCGCTCGTCCCTCCGCTGCTCTACCTGTTTTTCGGTACCAGCCCGTTCGTATCGGTCGGTCCGGTCGCGCTGATCTCGCTGGTCATCGCGGAGGCCGCGGGCGGTGCGGACGCGGAACCGATCGTCGCTGCGGCGATCGTGGGCATAGAGGCGGGCATCATCCTGTCGCTGCTGGGCGGATTGCAACTCGGGCGGCTGGTGAACTTCATTTCGGAGCCGGTGCTGCTGGGGTTCACCGCCGCCGTCGCCATCCTGATCTGCGCAAGCCAGTTTCCCACGCTGATCGGCGTCGATCCCGAGCGCGCCGGCAACCTCCCCGATGCGCTGGCTGCGCTGTGGAGCGTGCTGCCAGATTGGCGTCCGGCGACAGCGGCCATCGGGATCGCCGCTCTCGTGCTTCTCCTGCTCCTCAACAGGTATGCCGCACCTTTCGCCTGGAAGCTGGGTATCCGCCCGCCATGGCGGCAGGCCCTCGCCAAGTCGTTGCCGCTGCTCGTCATCATCGGATGTGCGATCGCGGCGACGTTCGTGGAGGCCGAGGTTCCGCGCGTATCGGAGCCGCCAAGCGGCCTTCCGTCCTTCACCCTTCCTCCGCTCGAACTCGGATTGTGGTTCGCGCTGCTGCCGAGCGCCATCGCGGTTGCGGTCGTTATCTTCGCAACCGCCACCGCCGTTGCCAAGTCGCTTGCGGGCAGCGACCGAAGCGCGCTCGACACCAGTCGCGAGGCTATGGCGCTGGGCCTTGGCAATATCGGCGCGTCGCTGACGGGCGGGTACGCCGTCAGCGCCAGCCTCAGCCGCTCGGCGCTGGTCGAGGATAGCGGCGGGCGCACGCCGGTTGCGCATGTCGTGGGCGCGGCGCTGGTGCTGATGGTGCTGGTGTTCTTCGCCCCGGTCCTCGCCTATTTGCCGCGCACCGTCCTTGCGGCGCTGGTGATCAGCGCGATCTTCGGTCTCGTCAAAGTGCGCGAGATGAAGGGCGTGTGGCGGCACGACAAGTCGGAGGCGGCGCTCATCGCGGTGGCGTTTGCGGCGACGCTGATATTCGGCGTCGAACTCGGGCTGGCGATCGGAGCGCTGGCCGGGCTTGCGCACTATTTGTGGTTCTCCTCCCTTCCGCGGGTCACGCGGATCGGGTCGGACGACGGCGGGCAAAGCTTTCGCTCGGTCGACCGCGAGCACGTGGAACTCGATACGCTGCCGGTGCTCGGCGTCAGGATCGACCGGTCGGTCTTCTTCGGCAATGCCGCCTTCGTTGAGGACGAGATTTTCGAGCTGATCGGCCGGCACGACGACGTGAACTGCCTCGTCATCGACATGCGCGCGGTGAACACGGTCGATGCGAGCGGCGCGTCGATGATGCAGCGCCTTATCGAACGGCTTTATGCGGACGGTATCGCGGTCCATTTCGCCGAGACCCATGAGCCGGTGCGTCACGAACTGGGCTTGCTCGATTCGCGCAAATGCGCGTTTCACCGAACGCTCCAGGATGCGATGGAAGATTGCGGCTCACCCGTGCTCGACCGCATCGCGCCCAGCTGATCAGTTCCGGCGGCGTTCCAGCTCGTCGCCCGCCAGGGTAACGACGTGAAGCAGGTTGGTCGCGCCCGGAGTTCCGAACGGGACGCCCGCAAGCACGATCTGCTTCGATCCTGCCTGGCCGAAGCCATGGCGCAGGGCCATCCGCTTCCCCTTGGCGATCATCTCCTCGAAACTGCCGATATCGCGCGTCGTGACGGCGTGCGCGCCCCACAGCAGGGCGACCCGCCGCGCCGTGCGGATCGAAGGTGTGAGGACAAGCATCGGTGTCGCCGGCCGTTCGCGCGCGACCCGCCGCGCGGTCGATCCGCTGGCGGTGAACACCGTGATGGCGCTGATCGGCACCGTGTCGGCGATGGTCATGCAGCTGTGGGCAAGCGCATCCGACGTGGTCGCATCGGGCGGGGTGTCGAGGAACCGGACCCGCTCCTTGTAGCCCTCGTCCCGTTCGACCTGCGCAGCGATGCGGTGCATCATCGCGACCGATTCCTCCGGCCAGTCCCCGGCGGCGCTTTCCGCCGACAGCATGACCGCATCCGCCCCGTCATACACCGCATTGGCGACGTCGGAGACTTCCGCGCGCGTGGGCATGGGCGATTCGATCATGGATTCGAGCATCTGGGTGGCGACGATCACCGGCTTCCCGGCATTGCGGCTGGCGGCGACGATGCGCTTCTGGAGCGGGGGAACCTCGTGCGCCTCCAGCTCGACACCGAGATCGCCGCGCGCCACCATGATCCCGTCGGCCAGTTCGATGATCTCGTCGAGCCGCGTGACCGCCTGCGGCTTCTCGATCTTTGCGCACAGCGAAGGACCCTGGCCCGCATTCGTGCCGGAATGCGCGGCAATCAGCTTGCGCGCTTCGGCCAGGTCGTCGGGCCGCTGGACGAACGAGAGGGCGAACCAGTCCGCGCCCTGGTCGAGCCCGAAGGCAAGGTCGCGCCGGTCCTTCTCGGTAAGCGCAGGGATGGGAACCTCGGCATCGGGGACGTTGACGCCCTTGCGGTCCGAGATGACGCCGCCGACCTCGGCCGAGCAGAATATCCGCTCTTCGTCCGCTTCCTTCACCACCAGCTTGATCTTGCCGTCGTTGATCAAAAGGCGCTGTCCGCGCTCGAGGATGCCGAACAGTTCGGGGTGGGGCAGGCATACGCGGGTGTCGTCGCCCGGCGTTTCGTCGCGGTCGAGCGTGAAATGCCCCGAATGGCGGATCACGGCCTCGCCATCCTTGAAGGTGCCGACGCGCAATTTCGGGCCCTGCAGGTCGACGAGGACGGCGATGGGGCGGGCGTACTGTTTCTCGAGCGCGCGGATCGCGGCGACGGTTTCGCGGTGATCCTCGTGGCTGCCATGGCTCATATTGAGGCGGAAGGCGTCGGCGCCAGCGCGCAGCAGCTTTTCGAGCATTTCGGGCGACCGGCTGGCCGGTCCGACCGTAGCCAGGATCTTCACCCTGCGCCCGCGCGGATCGATTCGTGCCTCGCTTTGTCTCGCCATCGCTTCACGCTATGGCACAGCCTTATCGCAACTCAAGGAAAAGCCCCGTGACCGCATCATCCGATCCGCTCGACCAGCTCGACGACACAGTCGCCGCCGACGCCTTTCGCCGCCTCGTCAGGCATCTGCGCCATCGGCACGATGCACAGAACATCGAACTGATGGGCCTGGCCGGCTTCTGCCGCAACTGCCTTGCCGACTGGATCCGCGATGCGGGTTACGAAGGGGACAAGGCGGCCGCGCGCGAACTGATCCACGGCATGCCGCAGGACGAATGGAAGGCCACCCGCCAAAGTCCCGCGACGCCCGAACAGATCGCCGCGATGGAAAAGAGCATGACCCGCAACAAGCCGGACCTGCGCTGACCCGAGCTGTGGATAGCGCCCTTTTGCCGCTCTCCCGACGTCGGTAATCAGCCCGCACCGCGATTCTCGCATTACCGGAGACCTATCACGATGGCCGAAGCCTCAGACGACCGCCTGCGCCTGCTGATCGAACGTATCGAACGGCTGGAGGAAGAGAAGAAAGGAATCGCGGACGACATCCGCGACGTCTATGCCGAGGCCAAGGCAGTCGGCTACGACCCCAAGATCATGCGCCAGGTCGTGCGCCTGCGAAAGATGAAGCCCGACGATCGCAGCGAGCAGGAAACGATCCTCGAAACCTACAAGGCCGCGCTTGGCATGGGTTAATTCCGGAACCCTCGGCGGGGTATGTGCATCGGTTTCCCGAACACCAGAACGGGAAGCCAGCACATGACCAACAAGCTCGACCGCCACGAAGACGCCGATTTCATCGAACCCATCGACGAAGAGCCCCGGATGCCGGGGCGCGAAAGCGAGATGGACGACAAGCCCGAGTGGGAGCCGCGTTATCCCGGTTCCGGTCGGCTGAAGGGCAAGGTCGCGATCGTCACCGGCGCGGATAGCGGCATCGGCCGCGCCACCGCCGTCCTGTTCGCACGCGAAGGCGCCGATGTCGCGATCGCCTATCTCAGCGAGGACGACGACGCGAACAAGACCAGGGAACTGTGCGAGGCCGAAGGGGCCAAGGCTTTCGTCCACGCCTGCGACCTCGGCCGCAAGGAAGCGGCGGACGAACTGGTTGCGAGAACCATCGACAAGTTCGGCAAGCTCGACCTGCTGATCAACATCGCGGGTGAGCAGCATCCCGATTACGAGGTCGAGGACATCACCGCCGAACAATTGCAGCGCACCTTCCAGTCCAACATCTTCTCGATGTTCTACATGGTGCAGGCCGCGCGCCCGCATCTGAAAAACGGCGCGGCGATCGTCAATTGCACCAGTGTGACGATGTACAAGGGCGCGCCGATCCTGCTCGACTACAGCTCGACGAAGGGCGCGATCACCGCCTTCACCCGCTCGCTCAGCGGCAATCTCGCCGATGACGGGATCCGTGTGAACGCGGTTGCCCCGGGTCCCATCTGGACGCCGCTCAATCCGTCGGGCGGTATGCCACCGGAGGAGATGGACGAATGGGGCGAGGGCAACCCGATGGGTCGCCCCGGCCAGCCCAACGAGGTCGCGCCCGCTTTCCTCTTCCTCGCCTGCGAGGATTCGTCCTATATGTCGGGGCAGGTCCTGCATCCGAACGGAGGAATGGTCGTCAATGGCTAACGAATGGAAGGACGCGCGCGGCGTCACCGTCACCACCACGCCCACGATCGAGGGGAAGCCGATACAGGACTATCTCGGCATCGTGACGGGCGAGGTGATCGTCGGCGCGAACCTGTTTCGCGACCTTTTCGCCAACATCCGCGACATCGTGGGCGGGCGATCCGGCAGTTACGAGAGAATCCTCGCCGATGCGCGCAACCAGGCGATCGAGGAATTGCAGGCCGAGGCCGCCGGTCGTGGCGGCAATGCCGTGGTCGGCATCGATCTCGATTACGAGGTAATCGGCGACAAGGGTTCGATGCTGATGGTTTCCGCCAGCGGGACGGCGGTAAAGGTCTGACCCTTTTTCAGCCTGGTCATTTGCTTCTGTCGGCCGCGATGCTGGTTACAGTGACGGCACGCGGCGGCGAGGTTGTCTTGCCTGTTGGTGCCGCCATCGGCTTTCGCGACTAGGTGCTCGATCGTTGCAGCCAGCCGCGTTCCGCGCTTTCCGAATAACCGCTTGCAATAGATACAGCGAAAGCCCTGCTTCATTGCGAGATGGTGCCTGATGCGTCGCATGCGTGACTTGCGCCGAGCCATGGTCGGCACGCTGAAAGGTCGGTCTTGAGAAATTCTTAAGCGGCCTCCGTCGCCAGCGTCGCGATGCCCAGCGCCGTCGCGTTGTGGGCGGCGTGGAGCAGGATCGCGGCCCATAGCCCGACCGTGACCCGCAGATAGCCAAGGATCGCACCCAGCACGAATTGCGGGAGGACCAGCGGCAGGACCATGACCAGCGGCGCATCGCCGAAATTCGCAACGTGGATGAGCGCGAAGGCGAGGGTCGAAAGCCAGAAGAACACCGGGAACAGGCGAACATACCAGTTCGGCGCCGGACGATTGCGCCAGTTCACCAGCAGAGCCACCGCCACCAGCGCCGCGATCACGGCGAGCCCCGCGACGACAAGAACGGCGCTGTCGCTGTCGGCCCACAGCGCGCCAGCCGCGCCCCCCGCCAGCAAC
>JBARZK010000074.1:0-1579 GCA_049649965.1 Erythrobacter sp.
TTGCCGTGATCGAGATCGCCCAGCCGCGCCGCGGCAAGCCCGGCGGCCATCGCGCGTTCGGCCAGCTCTTCGGGATCGCCACCCGCCAGCCACGCCGCCCAGCCCGCCTCGAACAGGCGCGCTGCAACCGTCCCCGTGCGCCCGGCCGAACGGATCCGCTTCAGATCGCCCAGCTCGCGCAGCAGGGGAAGGATCGCGCCGTCGAGAGCGGACGCGCCCGGCATCAGTTCACGCTGCCGCCCAGCCAGTTGTCCAACATCGCCTGTTGCTTGTCGAAGGCATGGACAGGCGCGGTCCCGTTCGCGGTCTGCGGCAGCTTGAAGAACAGGCTGAGTTCCTCGCGCACTCCGCCCTCGCCGCGCTTGGCCGCGAGATCGAGGCATCGCGCGATCTCGATCGCCAAGGGCGCTGCGAGGATCGAGTCCTTGCACAGGAAATTGAGCTTGAGCTGCATTTTCTGACCGAGGAAACCGGTCATGTCGATATTGTCCCACGCTTCCTTGTCGTCGCCGCGCGGGCGGTAATAGTGGATCATGATGATGTGATCCTCGACCTTGTAGCCGAGGATGTCGTCGAGCACGCTGCCCTTGGTCCCGAGCTTCGATTCCAGCGACTTGGGATCGTCGAGCGCGAGGCCGTCCGAATTGCCGAGAATGTTGGTCGAAAACCAGCCGTCGACATGCAGCGAACGCTGCTTGAGCGCGGGCGCGATAACGGTCTTCATGAAGGTCTGACCGGTCTTGCCGTCCTTGCCCGCTACCGGCACGCCGCGCTCCGCCGCCAGCTGCGCAAGCGGCGCGACATCGGCGGCGACCGATGGGGTGAAGTTGGCGTAGGGCGTATCCGACCCGATCGCGGCATAGGCATAGAGCATGGCCGGGCTGATATCGGGATCGTCATCGTCCAGACCGCGCTCGAACGCATCGAGCGAGGCAAGGCTTTCGACGTCCTTGCCGGGCATCTTCTCGGTAGAGGCGAGATTGACGACGACCACCCGGTCCAGCCCGCGTTCCTCGCGAAACCGCTCGAGGTCGCCGCGGATCGTCTCGACCGCCTTGCGATGCCCGTTGGCCATGCGGTTGTTGCCGCCGATATTGGCGCAGTGGGCGGTGCTGCCGACAGCGGGCCACGCCTTCATCTTCGTCAGCGCGCTGGCGCCGTTGGAAAGTTCCGCTTCGCCGATGACGCCGTGACGGGTCGCGCATACGCCGAGGTCGTCTTCCGCAAGGTCCCACCCGCCGAATTCGAGGTCGCGGTAGGCCGCCATCCCCTCGACATCGCGATCGGCCAGCGGCAGTCCGGCGAGGCTGTTGGACCCGGCCTTGATCATCTCGATCCCCGCGACCGCGGTGGTCGCGACCGCGCCCCCCAGCCCGACAACCGCCACACCTAGCTTTTCCGCCATGTCTTCGCTCCGTTCGCCGGCGCCGTAAGGTCGGCGCATCGGGGCAAGGCATGTCAGCGGGTTGCGAGGCGAGCCAGCGACGGGGCTGACGGAGGCGGATTTTGCACGACCGGCGGTGACCTGTGTCACCCGAAAGGGGGCGCGGCGTGACCTATGTATCTGTACCCATTACGG
>JBARZK010000075.1:0-16659 GCA_049649965.1 Erythrobacter sp.
TCCTTGACCACCGAAAGGATGTCTTCCTTGCGCAGCGTGGTCACGGTGTCTTCGGCATCGAGGCCGAGGCGCATGTTCAGCTTCACGCGGCCCACGGCGGAAAGGTCATAGCGTTCGCCATCGAAGAACAGGCCTTCGAACAGGGCTTCTGCGGTTTCCTTGGTCGGCGGCTCGCCGGGGCGCATCACCTTGTAGATGGCTTCGAGACCTTCATCGCGGTTCTCGGCCTTGTCGACCTTGAGCGTGTTGCGGATCCACGGACCGGTGTTGATCTCGTCGATGTCGAGCAGCTCGATCCGGTCGATCCCGGCGTTGTCGAGCGTTTCGACATGTTCGAGGGTAAGCTCGTCACCGGCTTCGACGTAGATGCGGCCGGTGCTCTCGTCGATCATGTCGCGCGCGGCATAGCGGCTGACGATTTCCTCGGTCGGCAGCAGCAGTTCGGACAGGCCATCCTTCGCGGCCTTGTTCGCGGCGCGCGGGGAAATCTTCTGGTTGGCGGGGAACACCTCTTCGCCGGTGCTCGCATCAACGAGGGCGAAAGTCGGCTTCTGACCGCGCCAGTTCTCGGGCACGAACGGGATTTTCCAGCCGTCCTTCGCCCGTTCCCAGGTCACGGTGGCGTAGAAATGGTCGAGGATATCCTCGCTATCGAGACCCAGCGCATACAGCAGCGCGGTGACCGGCAGCTTGCGCTTGCGGTCGATGCGGACGTTGACGATGTCCTTGGCATCGAATTCGAAGTCGAGCCAGCTGCCGCGATAGGGAATCACGCGCGCGGCGAACAGCAGCTTGCCGGACGAGTGCGTCTTGCCGCGATCGTGGTCGAACAGCACGCCGGGCGAGCGGTGCATCTGGGAAACGATCACGCGCTCGGTGCCGTTGACGATGAACGTGCCGTTCTCCGTCATCAGCGGCATGTCGCCCATGTAGACGTCCTGCTCCTTGATATCGAGGACGGAGCGGGTCTCGGTTTCCTGGTCGACCTCGAACACGATCAGCCGCAGCGTGACCTTCATCGGGGCGGCGTAGGTGATGCCGCGCTGGCGGCATTCCGTCGTGTCGTATTTTGGCGGCTCGAGCTCGTAGTGAACGAAATCGAGTTCGGCGGTGCCCGCGAAATCGCGGATCGGGAACACGCTGCGCAGCGTCTTTTCAAGGCCGGAGACGTAATCGATCTCCTTGTCCGATCGCAGGAACTGTTCGTAGCTCTCGCGCTGTACCTCGATCAGGTTCGGCATCTGCACGGCTTCGTGGATGTCGCCGAAGATCTTGCGGATCCGCTTCTTCGCGGTGCCCTGCGCCTTGCGGCTGCGGACCCTGCCGCCACCCGATCCGTTCGAAGTGGTCGCGGGGGTGTTCGCCTTGGTTGCCATGGAAGGGGTCGTGCCTCTTTTCCTGCGCGAGCGACAGGATGCGCTCGCCTGGTTTGCCGTCGTGTCGTCACGCGAAATCCGAAGGCCATATTCGACACAAAAGCGCCGCATGCCACGACGCGCCCTTTCGGGCCGCCCAAGGCAGCAGCGTTCCTGGTCGCGAATATGGCAAGGCGCCGCTTCCATTCTTGGATCCGATCCCCGCGCAAGAATCAGTCCGGCTCGAAGCTGGCGTGTGCAGGCGATGTAGGAATGGTGCGCGCCCGCGTCAACTGTACAGCGCCGATGGAGACGCCTGCCGCCGGGTTAACCGCTTTCCGATAAACGAATTATCGTTTTCCAATAATATTGTTTGACAATAAGAATGACCGCGCATATCTCGTGATTATCGATTTTCGATATAGCACATCAAGGAGAACGATATGTCCCGTTTCATGAACCACTCGATATCCGCGCTCGCCGCGATCTTCATCGCCGTGACCTCGATTGCCACCATCGTCAGCGTACCGGACGCACCGGTCCACCCAGTCGCCGCCCCGACCCTGGCAACCGAACTCGCTTGAGCCTTCGGGCAAGCAGGGGAGACAGACCATGCAAGACAAACCGAACGACCTGCTGCTGCTGGCAGGACAGGTCATCGCCATATTCGTGCAAATCGTGATGGGCATCGCTGCGGCCGTGCTCGTGATCGTCGTGCCATTGTTCTTCCTGTTTCGCGACGAGGTTACCGCGGAAATCGCCGCCGAAAGCGCAGCGGCTGCGGAGGCCTTCCCCGTCATGCCGACGGCCGGGCTCCTGCTGATCGCGCTGGCCGTGGTCGCACTGGTCTTCCTGTTCTTCCAGCGCCTGCGGGCCATCATCGCCACCGTGGGCGAGGGCGATCCGTTCGCGCCGGAAAACGCCGATCGCCTGAACCTGATGGCATGGCTGCTGCTCGGCGTTCAGATCCTGATGATCCCGGCCTCGGCCCTCGGACTTCTGGTGGCGAAATGGGCCGACGAGGTCGAGAATGCCGACATCACCATCGACGCCGGGCTCGACCTGACCGGCATCCTGATGATCATCATCCTCTTCATCCTGGCCCGCGTCTTCAAGCACGGTGCAGCCATGCGCGCCGATCTCGAAGGGACCGTGTGATGCCGCCCAAACCGCACGACACCGACGAAGGAGCCACGATCATGGTCCGCCTCGACGACCTGCTGCACGAACGCCGCATGACGCTGACCGAACTGGCCGAGCGGGTGGGCCTGACCCTTGCCAACCTGTCGATCCTCAAGACCGGCAAGGCCAAGGCGATCCGCTTCTCGACCCTTGCCGCGATCTGCCGGGAGCTGGACTGCCAGCCTGGCGAACTGCTCGAATACCGGAACGACGCCGCTTGACTTTCAGGGCGCGCGAGGTAATTGCGCGCTCCGACCGCTTCCGAACTATCGGAGACGGTCATCCGTCCAAGACAGCTGCTGAACGGGATTGGCCGTTCTTAATTCGCAGCCTAGGCGGGGAAACGAGATTTTTCGGCGGACCATCACATGGTTTCGCTACCGGGCCGTAACGGCTCGCCTCCTTCCCCATCATTGGACTTCGCCCTGTCGGCAAGCGGCAGGTCGAAACGTGAGCCGGTCGCGCGAAAGCCATTTCGCTCGGCCATTAGTGAAGGAGTATGGCATGGATCGTTCGCAAAAAGCCGACGCGGTTGCCCAGCTCAATGCAGTCTTCAACGAGGTCGGCGTGGTGGTTGTCACCCGCAACCTCGGCATGACGGTGGACCAGTCCACCGATCTTCGCACGAAGATGCGCGATGCTGGCGCTTCCTACAAGGTTGCGAAGAACCGTCTCGCCAAGCTCGCCCTGAAGGACACCGATTACGTCGGGATCGATGAGTTTCTCACCGGCCCGACCGCGCTGGCCTGGTCGGAAGACCCGGTCGCGGCTGCCAAGGCCGCTGTCGATTTCGCGAAATCGAACGACAAGCTGGAAATCGTCGGCGGTTCGATGGGCACGCAGGTGCTCGACGAAGCAGGTGTGAGGTCGCTGGCCTCGATGCCGAGCCTCGACGAACTGCGCGGCACGATCGTGGGCCTCGTCAACGCCCCGGCGACCAAGGTTGCCCAGTTGATGAACGCACCCGCGAACAAGCTGGCGCGTGTCTTCGGTGCCTACGCGGCCAAAGAGGACGCATAAGAGACGTTATTCGCGAAACGACGAAACATCTGGGGCTTCGGAATCAAGCCGTTCGCCCCGCCACGAATTTGGAGTGTAAATCATGGCCGATATTGCCAAGCTTGTTGAAGAACTTTCGAAGCTGACCGTCCTCGAGGCGGCCGAACTCGCTACCGCGCTGGAAGAAGAGTGGGGCGTTTCCGCTGCCGCAGCCGTCGCGGTCGCCGGCCCCGCCGGTGGCGGCGATGCCGCTGCCCCCGCCGAAGAGAAGGACGAATTCGACGTTATCCTCACCGGCGACGGCGGCAAGAAGATCCAGGTCATCAAGGAAGTCCGCGCCATCACCGGCCTGGGCCTCACCGAAGCCAAGGGTCTCGTCGAAGGCGCGCCCAAGCCGCTCAAGGAAGGCGTCAACAAGGCCGAAGCCGAAGAGATCAAGGGCAAGATCGAAGCAGCCGGCGGTACCGTCGAGCTCAAGTAAGCTTCGAACAGCTTTCGCTGATCAAGGAAGGGCGGTGCCAGCGATGGCACCGCCCTTTTTTCTGGTCTGTGTTCTCGGGGGTCGGGGACAGGGTGGCCCAGCTGAACCAAGCCGGTTCAGACGGCCAGGCCCTGCTGCCTGCTAGAACCTGATCTGGTCGATGAGCGCCCGGTCCGTACCCACGGTCGGCGCGCCGATCTGTTCGACCTGTACCTTCGCCGCTTCGGGCGCATCCTGGTAATCGATGTCGAACTCGATCTCGTCATAGACCGGGTTGTAGTCGATGGGGATGCCCGCGCCCTGCAACTGCGCCAGCGGAACGTATGTATCGATCGCCTGCGCACCGCGCAGAGCCTGATACTCGTCCTCGTCGTAGCGGTCGTGGAGCAGGTCGAGAACCGAGCGCAGCTTGATCGCGATCGTGCCTTCGAGCTGCTGGAAGTCGACGCTGCCGGTCCTCACTCCGTTGACCCGCGCAGCGAGACGCGATTTCGATACGATGTCCAGCGCATCGCTCGCACGGGTTCCGGGCGCAGAGCCGATCGAGGGAGCCGGTTGCGGAACCTCTATCGCGACCTTGCTTGCCTCATCGGGGACCGGGTTCGAGGGTACGGAAAGCGGATCGCCCGGCCCCTCGATCGGGGTCAATCGTCCGGTGGTAACGGGTTTGCCGCCATCGCCGCTCTCCTGCACGTCGCTACGCGGCACGAGCAGTTCCGCGAGCTCGACGACCGAAGGCCTGGACGGAATGGGCACGTCCGGCTTCGCAACAAGGGGAGCGCGTGCCGAGACGGCATCACCCGGGCGAGCTTGAGCGCGAGGCGTATCCGGAGCCATGTAGGCAGGCGCATACGGCGCCGGACCTTCGGACGGTTCGACGAGTTCGTCGATGGCGAGTTCGGCTCCAACCTTCACTGCTGGCAGTTCGATATCGGCGAATTGTCCTGGCGTTTCCGATCCACCGGGCCGGTCGAGATCGAGCGAAACCGGTTTGATCGCCGATTGCGCGAGCGAAGGCAGGCTTTCGATTCCGAACTGCAGGTCGCGAACACCTTCGTCGATCGCGTGGATCGGCAGGCGCTTGCCGATCTTCACGCGCGTCACCGGAGCGGGCTTGCCGGACACGGCGCGGGTAGATGCGGGAGAGACGAACGCGGACGCAAGGGGTTCGCCCCCGGCATGACCCACCGTCTCGCGACGATTCGCAGACCGCCGCACGGATACAAGGCCAGCTGGAACAAACGAAGGAGTCGAAGCGGTTCCGGCTTTCGGCAGCGCTTGCGCCGGACCCGGATCGCGCGGTTGGCTGGTCACCGGGGCCGCCGACAAATCGGGGATCGTCATGGTCATCGCGACCACCGCGGTCCCCACCATCAGCGGCGGCATCCGAACGCCGACCCCTCGGGATATCGTCCGCTCTTCATCCGCACGCGCAGCTTGCGCCGAACCCTTCACGGGCGGCGAAGCGGAGCCGCGCTTGTGGTGTGGCAGATGCCCTCGCACCGGACCTTCCCCCTCAAACAATCGGGAATACTGCCAACATCGCCCCGGTGGAGTAAAGGTCTTTTTTCCGTGACCGGGCCAGGTGTCTCGTCTCGAAACACTCGCTGCGCACCGGATTTCGCTTTCCCCCACCCATTCATCGCACTATCCGACCCGGCTCGCCAATACGCGGGCGAAAGCGAAGGCGATGCCAGAAACCGCAGCCATCAGGACGCCCGGTTGGGGCCAGGAAGTGCGCGCGACCCTCGGGCTCGCGGCGCCGCTGGCGCTCGCCAACCTGTTGCAGATGCTGATCTACGCGATCGACGTGTTCTTCGTCGCGCGGCTGGGGGAGTTCGAACTTGCCGCATCCAGCCTCGCCATCGCCGTGCTCAGCATCGTGATCTGGGCGCTGATCGGCATGGTCAGCATGGTTTCCGCCCTGATCGCCGCAGAGCTCGGCCGCAACCGCCATGCCGTCGCCGAAGTGCGCCGCTCGACACGGATGGCGGTCTGGCTGGCGATCGCGAGCGGCGTTCTCGCCATGATAATTCTGGCCAACGTGGACACGGTATTTGCGCTGACGGGCCAGCCGCCGGAACTGGCAGCCCGGGCGGACGACTACATGGCCATCGTCCTGTGGGCGAGCGTGCCGATGCTGATGGCGAGCGTCCTTCGCAATTTCGTCTCGGCGCTGGGCCGACCGCTATTCGCAACCGCCATTACCGCAGTCGCCATCGGGGTGAACGCGATCGGCAATTACGCGCTGGTGTTCGGCAATCTCGGCGCACCGGCGCTCGGTCTCGAAGGGTCGGCCATCGCCACCGTTGCGACCGCGTGCTTCGTATTCCTCGCCTATGTGGTCGCGATCCAGCGGGACAGGCGGTTGCGCCGCTATCGCATCTGGGGACGGTTCTGGCGCCCGGAATGGCAGCGCCTGATCGACCTCGTTCGCCTCGGCACGCCCGTCATGCTGACATGGGTCGCGGAAGCCGGGCTGTTCGGGGGCGCGGCGCTGCTGATGGGGCGTATCGGCGAAAGCGAACTCGCCGGGCACACCATCGCGCTCCAGCTCGCAGCGATGGCGTTCCAGGTTCCGTTCGGCGTGGGCCAGGCCGCGACGATCCGGGTCGGCTATTTCTATGGCGCGCGCGACCGAGACGGGATCGCCCGCGCCGGGTGGGTCGCGCTGGCGGTGGGAACGGGCTTCATGTGCATCACCGCCTCGCTGATGCTGTTCGCGCCGGACGCCCTGCTCGGCCTTTATATCGACACGGGCGCCTTGGCCAATCTCGCCATGGCGGGTTTCGCCGCGCAATACATGCTGATCGCGGCGTTCTTCCAGTTGTTCGACGGGATGCAGGTCGTCGCGGCAGGTGCGCTGCGCGGCCTGCAGGATACGCGGGTGCCGATGTGGATCGCGATCTTCAGCTACTGGGTGCCGGGCTTCGGCGTTTCGGTGGCACTGGGCTTTTACACGCCGCTGGAGGGGACGGGCATCTGGCTCGGCTTTGCCGCCGGGCTGTTCTGTGCGACCGTGCTGCTGGGATGGCGATGGCTAAAGCGGGAGCGGATGGGGCTCACTCGCTGGACGCCGGCGCCCCCTTCCCTGCCTGAGCGCCCAGCTGCACCGGCCCCTGTAATCCCGCCCCCTGTAACCCCGCAAGGTTGACGTCGCGCTGCGGGAACGGGATCGACAGGCCGACCGCGTCGAACCGGGCCTTTGCCGCCTCGGTCAACGCCCAAGACAGCGCCAGGTAGTCGCCCGTGGCGCACCATACGCGCAGGCCGATCCCGACCGAACTGTCGTCGAGCGAGGCGACGAAGGCCAGCGGGGCTGGCTCGTCCAGCACCCGATCGTCCTCCGCCGCCAGGGCCAGCAATTGTTCGCGCGCCGTTTCCATGCTGTCGCCATAGGCGATGCCGACGATCAGCTCGAACCGGCGGACAGGGTGGCGGTGGTAGTTGATTATCGGCTGGTTCCAGAGCTCGGAATTGGGGATCATCACGAACAGGCCGTCGAACTGTTTCAGCTCCGTGGTGAACAATCCGATGTTCTGGACGGTGGCGGTCAGGCCGCTGACGGTGATCGCTTCGCCGACCTTGAAAGGCTTTTGAACGAGGATCATCACGCCCGAGGCGACGTTGCTGAGCGTGCCCTGCAGTGCAAGGCCGATGGCGAGCGCGACGCCGCTCAGCGCTGCGAGGATGCTGGTGGTCTCGACCCCGAACTGGGTCAGCACCGTCACCAGAACCACGATCCACAGCGCGTATTTGACGACGTTCGACAGAAACCTCGCGACCGTCTGGTCGAACCGCTCGGATTTCAGCAAGGCCTTGGAAACGCTCGCGGAAATGAAGCCCGCCAGCAGCAATCCGATGACCAGCACCGCGAACGCGCCGAGGATGTTCATGAGGTTCGCCTGGAACCACAGGAAGATCGTTTCAGGAATGGTCAGGGCGGCGATATCGGTGTCGGTCTGCATGGGTATAAAGGGTACCTAAAGGGACTGAACGGGTGCAAGCCCGCGCCGATACCGATCGCAAGGGGCGCTGACCAGCACCTGCGCACCGTCTTTCCCGCGCCAGATCCCCCACCGCAGTCAGCACTGCAGCCAGCGCCGCGCGTCCCTGCGAAATATTTTCATGAACCTTGGTTGACTCGTGCACCCCCCGCAACCAAATGCGCTCTCGCTGGCACTCTCGGTCCGGGAGTGCCAATCGACACATCAACTCCAACTTAGAAAGGTCATTACCTATGGCATTTCGTCCCCTGCACGACCGCGTGGTGGTCCGTCGCATCGAAGCCGACCAGAAGACCGCCGGTGGTATCATCATCCCCGACAGCGCCCAGGAAAAGCCGAGCGAAGGCGAAATCGTCGCGATCGGCGAAGGCGCGCGCGACGATAGCGGCCAGCGCGTCGCTCTCGACGTCAAGGCCGGCGACCGCGTGCTGTTCGGCAAGTGGTCCGGCACCGAAGTCAAGATCGACGGCGAAGACCTGCTGATCATGAAGGAAAGCGACATCATGGGCGTGATCGCCTGATCGGCGAAACACCCCGCGCTTTTCCAACAACCAACCCAATTCACAAGTTTCAGGAGAAACGAACATGGCTGCCAAGGACGTAAAGTTCAGCCGCGATGCCCGCGAAGGCATTCTCAAGGGCGTCGACACGCTCGCCAACGCCGTGAAGGTGACGCTCGGGCCCAAGGGCCGCAACGTCGTGCTCGACAAGAGCTTCGGCGCGCCGCGCATCACCAAGGACGGCGTCACCGTCGCCAAGGAAATCGAGCTTGAAAACAAGTTCGAGAACATGGGCGCCCAGATGCTCAAGGAAGTTGCGTCGAAGACCAACGACCTCGCCGGTGACGGCACCACCACCGCCACCGTGCTCGGCCAGGCGATCGTGCGCGAAGGCATGAAGTCGGTCGCCGCGGGCATGAACCCGATGGACCTCAAGCGCGGTATCGACACCGCCGTTCACAAGGTCGTCGAGAACCTCCAGAACCGTTCGAAGGACGTTTCCGGTTCCAGCGAAATCGCCCAGGTCGGCGTGATCTCGGCCAATGGCGACAAGGAAGTCGGCGAGAAGATCGCCGAGGCCATGGAAAAGGTCGGCAAGGAAGGCGTCATCACCGTCGAGGAAGCCAAGGGCCTCGAATTCGAGCTCGACGTCGTCGAAGGCATGCAGTTCGACCGCGGCTACCTTTCGCCCTACTTCATCACCAACCCGGACAAGATGGCTGTCGAACTCGACAACCCCTACATCCTGATCCACGAAAAGAAGCTGTCGAACCTGCAGGCCATGCTGCCCGTGCTCGAAGCGGCGGTTCAGAGCGGTCGTCCGCTCCTGATCATCGCGGAAGACATCGAAGGCGAAGCGCTGGCGACCCTCGTGGTCAACAAGCTGCGCGGCGGCCTGAAGGTCGCGGCGGTCAAGGCCCCGGGCTTCGGCGATCGTCGCAAGGCGATGCTGCAGGACATCGCGATCCTGACGAAGGGCGAGATGATTTCCGAAGACCTCGGCATTAAGCTCGAGAACGTCACGCTCGGCATGCTGGGTGAAGCCAAGCGCGTCACGATCGACAAGGACAACACCACCATCGTCGATGGTGCCGGTGACGAAGCCGACATCAAGGCGCGCGTGTCCGAGATCAAGACGCAGATGGAAAACACCACCAGCGACTACGACAAGGAAAAGCTGCAGGAACGTCTTGCCAAGCTTGCTGGCGGCGTTGCCGTCATCAAGGTCGGCGGTGCGTCCGAAGTCGAGGTGAAGGAGCGCAAGGACCGCGTCGACGACGCGCTGCATGCGACCCGCGCCGCGGTGGAAGAAGGCATCGTTCCGGGCGGCGGCACGGCGCTGCTCTACGCGTCCAAGGTGCTCGAAGGCCTCAAGGGCGAGAACGACGACCAGACCCGCGGTATCGACATCGTTCGCCGCGCGGTCCTCGCCCCGATCCGCCAGATCGCCGAGAACGCGGGCCATGACGGCGCGGTCGTCTCCGGCAACCTGCTGCGCGAAGGCGACGAGACCCAAGGGTTCAACGCCGCGACCGACACCTACGAAGACCTGGTGAAGGCCGGCGTCATCGACCCGACCAAGGTCGTGCGCACGGCCCTTCAGGACGCGGCTTCGGTCGCCGGACTGCTGATCACCACCGAAGCGGCGATCACCGACGTTCCGGAAGACAAGAACGCTTCCGGCGGCGGCGGCATGCCCGACATGGGTGGCATGGGCGGAATGGGCGGCATGGGCGGCTTCTAAGCCAGTCCTACCGGCCAGCGTCCCGACGCTGCACAACGAAACGGCCCCGGCGGAGCGATCCGCCGGGGCCTTTTGTTTGCCGCGCCGATCGTTTGCCGCGCCGGTTCTTTGCCGCGACGGCTTGTCTCCGGATGACCGCGTTCGAAGCGCCGCTTCTACTCGCTCTCGGGATCGACGCAGACCCGCGCGAGCAGTGGCAGGTGGTCCGACCCGTTCGCGTCGAGCCGTTCGAACCCCGCGACCTCGACGCCGTTCTTCGCGAACAACTGGTCGAGCGGCCAGCCCCGCAGCGTGTATCCCGCGGGGAAGGTCGGGAAGCTGCCCCGCCCGGCGCGCGGATCGTCATAGCCGCCTTCCTCGACGAAGCGCTGCGTGGTGCGCGACCAGGGCACGTCGTTGAAGTCGCCGATCGCCAACACATTGGCCAGCCCCTCGGGCGTCAGCGCCCCGGCACGGGCGATGTTCTCGTCGCGCGCTTCGGTGCTCTCGCCCACGCGCGGCGGACGCGGGTGCAGGCCGATCAGTTCGAAGCGGGCCCCGTTGGGGGCGGCGAGCGTCGCATAGAGCGTCGGCGTGTTGGACGCGGTGTTGGCGACCATGCGGGCGCTTTCGACCTCGATCCGGCTGGCGAAGATCATGCCATACGTGTTGTCCAGCGGATCGGCCAGGCGCTGGGGATAGCCCGAAAGCTGCGGCTCGAGCGCGTCGGCCCAGACCCGGTTGGTTTCCATCAAGAGCAGCATGTCGGGATCGACCCGCTCTATCATCGCGCCGACCTCTCCATATTCTCGATTGGATTGCAGGACGTTGAAGGACAGGACGGTGAAGCAGGATTCCGGCTCGGTCACATCGGCCAGTGGTATCTGCGCGCCTGCAAGCATGGTGTAGGGCCAGATCCGGTAGAGATTGATCGCCGCGCTCAGGGCCGACAGCGCCATCACCGCGCCCCTGACCGGCGAGCGCGCAAAGAGCGCCAGCGCGAAGATCACGCCCGACAGATAGATCGAGGGCTCTCGCACGAAATCGAGCATCCGCACGAGCCCGCGATTGGTCTCCCACAACGAGATCGCGGTTGCGACGAACTGCGCGATGGCAAGCGCGAGCAACGCCCAGCTCATCCAGTTGCGTCCGGACCTTCGTGTCATGTGATATTCCCCCCTCCCTTGCGGGCAATCCGTTCTTGCGCCCCCATCGCGCGCACTTGCTTTCAGGGCAACCTCTTGCTGCCCGAATGCTTCGATGCCCCCACGCGCAACATTTGTTCCGGTGAACAATGCAACCTTCGACCGGGGACAGCGTTGGTTCGGGAAAAGGAGGATACCTGCATGAAATTGCCGCAAAACGCCCACGTCGCCGTGATCGATGGCGAGACCTTCCTGCTGTTTCGCAACGAAGGCGCGCTGTTCGAACCGAAGCTGAAAAAGGAGACCAGCCCCAAGCTCGACGTCACCAATTTCAGCGCCGGGATCAAGCACCACGACGATATCGGCCAGGAGCTCGGCCGCACCGATCTCGAAGAGCTCGGCTATGCCACTGCCGCGACCGAATGGCTCAATTCGAAAGCGATCGCAAACGAACTGCACGATGTGCTGATCATCGCCGATCCCAAGTCGCTGGGCGAGATGCGCCAGCACTATCATTCCGAACTCGAAAAGCGCGTCGTCGGAGAGATCGACAAGACGATGACCAATCAGCCGACCGACAAGATCGAACAGGCGATCGTGGCCGCGGAGTAGAGCCGCAAAGGGCGGATCGCGCGTGGCGGGGCTTACCTTTGTGAAGGTTGAAACCGTGCCCGCGCGCGCCGCGTCGACAGGAGTATGAGCACCTACGAAACCCAGCGCAAGCGCATGGTTTCACGGCAGATCGGCGCACGCGGGATCGACGATCCGGCCCTGCTGGATGCGTTCGCCTCGGTCCCGCGCGAGCGCTTCGTCCCCGAAGACATGCGCGAATTCGCCTATCGCGATGGTCCCTTGCCGATCGGCGAAGGGCAGACGATCAGCCAGCCGTTCATCGTCGCGCAGATGATCGACGCCGCGGAACTTTCCGGCGACAGCCGGGTGCTCGAGGTCGGCGCCGGATCGGGATATGCCGCCGCGATCCTCTCACGCATCGCAAGCCGCGTGATCGCCATCGAGCGTCACGAAGCGCTCGCCCGGAAAGCCGAGCAAACCGTCACGGCGCTCGGCTACGACAATTGCGAGATACGCGCTGGCGACGGGATGGACGGCTGCGCTCAGGAGGCGCCGTTCGATGCGATCCTCGTCGCGGCGCGCGGGGCGCAGATACCCGAAGCGCTCAAGGATCAACTGGCCATCGGCGGAAGGCTGGTCATCCCGGTCGGCGGCGAGGACATCCAGACGCTGCGATGCTTGCACCGCACCGGCAAGGACGATTGGGAGCAGCATGACCTTGGGGCGGTCCGCTTCGTCCCGCTGCTGCCCGGCGCGGTGGCCGAGGACGGGACGAAAGCCGCGAGCGACCATCGCTCGGCGCGCGAGCTTTCGACGCCCGAACTGATCGCGCGCCACGCCACCGAGCTGCCCGCGATCGAGGACCCGGCCTTCGCCGCGGCGTTCGACCGTTTCGCGGACCGGCGGGTCGTGATGCTGGGAGAGGTGAGCCACGGCACCCACGAATTCTACGAAGCCCGCGCGGCAATCACCCGGCGACTGGTCGAACGCCATGGCTTCAACATCGTCGCTGTGGAAGCGGACTGGTCCGATGCCGCGGTGCTCGACCGGTTCATCCGCCACCAGCCGCGCCGTGAAGGCGCCGCGCCGCCGTTCCAGCGCTTCCCGACATGGATGTGGCGCAATCCGGTCGTTCGCGATCTCGCGCGCGACCTGAAGGGCATCAACGCGGACCGCGCGGCGGGCGACCGGGTCGGCTTCCACGGGCTCGACATCTACAACATGTCGGGCTCCATTGCGGCGGTGCTGGCCTATCTCGACGAGAACGACCCCGAAGCCGCCGCCACCGCGCGCGAGCGCTATGGCTGCCTGACCCCGTGGCAGGACGACCCGGCGAGCTACGGGCGAATGGCGCTGAACGAAGGCTACGAAGCGTGCGAAGAGGCCGTGGTGCGCCAATGTCGCGACCTGCTGGAACGCGCTCTCGACGATGACGGCAAGGCCTTCGGCGCGGCGATGAACGCGCGCCTGGTCGCATTGGCGGAGAAATACTATCGCGTCATGTATTACGGCGGCGCGGAGAGCTGGAACCTGCGCGACAGCCACATGGCCGACACGCTCGAACACCTGCTCGATCAGCGCGGGGCCGACAGCAAGGCGATCGTGTGGGCGCACAACAGCCATATCGGCGATGCCCGCGCGACCGAAATGGGCCGGGTGCGCGATGAGCACAATATCGGGCAGCTGGCGCGGGAGCGCTGGGGCGAGGACGTCGCGCTCGTCGGCTTCGGCACGCATACCGGCACGGTCAGCGCCGCATCGGACTGGGACGGTCCGCGCGAGGTGAAGCGTATCGTCCCCTCGCATCGCGACAGCTACGAAAGGCTATGTCACGACACCGGGATGGCGCGCTTCCTGATCGAGCCCGCCGCCGACAGGGCGCTTGCCGACCGGCTGGCGCAATCGCGGCTCGAACGGTTCATCGGCGTGATCTACCGGCCGGAAACCGAGCGCTGGAGCCATTACAGCGAAGCCACCCTGCCAAGCCAGTTCGACGGGTGGTGCTGGTTCGACGAAACCCGCGCGCTCGCCCCGCTGGAAGAGGGCGAGCCGCACGAAGGTGTGCCGGAGACAAACCCCTTCGGCGTCTGACGGATGCATTGTCCGGCAGGGCCGAAGGAGCAGGGCCGAGGGGGCAGGGCCGAAAGTTCAGCCGCCCTGACGACTTTCGCGCGCTGCTTCGATGACGGCGTCGTCCCACGTAACCTGCGTCTGGGTCTGCGGGTTGAAGCGCTCGCCGGCATAACTCGCGGCCTCGGCGGCGGCGATCTCGGCCGACGTCAGGTATTCGCTCGGCGCGAGCGCGAAGACGTCGAGCCCGCGCGTGATCTCGGTGCCGTAGATGCGCCCGTCATACCAGTAGGACGACCAGTATCCGCCCACCACCAGCTGTTCGTCGTCGATCGAGCCACGGTCGAAATAGGCGATCTCGACCGGGTTGGCGCTATCGGTGAAATCCATCACGCTGATCCCGCCCTGGTACCAGGACTGAACGAAGATATCGCGTCCCGGCACCGGCACGATCGAACCGTTGTGCGCGACGCAGTTCTCGAACTCGCCCTGGGGCCCCGGCATCTTGTAGTGGCTGCGGAACTGAAGCTCGCCATCCTCGATGTCGTAGATCGCGTTGGCGCCCCAGGTCACCGGGTCCGAAGCCTTGCAGCGCGGACGTCCGCCCCCGCCCCATTCGTCGGTGAAGATGACCTTCGTCCCGTCATTGTTGAACGTGGCGGAGTGCCAGTAGGCGAACCCCTTGTCGAACACGGCATCGATCCGCACCGGGTTCATGGGATCGGAAATGTCCATCAGGATGCCGTTGCCCGAACACGCTCCGGCGGCGAGGTTCTTCGCCGGGAAGACGGTGATGTCGTGGCACTGGTTGGTCTGGCGGGTGTCCTGCGCGCCCTCCTCGCTTTCGCCGCCTTCCCACAGGCCGGCGATCTCGCCGGTCTCGGCATCGGCGAAGACCCGCGGAGAGCTGACGATCCGCGCGGCGGCGGGATTGGCAACCGGGATCTCGATCACGTCGATGCTGAAAAGGGCCGTACGGCTGTCGGAGGGGTTGGCGATGCAACGCGCCAGCTCCTCCTCCTCGCGCACGCGGCTGGTGCCCGAATTGTAGACGATGATGCGCGCGTCGTCGGCGCTGACGATAGAATGCGTGTGGCTGCCCCGGCAGGTCTGCACCTGGCCGACCTGGCGCGGCGCGGAAAGGTTGGAGATGTCGAAGATGCGAAGACCGCGGAAACGTTCCTCGCTCACATCGCCATCGACCCCCTCGAGCCCGCAATCGACGCGGCCCCGGGTCTGCTCGACACTCATCACCAGCAGGTCGCCGACGACCGAGACGTCGCCCTGACCGCCCGGGCACACGACCGAACTCAAGAGCGCCGGAACGCCGTCCTCGCCAAGGCGATAGATGTTGAAGCCGTGATAATTGCCCGCGACCATGATGTCGTCGAAGAACGCCATGTCGGTGTTGGCGAAGTCGAGCAGCGGGGAGCGTTCCGCGAACTGGGTGAGACTTTCCTCCTCCTCGCGCGGGGAGGTTTCCTCTTCCTCCAGCTCTTCGGTGTCGTCCTCGGCGATCTCTTCCTCGTCGTCCTCGGGCGGAAGCTCGGGGCGAAGATCGGCGGGGTTCTCCGGGTTGAAGAAACCCGCCGGCTTGCGCAGGCTGGCAACCTTGCGAAGGTTCCAGATCGCTTCCTCGGCATCGTCGAAGCCCGAGGCGAGATTGGCGCGCGGATCGGTGGAGAGGCCGGCGAGCACCGCGTCCATCCGCTCGATTTCCGTGGTCTGGTCGGCCTCGACATCGCCGACGAAGCTGAACAGCACCGGGTCGGCGGCGCTGCCCGGCTGTTCGAGCAATTCGTCGACCATCTCGATCGCACCTTCGTGGTGGGCGATCATCAGGGTGAGGAACTGGCGGTCGAATTCCGTGCCCTCGGCAGCGCGGAGCGCAGCGAGCTGATCGGGCGTGGCCATGCCCGCCATCATCACGTGGCCGCGATGTGCCGCATGTTCATCGGAGGCCATGCCGTGCATCGACGCCTCGACAGGTTCGCCACGGTCGCGCAGCCATTGCTCCATGAAGGCGATTTCGTCCGCCTGGCCCGCGATGATCTTTTCCGCTACCGCAACGACGTCCTCCTGGTTGGTCCGGTCCGCGGCGAGCTCGGACATTTCGAGCGCCTGCGCGTGGTGGACGATCATGTGCTGCATGAACCGCACGTCGGCGCGAGTGTAGCTGGCGCTGGCGAGTTGCGTCGCTTCGTCCGCGGTCAGGGTGCGGCTGTCCTGTCCGGGGGCGCCGGGCTGCACGATCGGCGCGTCCTGCGCGAACGCGAGCGAGGATGTGCCGATCAGGGTCGCGGCAAGCGCGGCGCGCACGCCGCGGCGAGGGGTGAATGGCTTTGTCATGGAATGTCCCGCTGTTCTGGTATTTCGGACGGCAACCTGCCCGAACGCGGCTTTCAGTCAAGTGAATTGGCCGCAGCCCGCCGACGCGACCGGGAGAGCGCTTGCAGCGGCGAATCGTTTGCGGGTAGAAACCCTTGTTACGTCCTCGCTAACCCTCTTCGGAGCACAATAACGGAATGACGACCCTTTTCCCGGCCCGCCCGTTCGCGCGTTTCGCCGCGCCGCTTTTCGCTCTTCTGGCGCTGCTCGCCGCTCCGGCCACGGCCCAGACCACC
>JBARZK010000076.1:0-13100 GCA_049649965.1 Erythrobacter sp.
GCCGGGCGGGTCGGTCGGTGGAACGGGCGGGGTCGCAGGCGCCGCCCCGCCGTTGGGCGTCGCCAGCGCGGACGCGGTAAGCGCGCTGGAGAACCTAGGGTTCAAGCCCGCGGTCGCAGCACAGGCGGTGGCGCGAGCACAGTCGGAACTGGGCGAAGACGCTGGCGAGGGTGACCTCATCCGCGTGGCGCTGAAGAAGGCGGCGGGCTGATGAGCATTTGCCTCCCATTCCTCAGGCTCGCGTCATGACTGACCCCGTTCCCATTCACACATCCGACCGGCAGCCCGAAGACCCCGATGCAGCGCTGCGTCCCAAGCGGCTGGCCGAGTTCGTCGGGCAGGAGGCGGCGCGGGACAACCTGCGCGTCTTCATCGAAAGCGCGAAGTCGCGTGGTGAGGCGATGGATCACACACTGTTCTTCGGCCCGCCGGGTCTTGGCAAGACGACGCTTGCGCAGATCGTCGCCAGGGAGCTCGGGGTCGGGTTTCGCGCCACGTCCGGCCCGGTGATCGCCAAAGCGGGGGACCTTGCCGCGCTGCTCACCAATCTGGAGCCGCACGATGTCCTGTTCATCGACGAGATCCACCGTCTCAATCCCGTGGTCGAGGAGGTGCTCTATCCCGCGATGGAGGACCGCGCGCTCGACATCATGATCGGGGAGGGGCCGTCGGCGCGCAGCGTTCGGATCGACCTGCCGCCCTTCACCCTGATCGGCGCGACCACGCGGCAGGGGCTGCTGACGACGCCGCTGCGCGACCGGTTCGGCATACCGGTGCGCCTGCAGTTCTACAGCCACGGCGAGCTCGAGCGCGTCGTGTCCCGGGCGGCGGGGTTGCTGGACCTCGACATCGACAAAGACGGAGCGGGCGAGATTGCCCGTCGTTCGCGCGGAACGCCGCGCGTGGCGGGGCGTCTGCTGCGCCGGGTGCGCGATTTCGCCCATGTCGCCGGTGCGCAGACGGTGACTGAAACGGTGGCCGACGAGGCATTGGAGAGGCTCGAGATCGACACGGCCGGTCTCGACGCGATGGACAGGCGATACCTCACCATGATCGCGACGACCTACAAGGGCGGACCGGTCGGAGTGGCCGCCTTGGCCGCCGGTCTCGCCGAACCACGCGACACAGTGGAGGACGTGATAGAGCCCTATCTCATCCAGCTAGGCCTCATCGCGCGCACGGAGCGTGGCCGGATGCTGAACGATGCAGGCTGGACGCATCTGGGCCTCGATCCGCCCGGCGAGGCTACGAAGGGCGGATCGGCTCAGGGCGGTCTGTTCTCCGAGGACTAGCCCCGTCGCGCACGAGCGGGCGGCCAGCTTCCTGCCAGGCGAGGATGCCGCCTGCGAGGTGGGGGACCGGCTTGCCGATATGGGCGGCCAGTTCCTCGGCAACCGCGGCGGAACGCCGGCCCGAGCGGCAATAGAGCACGATCTCGCGACCATCCGTATCTGCTAGGAGAGATGCGGGGTCGAAATCGTCCTTGGCGATGTGCTCGGCACCGGGGATCATCCCGCCTGCAACCTCTTCATCGGTGCGCACGTCGATCAGCCGCACATCCTCGCTGTCGAGGCGCTGCGCCAGTTGCTGCGCGCTCCAGTCGATGACGTGGCTGTCGGCTTGCGACCCCGGCTCGCCATCCGCGGCATTGGCGGCGGCGAGCTCGAAGCCGAAGGGCACACCGGACCGATCGTGTTCGTGCCGGTCCTCTTCGGGCGCGCAGGCTAGCAGCGCGAGCGAGAGGACCGGCAGCGCCGCGACAGCGCCCCGTGTCCGAAAGGGCCGGGCGTTACGCCGCGAGCTTGCGCAGGACGTAGTGCAGGATGCCACCATTGCGGTAATACTCCATCTCGTTCGCGGTATCGATGCGACACAATGCCATGAAACTGAACGTTTCGCCATTGGGCCGCGTCACCTCGACCTCGACCTGCTGCGCAGGCGACAGATCGTCGAGTCCCTTGATCGTAAAGGTGTCTTCGCCGGTAAGGCCCAGCGTCTCGCGCGTGTCGCCTTCCTTGAACTGCAAGGGCAGCACGCCCATGCCGACGAGGTTGGAGCGGTGAATACGCTCGTAGCTTTCGACGATGACCGCGCGCACGCCCAGCAGGATCGTGCCCTTCGCGGCCCAGTCGCGGCTGGAACCGGTGCCGTATTCCTTGCCGGCGACGACGATGAGCTGGGTGCCGTCTTCCTTGTGCTTCATCGCGGCATCGTAGATCGGCATCTGCTCGCCCTGGTAGGTGGTGTAGCCACCCTCGACGCCCGGAACCATCTCGTTCTTGATGCGGATATTGGCAAAGGTGCCGCGCATCATGACGTCGTGGTTGCCGCGGCGCGAGCCGTAGGAGTTGAAGTCCTTCTTCGCGACCTGGTTGGACTTGAGGTAGGAGCCGGCGGGGCTGTCTTCCTTGATCGAACCGGCGGGCGAGATGTGGTCGGTTGTCACGCTGTCGCCCAGAACGGCGAGCGGCTTTGCATCGACGATGTCGGCGATCGGCTCGGGCTCCATGCCCATCCCTTCGAAATAGGGCGGGTTGGCAACATAGGTCGATCCCGCGCGCCACTGGAAGGTGTCGGTCGGCTCGACCGTGATCGCCTGCCAATGCTCGTCGCCGTCATAGACGTTGGCATAGCGCTTTTCGAACATGGTGCGGTCGATATTCGCGGCGCGATGCTCCGCGATCTCGGCATTGCTGGGCCAGAGGTCGGCGAGCATCACGTCGGCGCCGTTCTGGTCCTGGCCGAGCGGGGTTGTCGTGATGTCCTCGGTCACCGTGCCCTTCAACGCATAGGCGACCACGAGCGGCGGCGAAGCGAGGAAGTTGGCGCGCACGTCGGGGCTGACGCGCCCTTCGAAATTGCGGTTGCCCGACAGCACGCTGGCCGCAACGATATCGTTGCCGTTAATGGCGTTGGAAATCGCCGGCGCCAGCGGGCCCGAATTGCCGATGCAGGTCGTGCAGCCATAGCCGACGAGGTCGAACCCCATCGAGTCGAGATCGTCCTGCAGCCCGGATTTCTCGAGATAGTCGGTCACGACCTGCGAACCGGGCGCGAGACTGGTCTTGACCCACGGCTTGGGCTTCAGGCCACGCTCCTTCGCCTTGCGCGCCATAAGTCCGGCGGCGATCATCACGTCCGGGTTGGAGGTGTTGGTGCAGCTGGTGATAGCCGCGATGACGACATCGCCATCGCCGATATCGTGGTCCTTGCCCTCAACGCCGACGCGATGCGGCGCGTCCTTGTTGTAGACTGTCTTGAGGTCGGTGTTGAACAGTTCGTCCACCTCGGGGAGGATCACCTTGTCCTGCGGCCGCTTGGGACCGGCAAGGCTGGGGACGACCTTTGCCATGTCGAGTTCGAGCGTCTTTGTGAACACCGGCTCGGCATGGGGGTCGAACCAGAGGCCCTGCGCCTTCGAATAGGCTTCCACCAGCGCGATCGTTTCCTCGTCGCGGCCGGTCAGGCGCATGTATTCGATGGTCTTGTCGTCGATGCCGAAGAAGCCGCAGGTCGCGCCGTATTCCGGAGCCATATTGGCGATGGTGGCGCGGTCGGCCAGCGTCAGGTTGGCGGTGCCCGGGCCGTAGAATTCGACGAAGCGCCCGACGACTCCGACTTCGCGCAGCATCTGCACGCAGGTGAGAACGAGGTCGGTCGCGGTGACGCCTTCGGCCATTGCGCCGGTCAGCTTGAAGCCGACGACTTCGGGAATCAGCATGGAGATCGGCTGCCCCAGCATCGCGGCCTCGGCCTCGATCCCGCCGACGCCCCAGCCAAGGACGCCGAGCCCGTTGATCATGGTGGTGTGGCTGTCCGTGCCCACACAGGTATCGGGATAGGCGATCATCTCGCCGTTCTCGTCCTCGCTCGCCCACACGCCCTTGGCGATGTGTTCGAGGTTCACCTGGTGGCAGATTCCGGTGCCCGGAGGAACGGCGGAAAAGTTCTCGAAGCTCTTCGATCCCCACTTGAGGAAATCGTAGCGTTCGCGGTTACGCTCGTATTCGAGCGCCATGTTCGCTTCCATCGCCTTGGGGTGACCGAATTCATCGACCATGACCGAGTGATCGATAACGAGATTGACGGGTACCTGCGGATTGATCTTGGAGGTCTCGCCGCCCAGCTCCTTGATCGCGTCGCGCATCGCAGCAAGGTCGACGACGCAAGGCACACCGGTGAAATCCTGTAGCAGGACGCGTGCCGGGCGGTACTGGATCTCGTTGCCGGTGCTGGGGTTGTCCTGCCAGTCGACGATAGCCTGCAGGTGTTCGCGCCCGACAGTGAAGCCCTCGTCCTCGAACCGCAGCTGGTTTTCCAGTAACACCTTCATCGAGATCGGCAGCCGCGACACATCGCCCAGCTGCTCTCCCGCCTTGTCCAGCGAGTAATAGGCGTAGGTCTTGCCGTTGACGTCGAGGGTGGAGCGGGTCGAGAGGGTGTCCTTGCCGGTGGCGGTCATGAAAAGGGTCTTCCTTTGTGCTGGCCTCGCGCGCTGGAAACGATTGCGTTCCGCGCGGCGCGTGGGCTGTGTCTGGAGGGGCACTTGATAAACGCGCCAGCCAAGGTCAAGGTCCCGGACCTTCTTGCAAGTCGATTGCAGTTGTCGCGTATCAGGGTGTCGGCGCCACCGGACGGGCTGGTTCGCGGCGTGCGGCAAGCCAGCAGCCCGTTACGATCAGCACCGCGCCCGCAATGGTTGGCGCGCTCACCGGCTCGCGGAAGAACGCCCAGCCAAGCATGCTCGCCCACACGAAGCCCGAATATTCGATCGGGACGAGCGCCTGCGCCTGCGCTCTGGCATAGGCCCAGGCGATCGCCATCGCGCCTGCTACAGTCAGCATTCCCGAAGCGGCGATCGCGCCGAGCGTTTCGATCTGCGGGTTCCTCCATGCGAATGGCGCGAAGACGAGCAGCACCAGCCCGCCGACGCCACTGTGGAACGTCGCGATCTCGACCGGCCCTGCAACCTGACTTTGACGGCGGATCACGATGAAATTGTAGGCATAGAGCAGAGCCGAAAAGGCGAGCGCGGCAAGGCCGAGCAGCGCATCCTCGGTGAATTCCCCGCGCCCCAGCCTGCCGGCAAGGATCACCAGCGTGCCCGCGACGCCGAGAACGCTTGCGATCACCGCGCGCTTCGACACGGTCTCTTGCAGCAGGACCCGCGCCAGGTAGAGCGCGATCAGCGGTGCAATGAAGCTGAGCGCGATGGCCTCGGCAAGCGGAAGCTTGGTCAGCGCATAGAAGAAGCTGAACGCCATGAAAGCCGAGACGACGCCGCGTTCCAGGTGCAGCTTCATCACCGGCCATACCGGCCACGAGGGGCGTTTCCACAGCCAGAACGGTGCGATCAGTGCAGCCCCGATCAGGCTGCGCAGGACAGTCGCGGTGTAGACTCCGCTGGCGAGCGATGCCCCCTTCATCAGCGCGTCCATGAGCGAAAGGCACGCAACGCCAGCGGCGGCAGCGAGAAATGGCGCGAGGTGACTGGAAGAAAGCGAACGGTCGGACATGGCTGCGACGGGTCGATACGCGCTCCATCCCCCGCGGTCATCCCGCCATTCGTCGCAAGTAGCCCGCGAAATTAAGCGCAGGGCAAGCCGCGATGCTTGATAGGTGGCCGCAAGCCTCGGTATATATGCCGAACCAAGCACGGTCCGCCCAAAAAGCGGCCTTCAGATCTTTCGGGACACTCGACCATGCGTATTCGTAATGCACATCTTCTCGCCGGCCTCGCGGTCTTCGCCCTGGCGGCGGGCACTTCGACGGGCACGGCTTATGCCCAGGACGAGAGTTCCGAGGCGGGGCAGGGCACGGCGAGCTTCGACGAGGCTTTTCCGAACATGGTTTCCGAAGAGGTGGTGCAGGGCGACCTCGCGCCTCCGGGGCCGCTGGTCGGCGAATGGAGCCTCGCCCACGCGAATGCGCTGGTGGAAGTGATCGACGGAATCGACGCAGAAGGGCTCGACCCGGCCGACTACAACCTTGCGCAGCTGCGCGAAATGATCGCCAAAGGCGCATCGGAAGACCTCGATACGCTCGCCTCGCGCAATTTCGTTTGGCTGGTCGAGGATCTTCGCGACGGGCGAACGCCGATGGATGCGCGCGAGCAGTGGTTCGTCGTCGATCCCGATCGCGACCTCTATCGCACCGACGCGCTGCTGGCCGAAGCGCTGGAAAGCGGCGACGTGGCGGGCACGCTGGAGAAGCTCAACCCCACCCACCCCGACTACGCCCGACTGCGCGACGAACTCGCCCGGACGCCCGAAAACAAGGCCAAGAAGCGCAAGCTGATCCGCGCCAACATGGACCGCTGGCGCTGGCTCGCCCGCGACCTGGGCAGCCAGTATCTCATCACCAACGTGCCCGAATACCAGCTGCGCCTGACGGTGAACGACAAGATCATCTCGACCTATCGCACCATCGTCGGGAAGCCGGGGCGCACCGCGACCCCGCAGCTTGCCGAAACCGTGCAGGGCGTGGTCTTCAACCCGACCTGGACGGTGCCGCAATCGATTGTCGTGGGCGAAGGGCTGGGTGCGCGCGTGCTGGGCAATCCATCGTGGGCGCAGGCCAATGGCTACAAGGGGACGAAGGGCGCGGACGGCTTCGTCACCGTCGTCCAGCAGCCGGGCCCGGGCAACTCGCTGGGTCGCATGAAGCTCGAAATGCCCAACCCGCACGCGATTTTCTTCCACGATACGCCGTCGCGCCAATTGTTCGACAAGGACGTGCGCGCCCTTTCGCATGGCTGCATCCGCACCGAGCGGGCGATGGAGCTCGCGATCACGATGGCGATCCTGGGGCAGGGCGCGAGCAAAGACGAGGCGGTCGAAATCGCGACCTCGGGCGAATATACCATGGTCCCGATCCAGAAGGAGATGCCCGCCTACATCACCTATTTTACCATGGCGAGCGACATCGACGGCAAGATGCGCACGTTCGAGGACATTTATGGCCGCGATGCTCCGGTGCTCGCGAGCCTGGACAAGCCGCGCGTCGACGACCGGTCGAACGCAATTGACGACGAAGTCATCGTTATCGAGAACGATCCGCGCGGGGAGGCTTAAGGCCTATTCGGCTAAATTCTCCATCTCCTGGATTATGAAGTATCGGTAGAAGGAGGCCGCCGGCAATGCGAAGATCAATGCGGGCCACGCGGCCAGCAATGGATCGTTGGCATCGCTATCGAATGATGTCGTAAGGCTCGCGGGCAAGAAGCTGGCAACAATTGCCGAAAGACATACGATCGCGATGCTCCAGCGTTCTCGAATGCGGTCTCCAAGCGCCCAAGCTATCGGCAGTCCAACCACGAGCAGCATGGCTCCGGTTATCAGGCTGGCACCCAACAGCATGAATACGATGGCGAACCCTGCAAAAGCCAGAAACCCGGCGACCTCGCCTGGGTCTGTGGAAAACGGAAACGCAGAAAAAACAAGAAATGCCAGAAGGAGGCTTAGTCCGCTTGCCGCGCCAGCCAAGCTGGCCGGAAGAACCGCAGCGAGTTGAGGTGGTCCGCCCACACCGAAGGACGGCTGGTAAGACAAGGCTTAGAAAACCCCCGGATTGTACCGCTGCATTGCATTCGGCTCGTCCGGCTGCAGCATCTGTAGCTGCTCCGCCCGGCTCAGCATCCGCCCATCGTCCTGCAAGCCCAAACTGTCCGCATAGAGCAACCGCCCGCCCGACAGGTTCAGGAGCGCTACGCGGAACTGTTCCTCGCCCAGCGCGAAGCACCCGTTCGACCGGCCCAACCGTCCCCAACGCTCGACATGCGAAGGCTCGGCATAGTCGGCGCGATGCATGACGATGTATCGTTCCAGCGCGTTGTCGTTCGTATCGTCCAGTCCGCCAAGGCGCACCGACGTGCCGTAGCGCCCGACATACCACTCCCACGTCACATACGCCCCACGTGAAGTCGCGTTCGAGCCTTCGACGTTGGAATAGTGGTTGAGCCAGCCATCGTGCTCGGGATCGGAACCGGTGCCGTGGCTGACGTGGTAGGACGCAACTTCCTCTCGGTCGAGGTTGACGAAGTGAAACCGCCGATTGGACGAGTGGACGCCGAAATCGGCGATTCCGACGATATCCTTGCGCCATATGACATCGCCCGCCTTGTCGAGTTCGCGCTTGGCGATGTCGAACAGCACCCGGTCGCGCGCCGAACCCGCACGCGGCTGCGCGGCGATCGTCGCGGGCAGCGAAAGCGCGGCTCCGGCAGCGAGGGTGCCCTTGATGAGGTCGCGGCGGTTCATGCTCATGATACTACTACAACAATCCTAGCGTTCCAGTGAACACCTTACGATCCTACCGCAACCGCGGCGAAACGGGCGTTCTCGTCTGCCATGGCGAGCATCGAGCGCGCATGACGCGCCGCGACCGCCCGCTGGTCGTCGCCATAGCCGCCGCCCAGCGCCGATGCGATCGGCAGCCCGCGCTCGCGCGCCTGACTCACGACGTACCGGTCGCGGCGCGCCAGACCTTCGTCCGTCAGCGCCAGCCGCCCCAGCCGGTCGTCGACATGCGGGTCGACTCCGGCTTGGTAGAACACGAAATCGGGCGCAAAATCGTCGATGATGGCGGGCAAACGGCGTTCGAGCGCATCCATGTAGCCATCGTCGCCCAGCCCGTCCGGCAGGGCCACGTCGCAGTTCGACCGCGCCTTCCTGACCGGAAAGTTCTTTTCCGCGTGCAGCGAGAGCGTGAACACATCGTCGCGTCCGGCCGTTAGGCTCGCCGTGCCGTCGCCTTGGTGTACGTCGCAATCGACGATCAGGATGCGGCGCGCGTCGCCCTCGGCCAACAGCCGGTTGGACGTGACGGCGAGGTCGTTGAAGACGCAATAGCCAGCGCCGGTATGCGCCAGCGCGTGATGGCTCCCCGCCGCGCTGTTGGCGGCATAGCCGTGCTGCATCGCAAGCTGCGCGGCGAGCCACGTCCCGCCATTGGTATGCCGCACGCGGTCGCGGATGCGCTGGGTTACCGGAAAGCCGATCCGCCGCTCCTTCTCGCGCGGTACGGTGAGGGTGAAGACCTCTTCGACATAGTCGGGATCGTGCACCGCCTCGAGCCATTCGCGCGGGCAGGGATCGGGCGCATGTTCGGTGATCGGCGCCCCGGAGATGCGCAATTCCTCCATGACGAGGTAGTACTTGTCGAACTTGAAGCTGCCGCGTTCGGGCCGCGGAGCCATGTAGTCGGCGTGATGAACGACGTGGAGCATGATCAGGCTCCAAGTGTGTGGTCGAACACGATTGTGCAACCGAGCGCGATCAGGATGCAGCCGCCCGCAATCTCCGCCGGGCGCCCGAACCGGTCGCCGGCCATACGGCCAAGGGCAATGCCGGCGAGCGACAGGACGAAGGTCGTCGCGGCGATAATCGCGGCCGCGCGGAGTGGCGCAATGCCCAATGTCGGCAAGGTCACCCCCGCTGCCAGCGCATCGATGCTGGTGGCAAGCGCCGCGATTGCGATGGCACCGATGGTGAAGGCCGGGGGCGCCGTCTCGTCACCCGAATGGCGGATCATTTGCACCCCGATCGCCGCCAGCAGGGCAAAAGCGATCCAGTGGTCGAAAGCTTCGAGCAAGGGCATGGCCATCGCGCCAAGACCCCATCCGATCAGGGGCATCACGCCCTGCGCCACGCCGAAGGCCGAGGCGGTAAAAAGGCTGGCGCCAATCCCGGGGCGAAGCCGCGCACCTTGCGCGAGAGCCACGGCGAACGCGTCCATCGCGAGGGCGACGGCCAGCAGGATCGTCTCCCCCATCCGCAGCTCAACCGTTCCGGTCGCCCTTCGCGGCGATGGCCTTTTCTGCGAGCTCGCGCGCGGCATTTTCGTTGCCCGGGTCGAGCAGGTTGACCTTGCGATCGATCATCTCGTTATAGGTGCGGAAGAACACGCCCAGTTCCCACATCATGGTATCGCGAAGCTCGCTCAGCCGCTCGACATGACCGAACGTCTGGCTGAGCGGCGGAACGCCGACAAGGCGATCGTTGCGGACCATCTTGCCATCCTCCTCCTGCTCCATGCGCAGGATTGCCACCGGGCGCACGCTCACCAGCGTACCCGAAGGCAGGGCCCCGCCGGTCAGCACCATCACGTCGAGGGCGTCGCCATCCTCCGCCAGCGTCGCGGGGATGAACCCGAAATTCGCCGGAAAGGTCAGTCCTTCGGGCAGTTCGATGGCCCAGCGGAATATGCCGAGCTCCTTGTCGAGGTCGATCTTGTGCGTGTTGCCCTTCGGGCATTCGATGAAGGCGTGGAGCAGCCCGTCATCGTCGCGCGCCGGTATGCGGGCAAGATGCTCAGCGTCGATCACCGGTCGCGGGTCATTCCGCTGCTTCGGCCGGCGCGCCGTGCGGATCGAAGGCCGCGATCTCGCCTGCGTCGATCCGGGCTGCCTTCTCTTCGACCAGGCGGACGATGTGGTCGAGCATGTCTTCGTCCTCGATCGTGTGAGCCTTGACGCCCGAGAGATAGACCATGTGCTTGCCCGATCCGCCGCCCGTCAGCCCGATATCGGTCTCGCGCGCTTCGCCGGGTCCATTGACGACGCAGCCCAGCACGCTGAGCGACATCGGTGTCTTGATGTGTTCGAGCCGCTTTTCGAGCGTCTCGACCGTGCGGATCACGTCGAAACCCTGGCGCGAGCATGAAGGGCAGGACACGACCCGCACGCCTCTGGTGCGCAGGCCCAGCGCCTTCAGCATCTCGTATCCGACCCGGACTTCTTCTTCCGGCTCGGCGGAGAGCGAGACGCGGATGGTGTCGCCGATCCCGGCCCACAGCAGCGAACCCATGCCGATGCTCGACTTGACCGTGCCACCGATCAGGCCTCCCGCCTCGGTGATGCCGAGATGCAGCGGGCAGTCCACCGCATCGGCAAGGCCGTGATAGGCCGCGACCGCGAGGAACACGTCGGAGGCCTTCACCGCCACCTTGAATTCGTGGAAGTCGTGATCCTGCAACAGCTTGATATGATCGAGCGCGCTTTCGATCAGTGCCTCTGGACACGGTTCGCCGTATTTCTCCAGCAGGTCCTTTTCGAGGCTGCCGGCGTTCACACCGATGCGGATCGCGCAGCCATTGGCCTTCGCCGCCCGCACGACTTCTGCGACGCGCTTGTCGCCGCCAATATTGCCGGGATTGATCCGCAGGCACGCAGCCCCCGCATCCGCGGCCTCGAGCGCGCGCTTGTAGTGAAAATGGATGTCGGCGACGACCGGGATGTTCGCAGCCTTGGTTATCTTGCCGAAGGATGCGGTGGATTCCTCCGTCGGGCAGGAGACGCGGATGATGTCGCAGCCAACCTCCTCGCAGCGGCGGATCTGGTCGATCGTCGCGACCGCATCTTCGGTCGGGGTGTTGGTCATGGTCTGCACGGTGATCGGGGCATCGCCGCCCACGGGCACGTCGCCGACCATGATCTGACGGCATTCGCGCCGTTCGATGGTGCGCCAGGGTCTGATGGAAGACATGGCCGCCATATAGGGGAGGGCAGGCTACGGGGCAATGACAGCGCTTGACAGCGTGGCGCTCTCGTTCACCCTTCGTGGGCGAAATGGCAGGGAGCGGATCATGACGGTCGGAACAATCGAGGTGCGCAGTTCGAAGCCGAGCCTGCTGATGCGAGGCGTGACGTGGTTGATGAGCAAGCGGACGCCGGTATTTCCGCCCGATGCGGACGGCTACCGGGCGCAGATCGCCGCGCGTGACTTGCCCGAAGATGCGCCTATGCCCTCGAAATTCGAGGACAAGTTCATCGTCGAACGCCGGACTCTGGCCGGTCACGAGGTCGTCACGCTCCATCCCAAGTCCGGGCAACCCAAGTCAGGCCCGGGCCAGTGGCACATGCTCTATTTCCATGGGGGCGGGTTCGTCCTGCCGATGTTCAAGGAGCACTGGCCGCTCGCCGCTGCCATGGTCGAGCGGCTTGGGATCAGCGTGTCCCTGCCGATGTATCCGGTCGTGCCCGAAGCCGAAGCGGCCGAGCAGGATGCGCTGGCCGATGCGGCCTATGCCGAACTCGCCGCGCGGCACGATCCGTCCCGCATCGTGCTGGCCGGCGACAGCGCAGGCGGGCACATGGCGCTGACGCTCGCGCTGCGGCTGGGGCGTGAGGGAGGGCCGAAGCCGGGCCGACTCGCCCTGTTCGCGCCATGGCTCGACCTTGCGATGCGCGATCCGGCGATCTCCGCCGTCGAAGAGCGCGACATCATGCTGCGGGTCGACACCCTGCGCGCCTGCGGGGCGATGTTCGCAGGCGAGCGCGATCCGGCAGGCAGCGAATGCAGCCCGCTCAGGGCATCCGACGATGAGCTCGCGAACCTGCCGCCCACCCGGATATGGACCGGGCGCGACGACCTTTTCATCGTCGATTCGCGGACCTTCGCAAAACGGCTTCGCGAGGCAGGCGTCGATGCCAAACTCTACGAATACGAAGGCGCGCCGCATGTCTTCATGGCGATCGTGCGGACGCGAGAGGCGAAGGACACGTTCGGGCTGCTGGGCCGCTTCCTGAACGAATAGCGCTATTGGGCCGCGAAAGTTTCCCCGGTGAGGCTTTCGGACAAGGCCCAAAGCCGGTCCGCCTTGTCGTGGTCGAGCGCGTAGCTGCGCACGCCCCCGCTATTGCTTTCGTCGTCCTGCTCGGCGACGTGGCAGTCCTCGCAATAGACACCGCCGCGCCCATCGAGTTCGTCGGCTGTCGCGGCCCAGACCTGCGTCGCGGCGCCTTGCGGGATGCTCTTGAACTGGAAGTTGCTGTCGCGCTTGGCGATGTTCTGCATCAGCTGTTCGCGCACCTCGTCGCTCATGTAGCGGCCCAGGTTGGTCTGGATGCCGCCGGGATGAACCGCGTAGGCATGGATGCCCTTGGATGCGAAGCGATCTTCCAGTCCCACGGTGAACAGGACGTTGGCGGTCTTCGACTGGCCGTAGCTGACGAAGGGGTGGTATTCGCGGCTTTCGAAATTCGGGTCGTCGAAATCGACTCCGGAATTGTGGTGGCCGCGGCTCGACAGGTTGACGATCCGCTTGTCGCGGCCCTTCTCGACCAGCGGCATGAGCTCTTTGGTCAGCACGAAATGGCCGAG
>JBARZK010000077.1:0-41612 GCA_049649965.1 Erythrobacter sp.
CGTCAGGAGTGTAGACATGATCGAACTGCGTCCTTTCGACACGCTCGGCGCCGCCAATCACGGCTGGCTCGATGCGCATCATCACTTTTCCTTCGCCGGTTATCACGATCCCGAGCGAGTCAACTGGGGCCGGCTTCGCGTCTGGAACGATGACACCATCGCCGCGGGAACCGGCTTTCCGCCCCATCCGCACAGCGACATGGAAATCATCACCTATGTCCGCAAAGGCGCGATCACCCACCGCGACAGCATGGGCAACGAGGGCCGCACCGAGGCGGGCGACGTGCAGGTGATGAGCGCCGGCGATGGCGTCACGCATTCGGAGTACAATCTTGAGGACGGCGAGACCCAGATCTTCCAGCTCTGGATCGTGCCCGAAGAGCGCGGCGGAAAGCCGCACTGGGGCGCTCGCGCCTTTCCCAGGGGCGAGCGCGCCGGAGCCTTCGTCCCGCTTGCAAGCGGCGCTTCCAAAGACGGCGACGCCTTGCCGATCCGCACCGATGCCCGCGTGCTGGGAGCGACGATCCGGGCCGGGCAAAGCGTCACCTATCGGCCCGCGAGCGCCGAACGCCATCTCTACCTCGTCCCCGCGACCGGCAGGATCCGTGTCGAGGACGTCGAGGCCAAGGCACGCGACGGCGTTGCGATCACGCAGCGCGACAGCATCACCATCACAGCGATCGAGGACAGCGAAGTCGTCCTCGTCGATGCGATCTGACCCAATTCAAGGAGACAAACCCATGACCGACATTCTCTATATCACCGCCAGCATCCGGGGCGATGAGAGCATTTCCCGCAAGCTTGGAAACAAGCTCGTCGAAGGTCTTGCGAAAAAGCACGATGCAACCGTCACCGTCCGCGATCTTGCCGCCAACGACCTGCCTTTCGTCAGCGCGGAGCGGTTCGCCGCGAACCTGACGCCCAAGGACGAGCGGACCCCTGAACAGGCCGAACTCGCTGAGATTTCCGACACGCTGATCGCCGAATTGCAGGCTGCCGACATCATCGTTCTGGCGACCCCGGTCTACAATTTCGGTGTGCCTGCGACGGTGAAGGCCTGGGCCGACCTCGTCGCGCGGCAGGGCACGACGTTCAAATACACCGAAAGCGGACCCGTCGGACTGCTGGACGCGAAGAAGGCGTATGTCACCGCCGCCTCGGGCGGGACGGCGATGGGTAGCAATATCGACTACATGTCGACGTGGCTTACCTTCTTCCTCGGCTTCCTTGGTATTTCGGATGTCGAACTGGTCGCAGCGGACGGCATCATGGGCGAGGATGCGGAGGAGAAAATCGCCAAGGCCCACGAAGCGGTCGACGCGCTGGCAGTCTGAAGACCGGCTCTCCCGGCGCCCGCAAGTCCTGCGAAGTGGCGCCGGGGGTTCGCCGCTACAGGCGCGGGCGCACCAACAGCGGCTTGAACATCGAGCGGCTCGGCCGGAGCACGATGATCGCAACCCCTCCAACGGCGATGGCTGCGCCCGCGAGCAGCGGGATCCCGATGGGATCGCCGGTCAGCCATGCGCCGAATGCGATGGTGAGCAATGGCGTCAGCAGGGTGAAGGGCACGATCAGGTTTGCATCGTATCGCCGCAGCAACCGGTAATAGCTCGAGTGCGCGCCAATCGAAACGATCAGGCCGGCGAACAGCAGGCAACCGATAGCGGGCCACGGGTTCGCGGCGACGGCATCGATCTGTCCGTTCTCCAGCACGAGCGACAGCGGCAGCAGCACCACGAACGAGGCGAGCCCAGCCCAGGCTTGCATCTCGACAGCGCCGATAGACAGCCGCTTGAAGAAAATCGCACCCAGCGCGCCGATCACGGCCGAGGCGAAGACGAAGCCTAGGCCCCATCCACTCTCCAGCCCCGCGGGCGATCCGATGGCGATGGCCACTCCGGCGAAAGTCAGCGCGATACCGAGACCGCGCCGCCAGCGCACCTGCTCGTTCAGGAACAGGATCGCGAACAGGACGCTGAGCGGCGCACCGGACAGCTGCACGATCCCCGCCGCAGAGGGCGTCGCGGTCTGCAGCCCGATGAACAAAAGCGAGAAACTGCCGCCGCTGATGGCGAGGCCGACGATCAGGACCAGCCCCAGCCGTTCGGGCACCTTGCGCAGCAGCGGCGCGAGCGCGCACACGACCAGAAGCGAACGTATCGCTGCATAGAACAGCGGCGGCAGGGCAAGGTCGTCGACGGCAACCTTGCTGACGACGACGTTGAGCGCCCACAGGGTGTTGCACGCGATGAGTATGAGGATCGCGCCGAATGGCAGTGCGGAAGGCATGGTTTGTCGGTCGCGCCGGTCAGTCGGTCGAGCCGGGCAGCGGATCGAGCATCCCCTCCGGCAGGCTCGCGTGCAATTCCCTCACCCATACATCGGCGCTCGCATCGGACGGTGCGCGCCAATCCCCGCGCGGGCTTAGCGCGCCCATGGAGCTGACCTTCGGCCCGTTCGGGAGCGCGCTGCGCTTGAACTGCGAGAAGCCGAAGAACCGCTTGAGGAAACTTTCCAGCCATCCGGCGATGGTCGCAAGATCGTATTCGTTGCGCCCCTCCTCGGGAAAATCGACCGGCCATTCGCCCGCCGACGCATCGCGCCACGCGTGCCATGCGAGGAACGCGACCTTCCCCGGGCGCTGACCATAGCGCGAGATGTGATGGAGGAAGAAATCGTTGAGCTCGTAGGGGCCGATCATCTCCTCGGTGCTCTGCATTTCCCCGTCCTCGCCCGCGGGCACGAGTTCGGGCGAGATCACCGTGTCGTACACATCGCCAAGGACATCGCTGCATACCGGCAGGAACTGCTCGGTCACGATGGTCCAGCGGATGAGGTAGCGGATCAGCGTCTTGGGTACGCCCGCATTGACGCCATAATGGCTCATGTGATCGCCAACGCCGTAGGTACACCAGCCCAGCGCCAGTTCGCTGAGATCGCCGGTGCCGACGACGAAGCCGCCGTGGTGGCCCGCCAGGCGGAACAGGTAATCGGTGCGGAGCCCTGCCTGCACGTTTTCGAACGTCAGGTCGTACACCGGATCGCCGTTCGCGAAGGGGTGGCCGATATCCTCCAGCATGCGCCGCGCTGCGGGCTTGATGTCGATCTCCTCCGCGGTGATCTCGAACGCCTCCATCAGCTTCCACGCGTTCGATTTCGTGCCGGGCGACGTGCCGAAACCGGGCATCGTGTAGCCCCGGATGGTGGAGCGCGGCAGGCCGAGCCGGTCACAGGCCTTGCTCGCAACGATCAGCGCATGGGTCGAATCGAGCCCGCCGGATATGCCGATGACCAGGCTTTTCGCGCGCGTCGCCTCGATCCGGCGCATCAGCGCATCGACCTGGATGTTGAACGCCTCGTAGCAATCGGCATCGAGCGTCTTGGGGTCGGCAGGGACGAAGGGGAAGCGGCGGACCGGGCGAATGAGGCTGCGCTGCTCGGCTGCAGGCTGCTCAATCGGTGCGGCTTCGAACACGATCCGGCGATAGCTGTCCTCGGGCCGTCCGCGCGCTTCGGCCGCATCGGAAAAGGTCTGGTTGCGCATCCGCTCGAGCGCGATCCGGTCGGTATCGATATCGACAACGCACAGCTCGCCATCGAGGTCGAAGCGCACGCTTTCGCGCAGCAATTCGCCCATCTCGTAGATCACGCCCTGCCCGTCCCATGCAAGGTCGGTGGTGCTTTCGCCGTGGCCGCTGGCCGAATAGACATAGGCGCAGACCGAGCGCGAGGAGGAACTGCGGCAATGAAGGTGCCGATCGTCCGCGCGCCCGATGGTTATGGGCGACGCGGAAAGGTTGCACAGGATCGTGGCGCCCGCGAGCGCGGCCATAGTGCCGGGCGGATCGGGCGCCCAGAAATCCTCGCAGATTTCGACGCCGAAGACGAAATTGGGCATGCCGGCGGCGGCGAAGACGAGATCGGTGCCGAACGGCACTTCATCGCCGTTCACTGCGATCCACAGGTCCTGGCAATTGCGGCCGTGCGAGAAATAGCGCTTTTCGTAGAATTCGCGGTAATTGGGCAGGAAGCTCTTGGGGACGACGCCCAGCACTTCGCCGCGCGAGACGATGACGGCGCAATTGTATATCTTGGCGTTGCGGCGCAGCGGCGCCCCGATCACGAGTACGGGCGAGAAAGCCGCGCTCGCCTCGGCGATTTCGACGATGGCCGCCTCGACGCTGTCGAGCAGAGCGGATTGCAGGTGCAGGTCGTCGATCGCATAGGACGAAACACACAGCTCGGGATAGACCACGAGGTCGGCGCCGCGTTCGTGCGCTTTCTGCGCTTCCTCCAGGATGCCACCCACATTGGCCGCGACGTCGGCGGTGCGGACATAGGGCGTTGCGGTCGCCACGCGGACGAAGCCGTGGCCCTGCCGGTCGTGGAACGGGTGGTCCTCTTGTCCTGCCATCGATGCCCCTGACGTGCTGCGAGGTGCGGTCCGGTGCCGACATGCGGCCACCTTCCCATTCGCAACTCGCCTAGCGGCTCACTCGCGCGCCAGCAATGTCGGCGTTGCGTGAGGGCCGGTCAGGCCGGTTCCAGAGCGCGCAGTTCGACCCGGAAGCCGCGCGATACCGCGTCCCGGCGGTGTTCCCCACTGGCCTGCGCGGCGAAGGCATCCATCAGGCTGGAGCCAAGGCCGCCGTCCTTCGATACCGCATCCATCGCCGCGCCGATCCCGTCGTCTTCCACCGCGAGCCGCCACTTGTCGCTTTCAGCATGGAATGTGACGACGACCGTGCCCGGACCCCCTTCGGGGAAGGCGTATTTCGCGCAATTGGCGAGAGCCTCGTTGAGATACAGTCCGATCGCCACGCCCACTTCGCGCGGCAGGGTAATATCGTCGATCTCGCGGTAGATCCGCACCTGCGAATCGAAGGCCGCACGCTCGATCCGGTCGACCAGCAGTTCGAGATAGGTCTTCATCCCCACCTCCGCGCCCTCTTCCTGTTCGAGTGCGAGGTTGGAATAGGCATCGGCAAAGGTGCGCACGCGCATCGCGGCATCGGACAAGGGTGCATCGAGATCGGGATTGCGCAGGCGCCGCTTCTGGATTTCGATGAGGCTGGCGACCAGCGCGAAATTGTTCTTGGTCCGGTGTTCGAGTTCGGCGAGCAGCACCAGTCGGCGGTCGGCCGCCTCGCGGATTTCTTCCATCGTGCTGTGCGCGGCGTTCCGGAACGCCTCTGCGAACACGATGACGATCAGGCACGCCGCGGCATTGATCAGCACGCGCGCGGGATCGGTCGGATTGGTGAAGGTGAAGGCGTAATTGGCGGGCAGGACGATCCACCAGGCCCAGGCGAACGCCACCACGAACGCCGCCATCCCGGCGCGCCAGTGGCCGTACAGCGTCGCCAGCAGGGCGGTCGGATAGACCAGCGCAAATGGCCCGGATTCGGGCGCCCAAATGTTTATCACGGTGCGAAGCCCGATCATCGCGAGCGCGCAGAAAACGCCGAACGCGATCTGGGCGCTCAGCTTCGCCCAGGGGGAAAGAAAGCTGCGACTGACGTCGAACTGGGCGAGTCGATGAATGTTGATCGCCATGGAGACGCGTGTTCCGTATGGGAAGCCCGACGCGTTTTGCCCCATTCGCAAACCGTATCCGTCCACACGTCCCTGTAACGGCTCTAGCGCATAACGTTCCCGTTGTAACGCATTATTTCATATAATGAATTGTCTTAGGCAACGAGCAGTTTCGCGGCCTCGGGGCTGGTTTCCAGAAGTTGCAGCAACCCGCGTTCCTGACGGGTCAGCCACTTGTTGGAGCGCGGCAGTTTCAAGCCGGAGCGCCATTGCTCCTGCCCCTCCACCCGCGCGATCACGGCGGGGTGGATGTAGCTCTTGCGTGCGATAGCCTCGGTATTGCCGAGGTGCTCTGCGACCATCTCGAGCAATTGTTTGATCGGCACCTTGCCCGTGCCGTTGACGAGCGTATCGAAACCGATGACGCTCGCATGCCAGGTGCGGAAATGCTTGGCGGTGAAATCCTCGCCCATCGTGTCGCGCAGGTAGGCGTTCACCTCGTTCGAATCGACCGCCCAGATGGCGCCTTCCTCGTCCCGATAGCGGAACAGGTTTTCTCCGCCCTTGATGCGGGGCAGGTCGTTCATGCGGCGGATCGCGCGGGCAAGACGCGGATCGTCGAGCCGCACCTCACGCTCGCGCCCGCCCTTCCCGCGAAAACTCAGGCGAACGGAGCGCGAGTTCACTTGGGCGTGCTCGCGCAGCAGGGTCGTCGCGCCGTAGCTTTCGTTGGACTTCGCATAGTACGCGTTGCCGATGCGGATCGCGCTCATGTCCAGCAGGCGCACGACGCTCGCCAATGCGCGGGTTTCGGTCGGCTGGGGTTGCGACAGGTCCTCGTCCACCCGCGCGCGGATCAGCGGCAGCAGCCGGCCGAACGCCTCGCAGCGATCGAACTTGTCGCCCTCCTTCATGCGGCGAAAATCAGGATGGTAGCGATATTGTTTGCGCCCTGCATCGTCATACCCGGTGGCAAGGATGTGGCCGTTGTCCGCAGGACAGAACCACGCATCGCGATAGGCCGGCGGCAGGGCGATCGCGTTCAGCCGGTCGCGCTCTCCCGTATCGCGAATGAGGTCGCCTTCGGGCGAATAGTAGGCGAACCCGCGGCCTGCGCCCTTGCGGGTGATGCCGGGCAGGCTGTCATCGACATAGACGAGCTTTTCCATCGGCAAGATAACGCCGCGCGTCACAAGCCGGTTCCGGGTTGAAGCGCGCGGTTCGATAGGCCACCTCGGGTCGTGGACGGGACCCAATCGGGAGAGATCGACGATGGCAGACGAAACCTACACACCGCCCAAGGTCTGGAGCGCGGATACCGTGAGCGGCGGCAAGTTCGCCAATATCAACCGCCCGACCGCCGGCCCGCGCGAGGACAAGGATCTGCCCCGCGGGGACCATCCCTTTCAGTTGCATTCGCTCGCCACGCCCAACGGGGTGAAGGCGTCGGTCATGCTCGAAGAGCTGCTCGAAGCTGGGCACGAGGGAGCGCAATACGACGCCTGGACCGTCGATATCAGCGAAGGCGAACAATTCACCAGCGGCTTCGTCTCGATCAATCCCAATTCCAAGATCCCTGCCCTGATCGACGCAAGCGGAGAGCGCGAATTCCGAATTTTCGAATCGGGCGCGATCCTCGTCCACCTCGCGCAGAAGTTCGATGCCTTCCTGTCCAGCGATTCAGCGACGCGCGCGGAAACGCTCTCGTGGGTGTTCTGGCAGGTCGGCACCGGCCCCTTCATCGGTGGGGGCTTCGGCCATTTCTACGCCTACGCGCCGGAGAAGTACGAATACCCGATCAACCGCTATGCCATGGAGACGAAGCGGATCTTCGACGTCGCGAACCGGCGACTGGGCGAAAGCGAATATCTCGCAGGCGACGAATACACCATCGCCGACATCGCCAATTTCCCGTGGCTCGCCCCGTTCGTCGCGGGCAAGATCTACGAGGATGCCAAGACCTTCCTCTCGATCGACGAATACCAGAACGTCGCGCGCTGGGCCCGCGCGATCGCGCAGCGTCCCGCAGTCAGGCGTGGACGGATCGTCAACAAGACATGGGGCGATGACGATACCCAGTTGCGCGAACGTCATTCGGCCGCGGATTTCGAAGGCAAGAATCTCGACTGGACGTTCTAGTTGACCCCCTTCACATCCGCGCTGGCCGCGTTATAGAGCGCAGCCCCTGCTGGGGTGTAGCCAAGTGGTAAGGCACCGGTTTTTGGTACCGGCATTCGCAGGTTCGATCCCTGCCACCCCAGCCATCCTGCCTTCGGCAGCCTGACCGGCCTGTCAGTGCGGGCGCAGGTTCGCTCCCTACCACCCCAGCCATCCTGCCTTCGGCAGCCTGACCGGCCTGTCAGTGCGGGCGCAGTTCGATCCCTGCCACCCCCGGCCTGACAGCCTTCCGAAATCTAGACCGCGCCAAGCATCTTGTGCGCCAGCGCCTTGCCCGAAAGCCAGGCGCCTTCGACGCGGGGCGAATGGAGGTAGTCGCCGGCGAGCCCGATCCGCGCCTCCGCATCGAACCGTGCGGCCTCGCCCTCGACCGTTTGCGGCATGGCGTAGAGCCAGCGATGGGCGGCGAGATGGACCGGGGCCGCGGGCTTCGCCCCGGTCTGTTCGAAGAAGTCGTCGACCAGCAGGCTTGCGACTTCGTGCTTCGGTCGGTCGATGATCTCGCGGCTATGTGCGGGACTAGCGTGGATGACCCAGCATTCGGTCCCGGTGCGCCCAGGCTTGGCGGAATTGCGCGCTGCCCACGCGATCGGTCCGTCGTTCGAGCGGATGCTGTCCGGCAGGTCGAGAGGCTTGGCGAACGCGGCCATGGCGGTCCAGCACGGTTCGGAAGTCACGCCTCCAGCGGTCGCGGCCAGTCGGGGGGCGGCACCCTGAAGCAGGTCGGCGGCCTGTTCTGCGGGAATTGCGAGCAGCAATGTGGCGGCACGGATCGTCCCGCTTTCGCTGTCGATCTGCCATCCCGCGGCATTGCGCGTGACGGTTTCGGCACGGCGGCTCCATTCTACCGGCAGGTGCTGCGCCATCGCGCGGATCGGCCCGTTCATGCCCGGCGTGCCGACCCAGGCGTCCTCCCCCGCCTCCGGCCAAGGAGCCACGACGCCCAGCGCGTTCCAGCTATCGACCTGCTTGCGAAAGCCCTCGTCGCGCGCGGTGAAGTATTGCGCGCCGTGATCGAACGAGACGACTTGCCCTGCGACATCCGCGCGCCGCGAGGCCATGCGCCCGCCCGGGCCGCGTCCCTTGTCGATCAGGCAGACCGAATGACCGGCCTCCTTTAGCTCGGTCGCGCAGGCGAGTCCGGCCATGCCGGCCCCGATGATGCAGATGTCGCTGATGTTCCCGTCCATGCTGTTTCGAACTCGTGGGCCGGATTTGTGTTTCGCCAAGATCTTGGTCTGCGGTGACCGACTGCCTGTTTCAGGGCGCGGTGCGCGGGGGCCGTGCCTCGGCGAGAATGAGCGAGAAACGCTCCTCGCCATCCAGCCAGCGCTGGCGAGGCTCCCATCCGCCCGCGAGAAGCAGCGTGTTGGCGCTGCGGCGATCGAACTTGTGGCTGTTCTCGGTGTGGATGGTCTCGCCGCGCTCCATCGTGAAGCGCTGCCCGTCCACCGCGAAGGCGATGTCACCATCCGCGACAAGGTGCATCTCGATCCGGGCGAACCGGTCGTTCCAGCGCGCTTCGTGATGCAGGCTCTCGACCGGGATGTCGCCGCCCAGCTCCCGGTTGATCCGGCGCAGGAGGTTGCAGTTGAACTGCGCCGTGACGCCGCCGGCATCGTCATACGCGGCCTTCAGCACGGCTTCGTCCTTGATGAGGTCCATGCCGATCAGCAATTGCGCACCCGTACCCAAGGTCTCGCGCATGTTGCGCAGCAGGTCGACCGCCGTGCGCGCGACCATGTTGCCGATGGTGGAGCCAGGGAAAAATCCGAGCTTGGGCATGTCCGCGACCTCGCCCGGTAATTCCACGCGTCGCATGAAATCGGCTTCCACCGGATAGACCGGCAGGCCCGGAAACTTCTGAGCGAGGTCGGCGGCGGCGGCGCGCAGGAAATCGCCCGCGATGTCGAGCGGAACGTAGGCAGCGGGTTCGATCGCGGAAAGCAGTAGCGGCGTCTTGACCGAAGAACCCGATCCGAACTCGACCACCGCCATGCCCGCACCGATCATCTCGGCAAAGCTTTCGCCTTCCCCGGTCAGGATCTGGGTCTCGGCGCGGGTGGGGTAATATTCGGGAACCTGCGTAATATCTTCGAACAATTGCGAGCCGGCGTCGTCGTATAGCCAGCGCGCCGGGATCGCCTTTTGCGGCTGCGACAGACCGTCCAGAACATCGGCGCGAAAGGCGCGATCGACGCCGCCTTCGTCCTTTTCAACCAGTCTCAGACCCTCTTGTGTCCCCATTGGGTCAGGTATCCTTTGCAAGCCGCAGGCCGGTGAACTGCCAGCGCTGGTGCGGGTAGAAGAAGTTGCGATAGGACGCGCGCGAATGGCCGCGCACGGTGGCGCAGCTGGCGCCCTTCAGCACGAACTGCCCGCTCATGAACTTGCCGTTGTATTCGCCGACCGCTCCTTCGGCAGGCTCGAACCGGGGGAACGGCAGGTAGGCGGACCTTGTGAACTGCCAGCAATCGCCGAACAATGCGTGTCCACCACGCGGCAGCGGCGGCGACGCTTCGTCCAGCTGGTTTCCATCGGCGGGATCGTGGGCTTGCGGTGCGCTTTCGGTGTCCTGACCGCGCGCGATCGCCTCCCATTCGAACTCGGTCGGCAGGCGGGCACCCGCCCATGTGGCGAAGGCGTCCGCTTCGTAATAGGAGATATGCGTGACAGGCGCATCGGGGTCGCGATCCTGCCAGCCGGCATGGGTGAAATGCGCATCGTCCCGCCAGTAGAGGGGCGCGCTTATGCCGTGCTCGCGCACCCAAGCAAGGCCGTCGGAAAGCCACAACGACGGGGTCTCGTAGCCGCCATCGGCCACGAACTCGGCCCATTCGCGATTGGTGACCAGCCTGTCTGCGAGGGCGAACGGTTCGAGAAGCACGCGGTGGCGCGGCCCCTCGTTGTCGAAGGCAAAATCGCTTTCGGCACTGGGATCGTGACCAACCCGCGCGATTCCGCCGGGATGGCGATGCCAGCCAAGGTCGCCGGAAGGACCCGGATCACCCTCGGCAACGTCCCACATCGCCGGTCCGATCGGGTTCTGGAACAGGGCATGCTTGATATCGGTCAGCAGCAATTCGATGTGCTGTTGCTCGTGCGCGATGCCGATCCGCACGATCGGTTCGACAGCCGCACGCACGGAAGGATCGGCGAGCAGCGCGGCCATGTGCCCGTCGACCGCCTGGCGCCATTCGCGAATTTCATCGAGCGAAGGACGCGAGAGCATACCGCGGGAGAAGCGATGGATCCGCTCGCCTTCAGCCTCGTAATAGGAATTGAACAGGAACGGCCAGCGTTCGCCATGTACGCGGAAACCCGGCACGTGCTCGCGCAGGACGAAGGTTTCCCAGAACCACGTCGTGTGCGCCAGGTGCCACTTCGCTGGGCTGGCGTCCTCCATCGACTGGACGGTCGCGTCAGCATCGGAGAGCGGCGCTGCCAGCGCTTCCATCAGCGAGCGGGTGCTTGCGAATTCGTGCGTCAGGCTGTCGCCCTCGGCTTCTGACGCTTCGTAGCGTCGCATGATCCGGGACAATGGCCTACTCCTGTCTTCGCAAGCAATCGCGCACGGCACGGCGCAACGAGAGCACGAATGAAAGGGACGATCGGGCGTCTGCCCCGTTGGAACCCTTACGTACTCCACCGGAAGCCGAATAACGCGCAAATCCGCCGCGCGTTTCCGATTGCCGCAGAAAAAACGACGGCAATTGCAGGCTGGTTCGGATCAAGCCGCGTTGGCGGATCGTTCCAGCTCGCCTTCGGCGTTCAGCATTTCGGCAAGCAGAAATGCCAGTTCGAGCGACTGTTCGGCATTGAGCCGCGGATCGCAGTGAGTGTGGTAGCGATCGCCAAGCCGTTCCTCGGTGATCGCGACGGCTCCTCCGACACATTCGGTTACGTCCTGCCCCGTCATCTCGATATGGACGCCGCCGGGGTGGGTCCCTTCGGCCCGGTGCACATCGAAGAAGCCGCGCGCTTCGGCCAGGATCCGGTCGAAGGGGCGCGTCTTGAAGCCGGTTTCGGATTTCACGACGTTGCCGTGCATCGGATCGCAGCTCCAGACCACCTTGTGCCCTTCGCGCTCGACCGCGCGAACCAGCGGGGGCAGGCCGTCCTCGACCTTGTCGTGGCCGAACCGGCTGATGAGGGTGATGCGCCCCGCCTCGCGTTCGGGATTGAGGACGTCGAGCAGTTCGATCAGCGTATCGGGCGCCAGGTTGGGGCCGCACTTCATGCCGAGCGGGTTGCCGATCCCGCGCGCGAATTCGACATGCGCGCTGCCCGGGAAGCGTGTCCGGTCGCCGATCCACAGCATGTGCGCGCTGGTCGCATACCAGTCGCCGGTCAGCGAATCGCGCCGGGTCATTGCCTGTTCGTAAGGCAGCAACAAGCCTTCGTGGCTGGTGTAGAAATTCGTGCCCTGCAATTGTGGGACCGTGGCCGGGTCGATCCCGCAAGCTTCCATGAAGTCGAGCGCTTCGCCGATCCGGTCCGCGGTGCGCGAGAACTTGTCGGTCCACGGCGTGCGGCCCATGAAATCCAGCGTCCACTGGTGGACCTGCCGCAGATTGGCATAGCCCCCGCCCGCAAAGGCGCGCAGCAGGTTCAAAGTCGCCGCAGCCTGCGAATAGGCGCGGACCATCCGCATCGGATCGTTGCGCCGTTCCTCGGGCGTGAATTCGATCCCGTTGATGTTGTCGCCGAAATAGCTCGGCAGCGTCATCTCGCCTTTCGTTTCGGTCGCAGCGGAGCGCGGCTTGGCGAACTGGCCGGCCATCCGCCCGACCTTTACCACGGGTCGCTTGCTGGCGAAGGTCAGGACGACCGCCATCTGCAGCAGGACCCGGAAGGTGTCGCGAATATTGTTGGGATGGAACTCGGCGAAGCTTTCTGCGCAATCGCCGCCCTGCAACAGGAAGGCATGCCCGTTGGCAACGTCCGCCAGCTCGGCCTTCAGCGCGCGCGCTTCCCCGGCAAAGACCAGCGGGGGATAGCCCGAAAGCTGGTTCTCGGCCTGCGCCAGTTCGGCGGGATCTTCGTAATGCGGCAAGTGCCGCGCTTCGCCGGATTTCCAGCTATCGGGTTGCCAGTTGTCGGCCACGGTGATGCAGTCTCTTTCCATTTCGGCTTTGACCGCGCGCCTTGGCGACGCGCGGCCTGTTCGCAAAACAGCGTAAACGGCGCGCTGCGTCAGGTCAAAAGGGGTTTCACTTTATCGCCGAGCCGGTTCAACGACCGCTCATGGCCGGAACCGAACGGACGGGCGCGCTCTCTGTGCCTTCGCGGCTGGGCGGACCCTTGCTCAATTCCTGCCCTTCAGGGATCACCGCAAGCTTCATCGGCTTGCGGCCCGTCAGGTATCGTTCCGCCAGGAACTGCATGATACGCGGATCGGTCTCCGAATAGTCGATGAGGATCGAACGCAGCAATTCGGTGCGTTGCGGGTCGAAACTCGCTCCCTCGAGGTTGCGAAGCCAGAACTGGTTGCCCGTCGACGCGCGGCGGATCAACTGTCCGAGCGGCTCGGTCACGCGGGCCAGTTCGTCTTCGGTGGGCGGCGTCGTGGCGAGATCCTGCGCGATCCGTTCCGCTTCGTCGAAGAACACCGGAACGAAGTCGGGTTCGAGCTGGGCGAGCGCCGTGATCCGGCCGCCCGTATCGATATCGACCGGCCAGTCGGAAAAGACCTGGGGCGCATAGGAGGCACCAGCCCGCTCCCGCAATGCTTCGAGCAGGCGGTTGTTGAACAGCTGGACGAGGATTTCCAGCTGGCGCGATTCGCGCAAACTCGCGATCCCGCCCCCGCTCGGCCACGTCACCACTGCGGCCGCCTGGTTGTCGTCGCCCCGGTGCGTCAGGACTGCGGGCTCGCCATCGGTGTCCGGGAAAGACGGCACGCGCGCCGCCATTTCGGGCGAAATCGGTTCGCGAGCCGGAAGCGCGCCGAACGTCGTGCGCAGCTTCTCGACGATCGCGTCCTGGTCGAATTCGCCGAACACCAGCACCTCGACCGGGCCCTGCTGCAGTAGCGGCGCCCAGACCTCGCGAAACTCTTCGGGCGTCACGTCTTCCAGCGCTTCGGGCGATGGCGTCGCAAAGCGCGGATCGCGGTCGGTGGCGAGCCATTCGTAGTCGCGGCTGATGATGGCACCGGGACTGGTCGCGTAGGTGTTGTAGGCGAGTTCCGCCGCCGCTTTTGCCCGGAGGACCGGCTCGGGATCCCAGCGCGGCATGTCGAGCTTCGCCGCGAAGAGGTATAGCTGGTCCGCAACGTCGTCCGAACGGGTCTGCGCGGTCAGGGTGAAGACCGCATCGTCGATCTCGAAATTGAAGCCGAACTTGCGACCCGTGGCGATGCGGTCCAGCTCGTTCTGGCCCAGCTCACCCAGCCCCGATCCGACCAGCGCCATCTGGCCGAGCGGCGCGTAGACCGCATTGTCTGCGTCGAAAGCGCGATAGCCGGCGCCAAAGCGAACCTTGACCGTGACGCGCCCCGGTTCGGCATCGTTGGCCCACAGCAGCGCGCGCACGCCGTTGTCGAATTCGACCTGCTCGACATCGAGCACGCCGAGCGGGCGCTGCGCCGTGATCGTGCCGGGTTCGCCGATCGGGGGAAGCTCGTCGAAGGAGAAGCTTTCGGCTGCGAGCCGCGCGGTGTCGTCGACCAGCGCCTCGCTCGCGAGCGCAAGTTGCAGTTCCGCCTGGTCCGCTTCACCGATGGAAGGCGTCACGTAGACGGATCGCACCACTTCACCTTCGAACAGGGCCCGCGTGCGCGCATGGACCTCTTCGGGGTTCAGGCGATCCTCCATGCCGCGAAACACGTCGAGCACCACTTCCGGGCTGGCGACGGTTTCGCGAATGTCGACGGCATTAACCACGTTGTCGGCAAGATCGCGACCGGCCAGGACTCGCGCCTGTTCGACACCGTTGACGAAAGCGATCTCGAATTCCGCTGCCTCGCGGTCGATCTCCTCCTGCGTCGGCGGAGTGGCGATCGCATCGGCGATGACGCCGCGCACGTCGGCCAGCGCCGCTTCCCAGTCTTCGGACAAGGGTGCGACCGTAACGAACGTCGCGTCGGTCGACCGGGAGATGTCGTGCTGGGAAACCTGCGCACTCAGATAGGAGCCGCCTGCGCGCGCTCGCGTCTCGAGCCGCCGGTTGATGATAGCCTGCGACAGCGAATCCAGCAGAATGCCTTCGTTGTAGACGATGGTGTCGTCGACCTTTCGCCACGGCCGCATGATCGCATAGGTCAGGCTGCGCGTCAGGTCCGGTTCGACCGCCACCGCGAGCTCCCCGATGGGAAGGTCGGTTGCTGCGGCCAGCTGTGCGCCCTCGGGAGCCACCGGATCGCCGAAATCAGGGGCAACGCCTGGTTCGCCTTCGCCCTGCCAGCCGCCAAACCACTGCTCGACCAGTCCGGCCAGCACCATCGGATCTTCATCGCCCGCGACGACGACGACGGTGTTCTCGGGCCGATACCAGCGATTGTAGAAGGCCTGCACCGTCTCTCCGGTTGCGCCTTCCAGAGTTTCAACCTGCCCGATCGGCTGACGGGTCGCGAGCCGCTGCCCGGCGAAGAAGGTGCGCCGGGTAAGATCGCTGACGCGCAGGGCCGCACCGCCGCGCTCGCGCTTTTCGGCGAGCACGATGGGAAGCTCGGCCGAGACGTTCGCGTCACTCAGGACCGGCTCGCGCACCATACCCGAAAGCAGCTTGAAGCTTTCGGACAGCTTCGTGCGATCGATGTCGGGAATGTCGAGCTTGTAGGCGGTATGCGTCGGGCTGGTTTCGGCATTGGCATCGCTCCCGAACGTGGCGCCCAGTCGCTGCCACGCGGCGATCGCCTCGGCCGGGCCGAGATACTGGCTCTCGCGAAAGAGCAGGTGTTCGAGAAGGTGCGCGAACCCCTGTTCGTCGTCTCGCTCGTGAAGGGACCCTGCATCCACCCGCACCCGGATCGAGACCTGGTCGGGCGGCACGCCGTTGCGGCGCACAGCATAGCGAAGCCCGTTCTCCATCTCGCCGAACAGCCACTGGCGATCGACAGGAACATTGCTGTTTTCGTAGAGCCACGGCGTCTCACTCTCGCCCTGCAAGGCAGTGGGCGCCGGGATCTGCGGGCCGGCCGGCTCCGCAGCGGGCGCGGTGTCCTGCGCGAACAGGGTACCGGCCGACGCGAAAGGAACGGCAAGGAGGGAGACGACAGCGCTGACGCGGAGAAGGAGACTCATGGGCACGATATAGGGGGCCAAGGGGTGAAGGACCAGTGAACGACGGCGGCCCGATCCTCACCGTCCGCGCCGCCTTGTGAAGACCCGCCGGCAGCCCTATCTGGAAGGCATGTTCATAGAGACCGAAACCACGCCGAACCCGTCGAGCCTCAAGTTCCTTCCCGGACGTCCGGTGATGGCCTCGGGCACCCGCGAGTTCGCATCGCCCGAAGCTGCGGAGGCGAGCCCGCTGGCCGAGGCGATTTTCGACACCGGCGAAGTCGTCAATGTCTTCTTCGGCGGCGATTTCGTCACGGTGACCGCCGCACCGGGCAGCAACTGGAGCGCGCTCAAGCCGCAAGTCGCGTCGATCCTGCTCGATCATTTCGTGTCCGAGGCCCCGCTGTTCGCCGCCGGCACGGCAGGCGGCATCAGCGTACCGCCCGAGGCGGAAATGGCGGTCGAGGATCGCGAGGAAGATGCAGAAGTCATCGCCTCGATCAACGAATTGCTGGAGACCCGCGTTCGTCCGGCCGTGGCAGGCGATGGAGGCGACATCGCCTATCGCGGCTTTTCCGACGGCGTCGTCTATCTGACGCTCCAGGGGGCCTGCGCAGGGTGTCCTTCGAGCACCGCGACGCTCAAGCACGGTATCGAAAGCCTGTTGAAACATTACGTCCCCGAGGTCGTTGAGGTCCGGGCCGCCTGATCGCGGTCGTTCCGAATTCGCCTAAGACCCACGGGGATACAATGCCGACTCAATACCACGACCATGTCCTGTCCGACGCCGCGCTCGGGCAAATCTTCAACGATGCCCGCAGCTATAACGCCTGGCTCGACAAGGACGTGTCGGAAGACCAGCTTCGCCGCATCTGGGACATCGCGAAGATGGGCCCGACGTCGGCGAACATGCAGCCGGTCCGGATCGTATGGGTGCGCTCGAAGGACGAGAAGGAACGCCTCGTCGAATGCGCGGATGACGGGAACAAGGACAAGGTCCGCACCGCCCCGGTCACCGCCATCATCGGCTACGACATCGACTTCCACGAAGAACTGCCATGGTTGTTTCCCCATGCCGATGCGAAAAGCTGGTTCGAGGGTGACGAGAAAGGCCGCATCGAGGGCGCAAAGCGCAATTCGGCGTTGCAGGGCGCGTACCTGATGATCGCCGCCCGCGCGATCGGCCTCGATTGCGGACCGATGTCGGGCGTCGACCTCGACAAGGTGACCGATACCTTCTTCGCCGATCAGCCGCGCCACCGCGCCGACTGGGTCTGCTCGATTGGCTACGGCGATCCCGAAAGTGTGTTCGACCGCTCGCCGCGCCCCGATTTCGAGAAGTTCACCCGCATAGCCTGACGCGCGGGGTTCGGCCCGAAACCGCGTCTTGCGACTTTATATCCGGTAGGGCAGTGCGACCGCCATGGCGAACCCAGCGCGCACCTTGACGATCGAGACAGCCGGGGAAGCGTGCTCGGTCGCATTGTTCGACGCGGGAGACCTCGTGGCGCACGATCACAGGGTCCTTGGCCGCGGTCATGCAGAAACGCTTGTCCCGATGATTTCCGCCCTGCCCGAACGTGGACGCGCCGATCGGATCGCCGTCTCGCTTGGCCCCGGAAGTTTCACGGGCGTGCGGATCGGGATCGCCGCCGGGCGCGCTCTCGGGTTTGCATGGAATGCGCAAGTTGTCGGCTATCCGACGCTTGCCCTCATCGCCGCAATCGCACGGGAAGGCGCCGAGGGCGTGACCGTCTGCATGAACGGCGGTCATGGTGAATGGTTCGTCCAGAATTTTGGACCGGCCGGCCCCGAAGACGACGTGCGTTCGCTTTCGCCGGACGAAGCCACGCAGGTGGTAAGGCATCAGCTCGTCGCGGGAAACCGGGCGGAGGCTCTGGTCGAACGGATGGTAACATCGCGCGAGCCGAACTCCCTACCCCGTGCGATCGACGCGGCTGCGGACGCACGCTTCTTCCCGAGGCTATCCGAAGCGCAACTGAGCGCTGGCATTGCGCCGATCTACGGACGCCCTCCCGATGCGAGGCCCCAGGTGCGCCCAGGAACTGCGAAAGTGCAGGGATGAGCGACAAGGCGGTTCTGCTCGATCGCATCATGGCGGTGATGGAGGCCGCGTTCGATCCCCACTACGGCGAAGCTTGGAACAGGCGCCAGGTTAGCGATGCGTTGGCCATGCCATCGACCCATGCACTTGTCGTCGATGAGGCTGGGCGGGACCTGTCCGGGAACAATGACGAGGACGGTCATGACGCAGCCGGTTTCGTACTGACGCGTGCTGCAGTGGATGAAGAAGAACTGCTGCTGATTGCAGTAATGCCGCGGTGGCGGCGAACCGGACTTGGCGCGAAGCTCATCGAACGCCTCTTCGAAAAGGCGGCGAAGCGCGGCACCAGGCGTATTTTCCTCGAGATGCGGCGGGGCAACCCAGCCGAATATCTCTACCGCGCCTTCGGTTTCGAACCGATCGGAAAGCGGCCCGACTACTATCGCCTGTCCGATGGCTCGCGCGAGGACGCGATAACATTCGGGCGACAAATTGCGTAGCATTTCGGCACAGTGGTCTCGATATAAAGCACAAGCACTACGCAACTACCCTTTCCTAACTTGCAAAGATCTTTCGAATGATCCATGCCAGAGTAAAGGGTAGCAGTTTGCAACCAGATATTGGGATAACATGATGCAGGACACGCAAGACGACATGAAAGAAACGCTCATCACTTTGACGAGCGATATCGTCGCCGCACACGTAAGTAACAACGATGTCGAAATCGATTCGGTGCCGGGGTTGATTACCAACGTGTTTCAGGCCCTGTCGAGCTTGGGCCAAGAAACGGAGGCCGAGGAAGAGCGTCCCGAACCGGCCGTTTCGATCCGCGCGTCGGTAAAACCCGATTACATCGTCTGCCTGGAAGACGGCAAGAAGCTGAAAATGCTCAAGCGCTATCTTCGTACCAATTACGACATGACGCCTGAAGAATATCGTGCGCGTTGGGACCTTCCGTCCGATTATCCGATGGTCGCGCCCAATTACGCCGAGAAACGCCGCGATCTCGCCAAGAAGATCGGTCTCGGACGCAAGCCGGGGACCGGACGCAAGCCCGCCGCCGCGAAGGGATCGGGCGGAGGTCGGCGCAAGTCGAACTGATCGGCTGCGCGCCCTCGCTGATCGGGCGATCCGCGAACTTGAGTGCATGCTTCGTCGAGGCTAGGGGTGGTGCCAACTTCCCCTGTCCGGCGCATCCGGTCGAATTCGAGGATCCGTTCGCTTGAACCAGAAAATCGACCTTGAGCAATTGTGCTCCGAAAAAGGGCTCAGGATCACCGACCAGCGCCGCGTGATTGCGAAGGTGCTGTCGGATAGCGACGATCATCCGGACGTCGAGCTGCTGCATAGCCGTGCCTCGGCGATCGACCCCAAGATCTCGATCGCGACGGTGTATCGCACCGTTCGCCTGTTCGAAGAGGCGGGTATCCTCGACCGGCACGATTTCGGGGACGGCCGGTCGCGCTACGAGCCCGTGCCAGAAGCCCACCACGATCACCTGATCGATGTGGAGACCGGCAAGGTGGTCGAATTCGTCGATCCCGAAGTCGAGGCGCTCCAGCGCCAGATCGCCGAGCGCCTCGGCTACCGGCTCGTCGATCACCGCATGGAACTCTATGGCGTACGCCTATCGCGCGACGACAACGAAAGCCGGTGAGCGAACAGGACGAGCAAACCGGGATCGATGCGCCGACAATCGATGGCGCCTGGAAATTGCGGGTCGCGGCAGCGGACGGCAAATCCACTCCGATCTCCCTGCGCGGATGGCTGCGGATCGCTCTTCGCAGTTTGGGACTGATCGGTCTGATGATCGTCTTCGTGCCCCTTCATTACCTGTATCGGCTGTTCGCTTACGGCTCGCCCTTCCCCATGCTGTTCCTGCGCTACGCCGCGCGTATTTCCGGCGCGCGGGTGACGATCGAGGGCACGCACCTCAAGCGCGACGTCTTCTATATCGCCAACCATGTCTCCTGGATCGACATCCTCGCTCTTGCCGGCGCAAGCGGTACGGCCTTCGTTGCGAAAGCGGAACTCGCAAGCGCCCCTTTGGTCGGCTGGCTGGCATCGCTCAATCGTACCGTCTTCGTGAAGCGCGAGCATCGGCTCGGCGTCACGGGACAGATTGATGCGCTCAAGGAGGCGCTGGCCGACAACTGGTCGGTGACCGTGTTTCCGGAGGGGACGACGACGGACGGGCAATCGCTGCTCCCGTTCAAGACCAGCATGCTCAGCGTTCTCGAGCCGCCTCCGGCCGGCGTACTCGTTCAGCCGGTCCTGCTTGATTACGGGCCGGTGGCCGAATGGATCGGCTGGATCGGACAGGAAGGCGGCATGAACAACGCGAAACGCGTCCTTGCGCGTAAGGGGACATTCGCCATGCGGGTCCGGTATCTTGAACCGTTCAGTCCCGAAGACTTCCGCGGACGCAAGGCTATCGGCGCGGAGGCTCGCCGACGGATCGAGGAGGCGTTGAGCGAGGCGCTTGGCAAACCACCGCGCCCATTCGCCCACGACGTCCCGCCGATCCGCTATTCCGCTGGCGAAAAGCCGCAATTGCCGGAAGACACGGCGAACTGATCGCGCGCAAAGCCGACAAACCTACAGTCCGGCGCGCACCAGCCAATCGTGGAACAAGCGAACAGGCCGCGTCTCGAGCGCGGTCGGCTTGCACACGAACCAGTAGCTGTAGGGGCTCTGCACCTCGGCCCCCGGCAGGTTCGTGAGCCGGCTGTCGGCCGCGCGGCGCAGATGGTCGTCATGCATGATGGCGATCCCCAGACCTTGCGCGGCTGCCTCCAGCATCAAGGCGCCGGAATCGTAGTGGTCGATGGCGGCAGGCTCGAGTTCCTCCAGCGCGTTCGCCTTCTTCCATGCGACGAAGCTTTCAGGCAATTCGTTGTGAATGAGGAAGGTCTGGCGTTGCAGGCTCTGTCCGTCGACCGTCTCGCCGACCTTGCCCGCCACATCTTTCGAACAGATCGCATGGACGAGGTTGTGGTCCAGCCGCACGGCATGGAGGCCGGACGCCGGGCCGCGCGACAGGATGATCGCGGCATCGAGCGTGTCGCCTACCCGGTCTTCAAGGTGCGGCGCGGTGTCGATATCGATGTGCAACAGCGGATGGCGCTTGCGCAGTTCGCCCAGCCGCGGAAACAGGCGCTGGCTGCCGAACATCGGCAGGACGCCGAGCCGGAGACGCAGCAGGGAAACGTTGTCCGACTGGCTCTCGACCGCGCGTGCGAGCGATTCCAGATGCGGATTGACCGCCTCGTAAAACGCCTGCCCTTCATCGGTTAGTTGCATCGACTGACGCGCGCGGGTGAACAGCTTCTTTCCGACGAACTCTTCGAGGTTGGTGATCCTGCGCGAGAGGGCCGAGGGGCTGAGCCCGATCTCTTCTGCAGCCGCCCGGGCCGAGCCGAGGCGTACGGTTCGCATGAACGCTTCGAGAGCGCGCAAGGGGGGCAGGCGACGTGAGGGCATTGCGAGTCTCCTTACTTGCGATCAGATACGCAAGCAGGGCGAGCTTGGATGCAAAAAATTGAAGAACTTGCAGGCGTCGCTTTCGATGTGTGCGCTTATTGCACCTCAGCCAGCAATGGTTCGGCGCGCGGAGCGTGGAGACGCAGGCGCGTGACGTGCGTTTCGTCGCCGTCGGTCACCTCGATCCGCCAGCCGCTGGGATGCTCGACAGTGGCGCCCACGGGAGGCACCTGCTCGGCGAGGACAAAGGCGAGGCCACCCAGCGTATCGACCGATTCCTCCACCTCTGCGAGGCGGGGATCGACCTGTTCCGCGATATCGTCCAGTTCGGCGCGCGCATCGCAATCCCACATGCCCTCCCCGATGGGCACGATCAGCGCTTCGGGCGTTTCGTCGTGCTCGTCCTCGATCTCGCCGACGATCTCCTCGACCAGGTCCTCGATCGTGATGAGCCCGTCGGTCCCGGAAAACTCGTCGAGCACGATGGCGAGGTGGACCCGCCGGGCGCGCATGTCGGCCAGCACGTCGAGCGCGCCGCGCGATTGCGGCACATAGATCGGCTGGCGCATGAGGACGGTCCAGTCGCGCGGGGGTTTCCGCCCGGTCGCGAGATAGGCGAACACGTCGCGGATATGGATCATGCCGATGACATCGTCGAGCGTGGTGCGAAAGACCGGCATGCGCGAATGGCCGTGTTCGCTGAAGGTCGCGACGAGGTCGTCCCAGGTTATGGCCGCATCGACGGCAACGATCTCTCCACGCGGCACCGCGACATCGTCGGCATCGTGTTCGGAAAAGTGCAGGAGATTGCGCAGCATCTGCCGCTCGACCGGGGAAAGGTCGCCGCTGCCATTGCGGGTTTCGAGCTCTTCGGCGTCGTCGTTCTCGTCCTCGTGCTCGTCGATCGCATCTTCGAGCTGGGCGCGCAGCGAACGCTCGCCATCGGCGACTTTCAGAAACCGGCGGACCGCAGGCCAAAGCCCGCGCTTGCTACTCTCCGCGTCTCCGGCGGGGGATTGGGATTCGGGCATTTTCGCGTTCGGGGCCCTTTGCGAGGCGTCCTGTTCGTTCACTCTCGTTGCCCATATGGGTCAGCGATACCCATTTTTGCAAGAGCCGCGATTTCAAGCGCCTCCATAGCGTCCGCTTCGTCGTCCGAATGAACGTGGTCGTGGCCCGCCAGATGCAGCAGCCCGTGAACGATCAGATGGGCCGCATGGTCTTGCAGCGGAACCGCCTTTTCCTCCGCTTCCCGCGCACAAGTCGCATGGGCGAGCGCGATATCCCCGAGCATGGCCGGCGGGCCGTCCGCCGAAAGGTCGAGCAGTTCCTCGCGCTCGATCATCGGGAAGCTGAGAACGTTGGTGGACTTGTCGCGATCGCGCCACTCTCGGTTGAGCAGGTGAACCTCCTCGTCCGTGGTGAACAGCACGCTCACGCAAAGCCGCCCGTTCGCCAGGGCCGGTTCGACCTCCGCCGCAGAAGCGGACGCGCGGGCGGCAAGCCCCTCCCAATCGCCGTCGGGCCATCCGTCGATGTCGATGTCGCACTGCATGAGCGGCGCGGTGCGTACACGATTGGATACGTCGATCACAGGGGCATCGCGTTGACTAAAGAGCACGCGCATATATAAGCGCTTATATGAATAGAAACCGGTATCCGGGTCTGGGGACCAAGCTTCGCCTCCTGCTTGCGCTTCTCGATGGAGAACTGGGCGCGCTTTACAAGCAGCAGGGCCACGAGTTCCGGCCTCGGTTTTTCCCCGTTTTCCAGTTGCTGTTGGACCAGGACAAGGCGAGCGTATCGGAGATTTCCGTCGCACTTCAGACCAGCCAGCCGGCCGCCACGCAGACCTTGGCAGAAATGAAGCGGCTCGATCTTGTCGCGTATCAAAGCGGCAACGACCGGCGCGAGCGATTGGCGCACCTCACACCGAAGGCGCTCGAACTCGCACGAGAACTGCAACCGACATGGGAGGCCGTGCAATCGGCTGCACAACAGCTCGACCGCGAATTGCCGTACCCGCTGTCCGATGTTCTCGACGAAGCGCTGGCAGCCCTGAACCGCAAGAGTTTCACCGATCGAATTCGGGAAAACAACCCATCGCCTGGAGACTAGAATGAGATCCCTGTTTCTTGCTCTCGCCGCACTCTCCGCGGCTTTCGGTCTGACACCCTTAAGCGCACAGCCCCTTACGCCTGCCGACCGCGCCGAGATCGTCGCGAATTCCGCGACATTGCTCACGAACCGCTATGTCGATGAAGCTGTCGGGATCGAACTCGCGCAGCAGCTTCCCACAGCGGCAGAGCAATGGAAGGACATCGAAGACCGCGCCGAATTTGCGCAGGTCATGACCGCGTGGCTTCGCGAGCGATCGAACGATGGGCATCTCGGTCTCAGCTATAGCGAGGCAGCCATAGCGGCCGATGGCGAAACGACGTTCTCGGTCGCGGAAATGGAGAAGTGGTACGGTCCTCACCTGAACCATGGCGTCGAGAAGATTGAGCGGCTCGAGGGCAACGTCATGCTGCTCGACCTCAGGGTCTTCCCGCCGCCGTCGATGGCGGCGGACGTCATCGCCGCTGCGATGACGGTGGTGGCGCAGGGGAATGCGCTGATTATCGACCTGCGCAAGAACGGCGGCGGCGCGGAAACCGCCAATCTCGTGACCGGTTACCTGCTGGACGAGGGCGAACAGCCGCTAACCGGCACCTACGACAGGCCAAGCGATGAACATCGCGCCAGCGTGTCGCCCGTATGGGTGCCCGGGCGCAGGTTCGGGGGTAGCAAGCCGGTCTACATCCTCACCTCGCGCAGGACCTTTTCCGCAGCCGAAGCGCTCGCCTACAACCTACAGTCGCTGGGACGCGCCACGATCGTCGGAGAAGTCACCGGTGGCGGCGCCCATCCGTTCGAATACCGCCGCGTCCACCGTCATTTCGCGCTGGATTTGCCCGAAGGCCGATCGATCAATCCGATCACTGGCTCAAATTGGCAGGGCGTGGGCGTTCAACCCGATGTTGCCGTGAGCGCAGAGGTGGCCCTGAAAACCGCCCTCGCCCTGGCGCAAGACGCCATAGGCGAAGGCCAGCCTTCGGATTGACAATGCGACCTGGGCGAGGACCGACAAACCGGGTCGATCATATTACGCCCTACTCTATCGGCCCCTCGTAAGCTTCCACGATCCGCCCCACGATGGGGTGGCGCACCACGTCTGCGGCGGTGAAGCGGATGGTGCCGAAACCCTCGACGCCTTCCATTTTCTCTACCGCATCGGCGAGGCCGCTCATGCGGTCGCCGCCGGGGATGTCGACCTGGCGCGGATCGCCGCAAATCACCATGCGGCTGTTCTGGCCGAAGCGGGTGAGGAACATCTTCATCTGCTCGCGCGTGGTGTTCTGCGCTTCGTCGAGGATGACGAAGGCATCGGCAAGCGTGCGACCGCGCATGAAGGCGATGGGCGCGATCTCGATCTCTCCGCTCGCGATACGCCGCTCGACCTGTTCCGGCGGCATGCAATCGTAGAGCGCGTCGTAGAGCGGGCGCAGGTACGGATCGACCTTGTCCTTCATGTCGCCGGGCAGGAAGCCGAGCTTCTCCCCCGCCTCCACCGCGGGGCGCGAAAGGATCAGGCGCTGCACCGTGCCGGCCATCAGCTGGCTCACCGCCTGCGCGACTGCCAGATAGGTCTTGCCCGTGCCCGCCGGGCCGAGCGCGAACACGATGTCGTCGCGCGCAAGGCTGCGCATGTAGGCGATCTGGGTGGCAGAGCGCGGGACGATGGTCTTGCGCCGGGTGCGGATCATGATCGGCGGCGCGTCCTTCTCGCCCGATATGATCCCTTCGAGTGTCGGCTCGTTCGACATCGCTATCATCGATTCGATCGCGCCGCTGTCGAGATCCTGACCCATGGCCAGCCGGTCGTACATGGTCTGAAGCACGTCGCGCGCCCGGGCGACGGAATCCTCGGCACCCTCGATCACCACCTTGTCGCCGCGAGCATGGATGAAGACGCCGAGCCGGTTTTCAAGCTGGACGAGATTGGCGTCGAACTGGCCGAAAAGCGGCCCCAGCAGCGACTGGTTATCGAAGCTGACCTCCGTCTGCGCGCGGCGATTGGGGATCGCGCGGGGCGGATCGGGCGAGATGACCGGGTCGGCGGCGCTGCCGACCTGCGGTTTGCGTGTGGGTCTGCGGCCCATGGGCTGTGCGAAATCTCCTGTGCGTTCGAATCGGAAGGTAGGCTTCGGAGCGCGCAAAGCAAGCAGGAGGCATAAGGATGACCGTGGAAAGTCATCCATGCGTCATGGAAATCGTAGCGGGGTTCGGGTTGGCCCGACTGGGAACCGAACCGACGAAAGGTCGGCTCAGGCGACTACCTTCTCTCGCAGGGTGCCGCGCATGGAATTCGGACCCGCTTCAACCAACTCGACCTCGACCATGTCGCCGATCGCGGGATATTGTCCCGGCTCCGCCTCGAACCAGACCGATTGCAGCCACGGCGACTTGCCGAGCCACTGTCCCTCGTGCTTGCCCCGCCGTTCGATCAGCACGTCGCATGTCCGCCCGACGCTCGCCTCGTTGAAGGCAAGCTGGTCGCGGTTCAATCGCGACTGAAGGCGTTGCAGTCGATCGTCCATCACCTCGCGCGCAAGCTGCCCGTCCATGCTCGCAGCGGGAGTGCCGGGCCGGGGCGAATATTTGAAGCTGAACGCCTGGGCATAGCGAACCTCGTCCACCAGGCTCAGCGTTTCCTCGAACTCGGCCTCGGTCTCGCCCGGGAAGCCGACGATGAAATCACCGCTCAGCGCAATGTCCGGACGGACGGTGCGCATTTCGTCGAGCAAACGCAGGTATCTGTCCGCCGTATGCTGCCGGTTCATCGCTTTCAGCACCCTGTCGGACCCGCTCTGTACCGGCAAATGCAGGTAAGGCATCAACTTTTCGACTTCGCCATGCGCCGCGACGAGGCCCGGTGTGAAGTCGTTGGGGTGGCTCGTCGTATAGCGGATGCGCGCCAGGTCCGGGATCGTCGCCAGCTCGCGGATCAGGCCGTCGAGCCCGATCGCTGTGCCCCTGGCATCCTCGCCGCTCCATGCATTGACGTTCTGTCCCAGCAACGTGATTTCCCGCGCGCCGCCGTCGGTCAGGCGCTTCGCCTCGTCCACCAGATCGGCGAAGGGCCGGGAGATTTCCGCCCCTCGCGTATAAGGCACCACGCAATAGGTGCAGAACTTGTCGCAGCCTTCCTGTACGGTCAGGAAGGCGCTGGGCGAGCGTTTGGCGCGTCGAGGTAATTGCGCGAATTTCGCGATGGCGGGCATGTCCGTATCGGACGCCCGCTCGCCCTTGGTGGCGCGATCGAGCATTTCCGGAAGCCGGTGATAGGCCTGCGGCCCGACCACCATCGAGACCGCTGGCGCGCGCGCCATGATCTCCTCGCCTTCCGCCTGAGCGACACAGCCGGCAACCGCGATCAGCGGCTCTTTGCCCGCTGCACGGCCCGATTTCGTGATGCGCCCGATATCCGAATAGACCTTTTCCGCCGCTTTCTCACGGATATGGCAGGTGTTGAGAACGACCAGGTCCGCATCCTCACCCTCGGTCGCCGGGCGAATGCCGCGCGCGTCGAGCAGTTCGGCCATGCGCTCGCCGTCATAGACGTTCATCTGGCAGCCGAAGGACTTGACCCGGTAGGTCCTGGGGGGTGTTTGCGGTTTCATGAGACCCGCGCCTTTAGCGGCAACGGGCCGGGGGTTCAATTGCTACGGCCTTTCGGGAGATCAGGCTGCGCGAACCAGCCGCGCGGGCCCCTGCGTCACCGGTTCGAGCGCGCGCAGGAATGGTCGAATCGCCTCGGGCTTCACCAGCCATTGCGCGTGTGCGCGTGCGGTGGCGGCGTCACCTTCAGCGAGGGCATTGGCGACGAGGTCCAGGCTGTGCTCGTGAGGCGTGAACGGGGCATCCGGAGTGTCAGCGATACGAAGCCGGGTGCGCCCGGAAACCTGCAGGATCGCGGCCGCGCGTTCGAGCGCCCAGCGCGCCACCCGCCCTTCGCTGCGCGGCGGAAAGGCACCATCAGGTTCGTTATCCTGCTCCGGATTGCGGCACTTCTGGCATTGTCCGTTCCAAACGACACGAAACTGTTCGATCATGCGGTCAATCTCCTTGCTATTGAGAATGAGACGCAGAAACTGAGATGTCAAGGCTCGTGACGTAAAATGTATGCGTTCAAGGCGAAGCAACAGATACCGGGAAAGCAAAAGAGGCGCACCGATGTTCGGTACGCCCCTTTCAGTAGCTTCAGCGGAGTCGCAGAAGGTCAGGCCGCGACGCGTTCGCCACCGGCCGCCACAAACTCGCCGCACCAGTCTTCGGCTGCAACAGTCGGCCAATGCGCCTTCTTGTCACCTTCCGCCGGCGACGGGGCGTAACGACGACATTCGCTCTGCGACGTATTGAAAAACTTACATTTCGAGCACTGCATGGGGAACTCCTATAGTTGCGTTGGGACGCCTGATCCGGCGCTCTCTATGCCCAATCAACGGCTTCCTAGCAGGTCAGTTCCATGATCTCGAGAAAAACATGTTGTTTTTCAGCTACTTAAAAGTGATAATCATTTGCAGCTCTAGATGCGAGTGCATCTCATTCCGCCTTGCCTAACATGCAAATTCGTCGCAGCAGCGTTTGCCTTGAATCAACCGGGCCCGGCTGCACCTCACGCTTGCTCGCGTCGGAGATGCAGCCGGATCCACGAGAAATCAGCTTACGCTGGCCTTGACGATCTTGCCCGGATTTTGCGGCGGCTCGCCCTTGGGCAGGGCATCGACGTGATCCATGCCTTCGGTCACCTGGCCCCAGACGGTGTATTGCCCGTCGAGGAACTCCGCATCGTCGAAGCAGATGAAGAACTGGCTGTTCGCGCTGTCGGGGACCTGGGTGCGCGCCATTGAGCAGGTGCCGCGCGTATGCGGCTCGGAATTGAACTCGGCCTTCAGGTCGTCGCGGTCGCTACCGCCCATGCCCGTGCCGGTCGGATCGCCGCCCTGCGCCATGAAACCGGGGATGACGCGGTGGAAGACGACGCCGTCGTAAAAACCTTCCTTCGCAAGGCTCGTAATCCGCTCGACATGACCGGGCGCGAGGTCCGGACGCAGCTTGATCGTCACGTCCTTGTTTTCGCCATCGCCGGTGTCGAGCGTGAGGGTCAAAGTCTGGTCGGCCATGTGTTTCTCCAATTCGGTATTCTGGTCAGGGGTGAATATGACCGTTCTCTAGCATTCCATACCCTCGTGTCACCCGCTTGCTTTTGGTGCGCTGCGGCGTAAACCCGCGCGCATGGCCAACGAACGCGTTTCGAACGATCCGGGCGAGGAAGACCTGCTGGTGAAGGACCGCGCCGAGGCGGAGGACGAGGCACGTCCCGACGATCGCATCGACGATGAACGCCATGACGAGGAAAACCGGCTGAAGCCCGAATACGTCGCGGCCGTGCGCGCGGCGCTCGAAGCGGGCGACAAGGCGGCGGTTTACGAACTGGTCGAACCGCTTCACCCAGCCGACACCGCCGACCTGATCGAGCTGATCGACAGCACACAGCGCGAACTGCTCGCCGCGTCCATCACCGATCTCATGAGCGTCGAGGTGGTTGCGGAGCTCAACGATTACGTGCGCGAGCGGATGATGGAGGCGTTGCCGCCCGAAGCGGTCGCCATTATCGCCGAACAGCTCGAAACCGACGACGCGGTCCAGCTGATCGAGGATCTCGACGAGCCGGATCAGCGCGCGATCATTGCAGAGCTCGAGCCGGAATTGCAGGCTGCAGTCAATTCGGCCCTGTCCTACCCGGAAGAGACCGCCGGACGGCTGATGAGCCGCAAGGTCATGGCGGTGCCCGAACACCTGACCATCGGCGATCTCATCGACTACCTCAGGATCGAAGGCGACCTGACCCACGATTTCCACGAAGTATTCGTTGTCGATGCGGCGTTCCGCCCGGTCGGGACATGCGCGTTGAACTGGATCCTGACGACCCCGCGCAACATTCCGCTGACCGACGTGATGAAGCGCGACCAGACCCTGATCCCGGTGACGATGGATCAGGAAGAGGTCGCCTTGATGTTCCAGAAATACGCGCTGATCTCGGCGGCGGTGGTCGATGCGAGCGGGCGTTTGGTAGGCCAGATGACCGTCGACGACATCGTCCATATCATCTCCGAGGAAGCGGGCGAGGATACGCTGCTCCTTTCCGGCGCCGGTGATGGCGACATCAACGAACCTATCCGCGAAGCCTATTCGAGCCGCGTGCGGTGGCTGATCGCGAACCTCGGCACGGCGGTGGTGGCAAGCGCGATCATCGCATTTTTCGGCGCCGCTATCGAGGAATTGGTCGCGCTCGCCGTGCTCATGCCGATCGTCGCGAGCATCGGTGGCAATGCCGGCACCCAGACGATGGCGGTATCGGTCCGCGCGATCGCGACCAATCAGCTGACCCGGGCGAACACCTGGCGGATCGTCTGGCGCGAACTGCGGGTGGCCATGCTCAACGGCGCTACGGTTGCGGTGCTTATAGGGATCGCGGCAGGGGCGCTGTACGGGTGGCCGATGGGCGTCGTCATCGCGATCGCGATGGTGCTTAATATCGCCGTGTCGGGCCTTGCCGGCGTTCTCGTTCCCGTGATCTTCGAGCGGCTGGGACAGGACCCGGCGGTCGCATCGAGTGTCTTCGTCACCATGATCACCGACTCCATGGGCTTCTTCGCCTTCTTAGGTTTGGCAGTGGCGGCAGGTCTGGCTCCGCTCTAGCTCCTTTCCCGAGAGGAGAAGGATATGGGCAGGGTTCAGGACAAGGTCGTGCTGCTGACAGGTGGCGCGATGGGGCTGGGAAAGGCATCGGCGAAGGCGCTTGTGAAAGAAGGCGCGCACGTCATCATCACCGATATCGACAAGGAGGCGGGTGCGGCGACCGCGGAGGAACTGGGCTGCGAATTCCTGCCTCAGGACGTGACCGACTGGGATCGCTGGCAAGAGATCGTTGCCGAAATCGAGGCGCGCCACGGCAGGCTCGACGTGCTGGTGAACAACGCGGCGATCACCGTCTTCGGTTCGTTGATGGACATATCGCCCGAAGATTTTCGCCGCTGCTATACCGTCGATGTCGATTCAATCTTCATGGGCTGCAAGGCGGCCATTCCGCTGATCGCCAGAAGCGGCGGCGGGTCTGTCGTGAACTTTTCCTCCGCCGCGGGGAACAAGCCTTCGCCTGACCTCGCCGCCTATAATTCGGCAAAGGCGGCGGTGGCCATGCTGTCCAAGTCCATCGCCCTGTGGTGCGCGCGAGAGGGGAATGGCGTCCGGGTCAACACCGTCCAGCCGGGCACCATCCTCACCCCCAATGTCGAGAGCGTGATCGCCGGTACGCCCGATCCCGATGCGACGCGCGAGGCATTCTCGCTAGCCCAGCCGATCGGCCGCATGGGAGAGCCGGAGGATATCGCGCACCTGATCGTCTACCTCGCTAGCGACGAAAGCCGTTTTGCGACCGGTGCCCCGTTCATCGTGGACGGTGGCTTGTCGATTGCGTGACCCCGACAACTTGATCAATCCGGGCGGCGCGCCACATGAACCACCATGCCGCTTCATATGACCAAGATCGCTTTCGGGGCGAACAGCGTGGAGGATCTCGCCAAGCGGTTCGAAGGACGCGACGTGGTGCGCCTTACCACCCGCTACCGGCCCAAGCGGCATGAGGAATTGATCGGCGGCTCGCTGTACTGGATCGTCAATCACGCGCTGGTCGCCCGCTCGACCATTCTCGGTTTCCCCGATGCCGAAGACGGTCGCTGCCATATCGAGCTCGAGCCGGTGCTGGTCCGCATCCACCCCAAACCGAAGCGCGCGCACCAGGGCTGGCGCTATCTCAAGGGCGAGCCGCCGCGCGATCTCGCGCCCGGCGAGGATATCGGTGACGCGCTACCGGGACGACTGGCAGCCAAGCTCGAGAAGCTGGCCTTGATCTGACGGCGCCCTACCCGCCGAGCGGCGGTGCGCCCCATTCGACCCAGAAAGCGATGCCGACCGCGACGATCACCGCGACCAACAGGCCCAGCGTCGAAACAGAGCCCGTTCCCTCTTTCGCATGATCGACCTCGCGCCGACCAGTCACCATCGGACCGACGAGCCGATCGCGGCGAATGAAGGTGTAGTACGCGATAGCCGCGATGTGCAGCGCGGCGAGGCCCAGGACGACCAGATAGAATGTCTCGTGCCATTCGGTCAGCCGGTCCGCCGTCGTGACCCCGACCAGCGGGTTGAGCGGACCCGAGGCCCCGTCGAAAGGATCGCCCGCAAACAGCCCCATGCCCACCTGCGCCGACATCGCGCCGAGCAATGCGAGCACGCTCAGAGCTGCAAGCGGCGAATGGCCGACCGCTTCGGAGTCTCCGCCGCGCAGATAGGCCGTCAAGCGTCCCGGCCCCCGGACGAAATCGGTGAAGCGTGCGGTCCGAGTGCCCAGAAAACCCCACAGCAGCCGGAACACCAGCAGTCCGAGCAGCACGACCCCCAGTGTCGTATGCCAGCCCCACAGCGAGTTCTCCGCTATCAGCCACATCGCCGGGACCAGCACGGCGAAGCTCCAGTGCGTGACCCGGACCGGCCAGTCCCACACCTTTATCCGGCGCGACGCCATCGCCTTAGTCGTCGTCGAGGCGGAAGATATCGTGGCAATCCTTGCACGAATTGCCGAGCGGACCGACCTGTGCGCCAACCGCTGCCGGATCGCCCGCGGCGGCGAGCCGGGCCAGCTCCTCGCTTTCCTGGATCAGCTTGTCGTGGGCGGCGGCGAAGTCCCCGGGACGCTCCCATATCGTGGCCAGCGCCTCGGTATCGAAACCGTCCTCGCGTCCGCTGCCGGTTGGAAAGTGATTCTCGATATTGCCGGCGCGCTGGTTGATGTCGAGCGCGGCGGTCTCGATCCTCGCAAGGTCCGGGCTGTCGGTTTCCAGTTGCGCGCGGATCGCCTTGAAGCTGTCGCCGATGCTTTCGAAATTGTCCTGCCGTTCGGCGATTTCCGCCGGTTCCGGGCCGCTCGCCATGCCGGTTTCGCTCTCCTCGCTACAGGCGGCAAGTGCAGCCACCATTGCAGCGGCGGCAGTAAGGCGGGTCAGCGGATGGTACATCGATCGGCTCCTTGGAAGATGGCAGGGATCCCGTCCGGCAATCGACAATGGCGCGGGGCATTTGTCAAACCAAAGCGCGTCTCGCTTCGTCGCGCGAGGTCGGTGCGGTTCGGAACCACAACCCCCGCCGGCCCATTGATCGGGTAAAGGAGATTTCGAATGCCCGAACGCCAGAGCCGCCACCCAGACAACGACATGATCGACAAGGTCACCGAACAGGACACCCCCGGCCATCAGAACGCCTCGGGCGGGGACGTGAATGTCCGCGTGGGCAAACGCGCCGAATTGAACCGTGCGACCAACCCGGACAACCGCGAGCCGGTCGTCGGCTCCGACAATCCGGAGCAGGACGCGCGCAAGGGCGACAAGACCATGGAAAAGATCAAGAAGGGCGAAGCGAACTAGGCTTCGCCGCCAGGAACGACGAAAGAGCCGCGCTCGAAAGGGCGCGGCTTTTTTATGGCCGGACGATGCGTGGACCCTCGATTACCGGTATTCCACCTGCCCCAAGCATGGTCCGCACCGTTCGCCGATTTGATCAAGTTCAATCGCGAACTGACTTCCGCAGTACTTCCATGCGGGATGGTACGGATTGAAAAATCCGAACTTTTGAGGGTTTCTTTAGCCCTCCCTCCCTAAGGCCACCGTCTAGGCAACTACGAGGCCAGACCGTGAGCAAGAAGTGTGAAGCATGCAAGGACGGGGTGGAATTCCCGTTCGAGCTGCGCACCGCGTTCCAGCCGATCGTCGATGTGGAATCCGCCCGTCCGTATTCCTATGAAGCACTCGTGCGTGGCTCCGCGGGGCAGACAGCTGGCGAGATCCTGTCCTGCGTGACCGAGGAAACCCGTTACGCGTTCGACCAGGCCTGCCGGGTCAACGCGATAAGGGACGCGGTGAAGGCCGGATTGCTCGAAACCGATGCGAAGCTATCCGTCAACTTCCTTCCCAGCGCCGTCTACTCCCCGATGGCATGCCTCAGGTTGACCCTCCAGACCGCGGTGGAAACCGGAATGCCGACATCGCGGCTGATTTTCGAATTCACCGAAAACCAGCGGCTCGACACGGTTCATGTTCGCGAGATCCTGCGCGCATACCGATCGCTGGGCTTTACAACCGCTATCGACGATTTCGGCAACGGACATGCGGGCCTTGGCCTGCTCGCCGACCTTGCGACGGACGCGCTAAAGCTGGACATGTACCTCATCCGCAACATCGACACCTGTTCGCGAAGACCGACGATCGTGAAGAGCGTGATCGAACTATGCCGGGAACTGGACGTGCTGCTGGTCGCCGAGGGGATCGAGACCGAAGCCGAGTTCGAAACCCTCAAGAATTTGGGCATCCGGTACATGCAGGGCCACCTTTTCGCCGCGCCGGAAATAGGTGTCCTGCCGACGATCGACGTGCGGATGACCGAAAGGCTTGCTGCTGCGTAAGGTTTTACCGCTGACCTACCCTACTCCGCAGCCCGGCTCTTCTCCGCCACGCGCCGCAGGGCGTTCACGTACGTTTCGGGTGACTGTGCGCCGGGGATCAGGAATGCGCCGTTGACGATCATCGCGGGGACGCCGGTTATGTTGTGGTCCCACGCCTCGCGTTCCTCGGCGATAACGCGCGCCTCGAGTTCCTCGTCGTCCAGCGCGGCCTTCGCCGCCTCGCGGTGCAGGCCTGCGTCGGCGGCGATGTCGAGCAGGACGTCGCGGTCGGAGAGGTTCGCGCGGTGGTTGAAGTGCGCCTCGAACAAGGCGAGCTTCAGGCGCGTCTGCGCTTCGGGACCGGCCTGTTCCAGCGCGAAGCCGAGCAGTTTGTGGCAGTCGCGCGTGTTCCACATCATCGCGGGCGGCGCGTCGCCTTCGCCCTCGTAGGACAGCGAGACACCGGCGCTGTCGGCAATCTGCTTCATCTGGGATCGGACCGCGGCGCCTTCCTCGGCGGAGCGGCCGTATTTGCGGCGCAGGTGCGCTTCCTGCTCCTCGCCCCGTTCGGGCATGTCGGGATTGAGTTCGAACGGGCGCCAGCGCACCTGCGCCGCGATCTCGCCCTCCAGTTCGTCCAGCGCCTTTTTCAACTGGCCGTATCCGATCGCGCACCATGGGCACACGACATCGGAATAGATATCGATCGTCAGCGTGTCGGGTTCGCTCATGTCCTAGTCTCCAGCCACCAGCGCAGCAGGCTGTGCGCAATTGCGGTGGGTGGCGGGACGCCGAACGGCGCCATTTCGCCCGCCCCATCCTGCTTTGCATCCTCCATCGCCATTGCGACCTCGGCACGGCTGAACCAGCGCGCCTCCTCCAGTTCCAGTTCGTCGAGCGTGATCTCGACGTCGTCGGTCATGGAATGGCAGCCGATCATCAGCTGGCTGGGAAACGGCCAGGGCTGCGTGGCGATGTATTCGACGTCGCGCACCCGCAGGCCCGCTTCCTCCCATACCTCGCGCGCGACCGCTTCCTCGATCGTCTCGCCCGGCTCGACGAACCCGGCGAGCGCGGAAAAGCTGCGCGGCGGAAAACGCGGCTGGCGGCCGAGGAGCAGGCTGCCCCCGTTCAATTCCGGATTCTCGACCAGCATGATGGTAACGGGATCGGTGCGCGGAAAATGGTCCGCCCCGCAATCGTCGCAGGATCTTTGCCACCCACCCTTGGCAAGCTTAGTAGTCGAGCCGCAGCGCGCACAGAAGCGGTGGCGCGCGTGCCAGTCGACGAGGCTGCGAGCGCCGCCATAGATAGAAAGGTCTTCGGGGGAGAGCTGCTGCATCGCCGCCCATGCGCGCGGCATGGCGTAGGCCGGACCTCCGGCTCCGCTATCGGGAACGGCGGCGAAGCAGGGCTTTTCGTCCAGCAGGCCGAGGAACACCAGTTCGGCATCCTCGGCGACATCGGCCAGCGTTCCCCAGACAAGCGCGCCAGTGTCGTCGATCTGCGGCAGCAGGTCCTCCAGCAGCAGGACCCGCGCGCGCCAATTCATCTGCGCGGCAAGCTGCTCGGGGTCGCAGCGGATCTGGTCGGCGCGCTCGATCGGCGAACCGGCAAAGGCAATCGGGCCGGTGCGGGCGAGTTCGGGGTGAGCGGGATGCGCCATCACGCGGCGCGCTGCTGACGCATCTGCTCGAGATCGGCGGTGTAGGCAGCGAGAAACTCCTCGCGCATCGGATAGGCCTCGCTCGGCATGTACTGGGTGTAGAGACCGGCGCGCAGGCCGAGGTCGTAGTCGACGCTCGCCAGCGTGCCAGCCGCGCCGCCCCAGCCGTAGCTGTTGCCCACGACCCGTCCGCCCGCGCCGAAGCCCTGGCCCGCGACCCACGTGCCATCGGTGGTGGCAGTGTCCGGCAGGATGTTGGAGGTGCCGGTCCGCACCGCGCTTTCGCTCATGATCCGCCGGTCGCCGAGCTTGCCGTATCCCAGCAGCATGCGCTGGAACCGGTCGTAGTCGCGCGGACTGGAGACGAGGCCCGCGCCGCCGAACGGGAAGGCAGGCTCGTCGAGATAGACCGACATGCTGGCGGGGTCGATCGGCAGGGGCTTGTCGTTGACGACCGCGTAATTGTCGGTGAACCGACCGACTTCGCTTTCCGGCACGCGGAAGAATGTGCTCTCCATTCCAAGCGGGTCGAAGAGTCTTTCCTGCAGGAAGGCATCGAAGCTCTTGCCGCTCGCCACCTCGATCACCCGGCCCAGCAGGTCGAGCGCCACCGAATAGCTCCACTTGGTGCCCGGTTGCAGCACCAGCGGCAGTTCCGCCAGTCGGTCGGCGAACAGTTCGAGGCTGTCGACCGCCTCGGGCCGCCCGATGCCGGGGATCGGCAGGCGGCTGACCTGTCCGGGGACGAGCCCCCGCTCGGTATAGGCCTCCACGATCGGCCCATCCTGCACGATGCCGTACCCAAGCCCGGCGGTATGGGTGAGCAATTGCCGGATGGTGATCGGGCGTTCGGCAGGGACGAGATTGTCCGGCGTGATCGCCCCGTCATACTCGATCTGGACCATCATGTCGCGATAGGCCGGGAGCACTTCGTAAAGTGGCATGTCGAGTGCGAGCGCGCCTTCGTCGACGAGCATCATCGTCGCCATGCCGGTGATGGGCTTGGTCATCGAATAGATGCGATAGAGCGAGTTCTCGTCCACCTGCGTCGATCCATCCAGCGACAGCCTGCCGCCGCCGACCGTGTGGACATGATCTTCCTGGCCCCAGCCGAAAGTTACGAACAGGTTCGCGACCTTCCCTTCGGACAGGTATCGCCGGGCGAGCGCGGCGACATTCGGCCATGCTTCCGACGCGTCGTGCGCGAGCAGCTGGCGACCAAGGGGCAGGGTCGAAAGCGCGCCAAAGGCGGCGAGCCCAGCGCCACCGCGAAACAGCGATCGGCGCGATAGATCCGGCAGGCTTGTTGCCGGGTCGAAGGTACGAAATGCCATGCAGTCATTCTCCGAAAAGGTCTGGCGCGAAGGTTTGCGGGAGATGGGCAGCGGGGTCAATCGTGGGTTGCCTTGGCGCGGTGTCGTAGCCATATAACACACATGGGAAATCTACTTGCATACCTGCTCGGCTTGCTGAGCCTCGTCATCGTCATCCCCTCGCAGATCCCGCTTCTGGGATGGGGCAACTGGTTCGCGCTTCCAGTGATCGCCCTCGGGATCGCTCTGGGCGCGCTTTCCTCGCGCACCGGGGGGCGAAACTTCTGCCTCGTCGTGCTGCTGATAGCGGTCGTACGCCTTATGCTCGGCGGCGGTTTCATCTGATCGCAGCAGCTATTCGCGGGCCAGCGCCAATCGCGCGGCCTTTGCGAAGAGTGTGGGCAAACCCGCCTCCTCCAGACGCTCGATCGGCCACCATTCGCCTTTGCCGGACGGTTGCCCGGCATCCCGCAAGGTTACCACGTCGAGAACGACGTTGGCGTGGGTGAACCCGTGGCGCACCGACCCTTGCCTTACCTGCTCACCTTCGAGCGGAGGCTTCCCGGAACCGTCGCGGCCAGCGTTCCAGCCGTCGTCCGGCAGCGCTCTCATGCCTGCAAGAAGCCCCTTGCCCGGACGGGTGATGAGCCACACCTCGGCTTCGCTCTCCCCGTCTCGCTCGATCCAGAACGCCGTGCCGCGCCATTCGGGCTTTGCCTTTTTCGCGGGCTTGACCGGCAGGCGCTCGGGCTCGCCCGTCTTCCGCGCCTCGCAGGAATGCGACACGGGGCAAAGCAGGCAGCGCGGCGAGCGCGTGGTGCAGATCTGCGAGCCGAGGTCCATCATCGCCTGCGCGAAGTCCCCCGCGCGGTTCTCCGGTGTTATCGTCTCGGCCTTTGCGCGGATCGCCTTGCGCGCGCCGGGCAGCGGCTCGTCTATGGCGAACAGCCGGGCCACCACCCGCTCGACATTCGCATCGACCACCACCGCCCGTTCACCGAAAGCAATCGCCGCAACCGATGCGGCGGTGTAGGCGCCCAGCCCCGGCAGTTTGCGCAATTCGCTCTCGGTTTCGGGAAAGCCACCCTGCGCCGCGACCTGCCGGGCCGACTTGATGAGGTTGCGCGCCCGCGAATAATAGCCAAGCCCCGCCCAGGCAGCCATCACCTCTTCGTCTTCCGCTTGCGCGAGGTTTTCGACCGTCGGCCATCTCTCGACGAACTTGGCGAAATACGGCTTCACCGCCGCCACGGTCGTTTGCTGCAGCATGATCTCGGACAGCCAGACGCGGTACGGCCAGTCGGGATCGTCGGGCGGCGGCAAACCCGGCGGATTGCGCCACGGCAGCGAGCGGGCATGGGCATCATACCAGTCGAGCAGCAAAGCGGAGATACTGGCGGTCACGCGCGGTCTATGGCATGGCGGCCCGCAGGATGGGAAGCGACACGGACAAAACGGGCAACGCGCGATCGGGATCGGGCAGCAAGGCGGGCGCTCGCAAGACGCGCAAGACCGCAAAGCCCTATGAGCGCCCGCGCGGTCGCGGCGCGAAGGCGATCGGCGAACTCATGCCCGAAATCGGCCGCACCGCGTTCCGCCGCTTCGGCTTCGTGCAAAGCTCCGTGGTCACCCGCTGGCCCGAGATCGTCGGGCCCACGCATGCGCGTGTCTGCGCCCCGGAAGCGATCCGCTTTCCGCCTGGCGAACGCACGGACGGCATCCTGCAACTGGTCGTCACGCCGGCCCATGCGCCGCTAATCCAGCAGGTCACGCCGGAGATCATGGAGCGGGTGAACAGGTTTTTCGGCTACGCCGCGGTCGCCCGCGTGAAAATCCGGCAAGGCGTGGTTAAGCCGCCCCGTGCTGAGGAGCCAGCCAGGGCGCCGCCATCGCTCAAGCCTATCCCGATGGAACTGGGTGATTCCCTGCGCGATATCGGCGATCCCGAATTACGAACCGTGCTTGAATCGCTCGCCCGGTCACTTGGCGATGATGGTGCCGGGAAAGACGACTAGGAATGACGGAGCCGAAATGACCAGGACGTTCTTCACTGCCCTTGCCTCCGTATCGCTGCTGGCCCTCGCACCGACGGGGTCGGCGCTCGCTCAGGACGGCGATCGCGGGCAGGAATCGCTTGCCAATCCGGACAGCGCTTTCAAGGGAGACGGTCGGCGCGCTTCTTACCATGCCGACATCGAGCGTACCGAACGCGGGCACCTGATCGGCAATCCCGACGCCGATGCGAGCCTGATCGAGTTCGTCAGCTATACCTGCGGCCATTGCGCGAGCTTCACGCGCGAAGGCGAAGGCGCGCTCGACATGATATTGCTGGCGCCGGGCAAAATGAACCTCGAGATTCGTCCGGTCATCCGCAACGTCCTCGACCTGACGGTCTCCATGCTGGTGCAGTGCGGCCCTGTCGACGGGTTCAAGAACCGGCATCGCATGTACATGCTTTCGCAGGACGACTGGCTGGAACAGGCGCGCAGCGCGCCGGCAAGCCAGCAGGCGCTCTGGGCGCGCGGCGATGCCTCGGCACGGCTTAGCGCGGCGCGCGCGCTCGACCTCGACGACATGCTGGCAAAGCGCGGCACCTCGATCGCCGACATCAACACCTGCCTGGCCGACGAGGACGCGGCGCTGGCGTTGATCGGCGCGGGCAACGCCGACCGGGACGAATTCGCGGTCCCGGGCACGCCGAGCTTCGCACTCGATGGCGAATTGCTGACCAGCGTCCACTCGTGGGACGCGCTCCAGCCGGTCCTGCTCGAACGATTCAGCACCCGGCCGAGCACTTCGCACAAGCTTGGCGTGCAGGACCCTGAATCGTAAGGCACCGCGCTATCGACACGTTTTCAACAGATTCGCGCCACCTCCCGCCACGTTCGCTTCCGCTCCGAGGCGCAGGGGGTATAGTTCCCGTCCGACCGGAGGATTGATCACGATGACATCGCCCCGCCGCCTGCTTTCGCTGGCCCTCGCCGCCCCCCTCTCCCTCGCGACCGCTGCCTGCGGCGATGAAGCCGAAGGCGCACCCGAAGGCGATGTGATCGCTCCGATCGCCGCACCCGAAGGCCAGAACTGGGGCGAGACCGTCGCCGTCAGCGATGCCGATGGCTACGTGCTCGGCAATCCGGATGCACCGCTCAAGCTCGTCGAATATGCGTCCCACACCTGCGGAGGCTGTGCGAACTTCGCCGCGACCGGCAAGCCGGGGATCGAAGAATACGTCGCAACCGGCGTCCTCAGCTTCGAGCAGCGTAACCTCGTGCGCGACCCGATCGACCTTACCATCGCGACGCTGGTGCGTTGCGGACCCGAAGAGAACATGCAGATCCTCTCGGACCAGGCGTGGGAGAACCTGTCGGCCACCTTCGCCAGTGTCGATCAGAACAGCGCCGCTTACGAAGCGGCGGGCAACATGCCGGTCGACCAGCGTTTCATCCAGATCGCGCAGGCCGCCGGTCTGATCGACTTCTTCGCCGCGCGCGGATTGTCGGCGGACCAGCAGCGCCAATGCCTGTCCGATACCGAAACGATCGAGCGGATCGCCAACAATTCGGCCGAGCAAAGCGAGGAACTCGCCATCAACTCGACGCCGACTTTCCTCCTCAACGGGCGCAAGCTCGACGTGAGCAGCTGGGACCAACTCGAACCCATCCTGCAGCGCGCCGGCGCGCGGCGGGAGTAGGACGGGACGCGGGGGCCCTTCCTGATGCAGATCCACCGGCTCCGGCTCAGCGGTTTCAAGAGCTTCGTCGAGCCGGCAGAACTGCGCATCGAACCGGGGCTGACCGGGGTCGTCGGCCCCAATGGCTGCGGCAAGTCGAACCTGCTCGAGGCCATTCGCTGGGTCATGGGCGAGAACTCGCCCAAATCCATGCGGTCCGGCGGCATGGAAGATGTCATCTTCGCAGGCACCGACAGCCGACCGGCGCGCGCTTTTGCCGAAGTCGTCCTGCACGCCCGGGACGATGAGGACGAAGACCTCGTCGTTACCCGCCGGATCGAGCGCGGGGCCGGCAGCGCCTATCGCGTCAACGGGCGCGACGTGCGGGCGAAGGATGTCGCCCTCACCTTCGCCGATGCCGCGACGGGCGCGCATTCCCCGGCGCTGGTCAGCCAGGGCAAGATCGCGCAGGTCATCGCTGCCAAGCCCGCCGAGCGTCGCCAGATGCTGGAGGAAGCCGCGGGCATTGCGGGCCTTCACGTGCGCAGAAAGGACGCAGAGAGCAAGCTGAGGCAGACAGAGGGGAACCTCGCGCGGCTCGAAGACCTGATGGCCGGGCTCGACGCCCGCATTTCTTCGCTGCGGCGGCAGGCAAAGCAGGAGGAGCGATACCGGACGCTGAGCGAGCGGATCCAGACGGTCGAGGCGCGGCTCGTCTTCGCTCGCTGGCGCGACGCGGCGCATGCGGCGGAAGAAGCGCGGAAAGCGGCCGAGGGAGCCGAAGCGAAGGTTGCACAGGCGAAAGCACAAGCCGACAGCGCGCGCGGTTCGCAAGCGGAGGCTGCGAAGGCGCTGGCCAAGGCGCGCGAAACACATGCC
>JBARZK010000078.1:0-1972 GCA_049649965.1 Erythrobacter sp.
GCCTTCGGCTCGTCCGCCCAAGCCAGCTGGGGACCGTAGGGTCCGTCAATACCCAAGGTGTCGCGATACCAGGCTCGCGTCGCTTCGGGATCGGCGACGACGTAGAACACGCCGCCGAGCCCAGTGACCCTTGGCCCGCTTACGCCTGATTTGCTTCCCTCGGTCATGCTGGCTTCTCCTGTCGCACCCACCCCGACGAACATGCCGCAATCGGCAGTCCGAAGCAAAGCACGAAACCGATCAGGCGGTCGCGGCGTCCCGACTGGGTCGGCCGGGCTGGGTTGCCAGGCTGACCGCGACGATGGCGATCCAGGCCGCGATGAAGCCCGGAACGATCTCGTACAGCCCTTCGCCGCCGCCGGGCAGGCTGCTGTTCCAGCCCAGCGCGATCCACGCACCGACCACGGCCGCCCCGGTAACAAGGCCCGCCACCGCGCCCGCGCCGGTCATGCGCGGCCACGTCAGCGCGAGCAGGATCAGCGGTCCGAACGCCGCGCCAAAGCCCGCCCAGGCGTTGGCGACGAGGCCAAGCACCTGCGAATTCGGATCGGCCGCGATGACGATAGCCGCCACCGCCACCAATGCGACGCAGATGCGACCGACATTCACCGCCTCGCGCTCGCTGGCGTTCTTGCGCAGGAACAGGCGGTAGAAGTCCTCAGTCAGGGAACTGGAACTCACCAGCAATTGCGAGGAGATCGTGCTCATGATCGCCGCAAGCAAGGCCGCGAACAGGAAGCCGGTGACGAACGGGTTGAAGAGCAGTTCGGACAGCACGATGAAGATCGTCTCAGCATCCTCCACGACCAGTCCGTTTCGCTCGGCATAGGCGCGGCCCGCCAGCCCCATGCCGATTGCGCCGACAAGCGAGATCGCCATCCAGCTCAGGCCATAGGTGCGCGCCCGCGCGACCTTTTCGACCGTGTCGATCGCCATGAAGCGAACGATGATGTGCGGCTGGCCGAAATAGCCAAGGCCCCACGTGACGGCGCTTATGAAGCCGAGCACGGTGAGACCCTGCGTCAGGCTCATGAAGCCGGGCACTGGCACGCCGCCCAGCGATCCGCCCGCGCTGCCACCTTCGCCGAACAGGACGACCAGCGGCATGACGACGAGCGCCAGCATCATGATCAGACCCTGGACGAAATCGGTGAGGCTGACTGCGAGGAACCCGCCGACCATGGTGTAGGCGAGCACGATCCCTGCGGTCAGCAGTATGCCGAACATGTAATCGCTCAGCCCCGCATCCGGGATCACCCCGGCGAATGCGGTTTCGAACAGCTTGCCTCCGCCCACGAGCCCAGCGGCGGTGTAGACCGTGAAGAACACGACGATCACCAGACCCGCGATGACGCGCAGCGCGGTCGCCTGGTCGGGAAAGCGATTGGCGAGAAACTGCGGGATGGTGAGCGCATTGCCGTATCGCTCGCTCTGTTCGCGAAGGCGCGGGGCGACCACGATCCAGTTGACGACGGCGCCCGCGAACAGGCCGATCCCGATCCACGCCGCGCTGAGCCCGGCAAGGTACAAGGCGCCCGGCAGGCCCAGCAGCAGCCAGCCCGACATGTCGCTCGCCCCGGCGGAGAGCGCCGCGACGGAGGGCGGCAAGTTGCGCCCGGCCAGCAGGTAGCCTTCGGACGTGTCGGTCGATTTGCGCCAGGCGTAGAGCCCGATGCCGATCATGGCGATGAAGTACAGCCCAAGGCTGATGAGTGTTGCGGTATTCATGTCCAGCGATCCCCTTGGGCGCGGGCCTTTAGCAGGCGATCGCCCGCTTGGCCACCGGGGCGCTTTCCTACAGGATGGAACAGGTGGAACACGGTCCAGGGGCGAAAACTTCCAGGCCCTATTCGCGCGAAAAAGGCGTGCGGGGACAGGGGCTTGAGATCGTTCGACATGAGGCTGGCGTCTATCCGCTGCGAGGCCGGTAGGAAATCCCGGGCGCTCCGTTCATTGAAGACACGCAAGACCA
>JBARZK010000079.1:0-18669 GCA_049649965.1 Erythrobacter sp.
GGGTGAAAACGTGGTGATCGTCGACGACCTGATTGCAACGGGCGGTACTGCCGTCGCGAGCGCGCAATTGCTGCGCAAGGCCGGCGCCCGGGTGGAGGCGGCGGTGTTCGTGATCGACCTGCCGGACCTGGGCGGTGCGGCGCGCCTGCGGGAGGTCGACGTCGCAGCCCACGCCCTCATGCATTTCGAAGGCAAGTAGCGCGTGGCAGGCGACCTTCGGAACGCTCCTGCGTCCTTGCGCGTTGGGTGTCCGGGTTTTCGGGGTATTCGATGACATCGCAAGCTTTGGTAATTGCCGCGGTCGGCGCGCTGGGCATCGGTGCGCAATGGGTCGCATGGCGTACCGGCTGGCCTGCGATCGTGCTGATGCTCGCCGCTGGCTTCATCGCCGGACCGATCACCGGGATGATCGATCCCGAAGCGGCATTCGGCGAATTGCTCGACCCGATGATCAGCGTGGGGGTCGCGCTCATATTGTTCGAAGGGGGGCTCAGCCTGGACCTTCGCGAACTGCGACATTCGGGCGGAGCGGTCTGGCGCCTCGCCACGATCGGCGTCCTTATCGGATGGGCCTTGGGCGCGCTTGCCGGGTTCTATATCGCTGGTCTGGTGTGGCCTGTGGCGGTCCTGTTCGGCGGTATCCTGATCGTTACCGGGCCCACCGTCGTCATACCGCTGCTCCGCCAGGCGAGCGTGCAGCCGCGCCCCAACTCCATCCTCAAGTGGGAAGGGATCGTAAACGACCCGACCGGCGCCCTGTGCGCGGTGATCGCCTACGAATACTTCCGCCGCGTCACCGAAACGCCGGGCGCATCGCTGTTCGAAGTTGTGCCGCCGCTCATCATCGCCGCGATCCTCTCCGGCCTGATCGGGTACGCCGCGGCGCGCATGATCGGCTACCTCTTTCCGCGTGGCGCGATCCCCGAATACCTGAAGGTGCCGGTGCTCTTCACCACGGTGATCGCGGTGTTCGTTCTTACCAACATGATCGAGCACGAAGCGGGGCTCGTCGCGGTGACGGTCATGGGCGTGGCGCTTGCCAACATGGAGGTGTCGAGCATTCGCTCGATCCACCCGTTCAAGGAGAATGTCGCGGTCCTGCTGGTTTCCGGGATTTTCATCCTGCTGTCTTCCTCGCTCGACTGGGAAGAGCTGACCTACCTGCAAACCAGCTGGCGACCGCTGCTGTTCCTCCTTGCTTTGCTGTTCCTCGTCCGCCCGATAACGGTCTTGCTCAGCCTGCTGGGTTCGGACGTGCCCTGGAACGAGCGTCTGTTCGTCGCGTGGATCGCCCCTCGCGGGATCGTCCTCGTCGCGATTTCCGGCCTGTTCGCCCTGCGGCTCGAAGAACTCGGGATCGCCGGGGGGCAGCTGCTGATCGGGCTGAGTTTCGCGGTGGTCGTCGTGACCGTTATCGCGCACGGCTTCACCATCAACATCGTCGCGCGCTGGCTCGGCATCAAGGGTACGTCGCGGCCCGGTCTGCTGATCGTGGGCTCGACGCCTTGGACGATCGCGCTTGCCCGCGAGATGGAAAAGCTCAAGACGCCGGTGTTGATCGCCGATTCCAGCTGGCAGAGGCTTGCGGCTGCGCGCCGCGAGGGGTTGCCCTATTATCACGGCGAAATCCTGAACGAAGCGACCGAGCACAATCTCGACCTGTCGCCCTACCAGGTGCTTGTCGCGGCGACGGAGAACGAAGCCTACAACACGCTCGTCTGCAATGAATTCGCGCATGAGATCGGCCGCGACAGCGTCTACCAGCTGGGCGAGAGCGCGGATGGCAAGGACAACAAGCATGCCCTGCCGCAAAGCATGCGCGGGCGTGCGCTGTTCGAAAGCGGCTATGGCGTCGATGAGGTGAACCAGCGACAGCAGCAGGGCTGGGTGTTCAAGAAAACCAAGCTTTCCGACGAATTCGACTACGAGGACGCGCAGGAATTGCTGCCGGATACGGCGACGATGCTGCTGCTGGTCCGCTCCAGCGGTGTCCTGCGCTTCTTTACCCACGCCGCCAAGCCAGAGCCGCGCGCGGGCGATACCATCATCACGTTCTCGCCGCCCAAGGTCAAAACCCCCGAGGAGAAGGCGGCGAGGCGCGCGGCGAAGGAAAACAAGGCATCGGATCGTGGAAAAGAGCGTGGCGGTGGCGGCATGCCGAAGCCGGAAGCGACATAGGAAGGGCCAAAGAGGCTACAGACGGTCCCGACAAGGGCACTAATCGAGGACAGGGATGAGGATCAGTTACGTAATTGCACTAAGCGCCGCCATGCTGGCGGTATCGGGCTGCAACAACAACGACGGGAACGGCTCGGGATCGGATGAGATCGAGCCCGCTCTGGCGCCCGACAACCCCTCGCCGACCCCTGACGACGACGCGACCACATCGATCCTTCGTCCCGACATCGAACAGGTCGAACCGACCGACGCACCGATCGTCGTGCTCGAACCGCTTGAAGTCACGATCGGTTTCCCGAATGGCGGGTCGCAGCTGGACGACGATGCTCAAACGGCTTTGCGCGAGGCGCTGCAATCGGCACAGATGGAAGAAGGGGGCGCCATCACCTTGCGCGGTCACAGCGATGCGGGGGGAAGCGACGCCGCCAACATGCGTGCCAGCCGGCAACGGGCGGAAGCCGTGCGCGAATGGTTGATCGAGAACGACGTTTCCGAAGACCGGGTCGAGGTCATCGCCTTCGGTGAACAGAACCCCATCCGTCCGAACGCCCGGCCCGACGGCACGCCCAACGAAAGGGGACGCGCAGCGAACCGCCGTGTCGACATGGTCATCGATGTCGAGAACGACGAGGACGCAGAAGAGCCCGCCGACACATCGACAGCCGCGCCGAAAAACTAGCGGTGCGCTCGGGTGCGGGCCGGCCTAGCTGACCCGCGCGACTTCGGAGAGCACGCGCTCGGCGTATTGCGGGCGACAGATCAGCAGATCGGGAAGGTAAGGGTCGGCGCGATTGTATCGCAGCGGCGATCCGTCGATGCGCGAACAGTGCAGCCCGTGGGCCAGTGCCACCGCCACCGGCGCGCAGCTGTCCCATTCGTACTGCCCGCCCGAATGCAGGTAAATCTCCGCTTCCCCGCGCACCACCGCCATCGCCTTTGCCCCGGCGCTGCCCATCGCGACCAGTTCGCCGGACATGGCATCGCACACCGCCAGCGCTTCCTTGGCAGGCCGGGTTCGGCTGACGAGGAAGCGCGGCGCTTTAGCCGGATCGGGTAGCGAAACGGTCTCGTCGGTCCGCAGGACGACCCCGCCGTCGAGGTCCGGCAAGGCAACCGCGCCCACGCTCGCAATGCCGCCGATCGACAGGCCGACATGAACCGCCCAGTCCGACCGCCCTTCGCCGTATTCGCGTGTTCCGTCGACCGGATCGACGATCCACACCCGTTCGAGGGCGCAGCGTTCGGTATCGTCCTTTTCCTCTTCGGACAGCAGCCCGTCGGCAGGCCGGGCGGCGCGTATCGCACGGCACAGGAATTCGTTCGCAACCCCATCGCCCGCTGCGCCCAGCCCCTTGCCTTCGAACATGGCGCTGCCGCGGACTTCGCGCAGGATCGCGCCAGCCGCGCGCGCGAGCCGGGCGGCGAGTTCGGCGTCGGCGATCTCTGCAAGGCTCATTTGAGCGGAAGTATCCGGCTGATGATGTGCTCGGCCGCTTCGGCAGGGCTCATGTCGACGGTGTTCACGCGGATCTCAGGTGCCTCGGGCGGTTCGTAGGGGCTGTCGATCCCGGTGAAGTTCTTCAGCTGTCCGCTGCGCGCTTTCTTGTAGAGGCCCTTCACGTCGCGCGCCTCGGCAACGTCCAGCGGGGTGTCGACGAACACCTCGATGAATTCCCGGTCGGGCAGCATCTCGCGTACCATCTGCCGTTCGGCCCGGAACGGGCTGATGAAGGCGGTGAGCACGATCAGCCCGGCATCCGCCATGAGCTTGGCAACCTCGCCGATGCGGCGGATGTTCTCGATCCTGTCGGTCTCGGTAAAGCCCAGGTCGCGGTTGAGGCCGTGGCGAATGTTGTCGCCGTCGAGCAGGAAGGTGTGGCGGTTCATCAGCGCCAGCTGCTTTTCGACTTCGTTGGCGATGGTCGACTTGCCCGATCCGGAAAGGCCGGTGAACCACAGCACGCGCGGCACTTGGTTCTTCATCGCGGCGTGCTGTTCGCGGCTGATCGTGGTCGGCTGCCAGTGCACGTTCTGCGCGCGGCGCAAGCTGAACTCGATCATCCCCGCGCCGACCGTGCGATTGGAGAACTTGTCGATCAGCACGAAGCCGCCCAGTTCGCGGCTGCGGGCATAGGGTTCGAACGGGATCGGGCGGTCGGTGGCAAGCTCTGCCACCCCGATGGCATTGAGATCGAGCGTCTTGGCGGCGAGGTGTTCGCGGCTGTTGACGTCGATCACGTATTTCGGCGGCTGGACGTTGGCGGTGACCGTCTGGGTTCCAAGCTTCAGCCAGTAGCCGCGCCCCGGCTTCATCGCCTCCTCGTCCATCCACACGATCGTCGCGCTGAACTGGTCGGAGGCTTGCGGCGGATCGTCGGCGGCCGCGATCACGTCGCCGCGGCTGCAATCGACCTCGTCTTCGAACACCAGCGTGACCGATTGCCCGGCTACCGCTTCATCGAGATCGCCGTCGAACGTGACGATCCGTGCGATCCGGCTGGTCGTGCCCGCCGGCACCTCGCGAACAGCGTCGCCGACGCGGATCGTCCCGCTGCCGATTTGCCCGGCAAACCCGCGAAAGTTCTCGCGCGGGCGGTTGACCCATTGCACCGCCATCCGGAACGGCCGGTCCTGCGCAGCTTCGCCGCCCAGCTTCACCGTCTCCAGGTGCGACATGAGCGAGGGCCCGTTGTACCACGGCGTGTTGGGCGAGGGCGAAGCGGTGACATTGTCGCCCTCGAACCCGGAAATCGGGATCGCGGTAAAGCGTTCGATGCCGATCTCTTCGGCGAATTCGCGGTAATCGGCGACGATCTGCTCGAACACGGCCTCGTCGTAATGGGCCAGATCCATCTTGTTCACCGCGAGCACGATGTGACGGATGCCGATGAGGTGGACGAGATGGCTGTGCCGCCGGGTCTGCTGCAACACGCCCTTGCGCGCATCGACGAGGATGACGGCAAGATCGGCGGTCGAGGCGCCGGTCACCATGTTGCGCGTATATTGTTCGTGGCCGGGCGTGTCGGCGACGATGAACTTGCGCTTTTCGGTCGTGAAGAAGCGATAGGCGACATCGATGGTGATGCCCTGTTCGCGCTCTGCGGCAAGGCCATCGACCAGCAGCGCGAAATCGATCCGCTGGCCTTGCGTCCCGTGCTTGCGACTGTCGTCTTCGAGCGCGGCAAGCTGGTCTTCGAAGATCATCTTCGAATCGTAGAGCAAGCGCCCGATCAGCGTGGACTTGCCGTCATCGACGCTGCCACAGGTGATGAAGCGCAGCAGCCCCTTGTGCCGGTGCTGTTCGAGATAGGCGTCGATATCCTCGGCGACGAGGGCATCGGCAGTGAAGGATGGCGATTGTTCGTTCATCAGAAGTACCCAGCCTGCTTCTTGTCCTCCATGCTGGCGGACTGGCCCTTGTCGATCGCGCGGCCCTGGCGCTCCGAACCCGTGGCGAGCAGCATTTCCTGGATGATCGCGTTCATGTCGCTCGCCTCGCTTTCGGTCGCACCGGTCAGCGGATAGCAGCCCAACGTGCGGAAGCGGACGGATCGCATTTCCGGCGCCTCCCCGTCCTCCAGCCGGAAGCGGTCGTCGTCGACCACGATCAGCATGCCGTCACGCTCGACCACCGGGCGCGGTGCGGACTTGTAGAGCGGGACGATGTCGATCCCTTCGAGCGCGATGTATTGCCAGATGTCGAGCTCGGTCCAGTTCGAGATCGGGAAGACGCGGATGCTCTCGTCCTCGTTCTTCTTCGCATTGTAGAGGTTCCACAGTTCGGGCCGCTGGTTCTTCGGGTCCCAGCGATGCGAGGCGGTGCGGAAGCTGAACACGCGCTCCTTCGCGCGCGCCTTTTCCTCGTCGCGCCGCCCGCCGCCGAAAGCCGCATCGAAACCGTGCTGGGTCAGCGCACGTTTGAGCGGTTCGGTCAGCTGCGCTTCGCTGTACAGCGCGCTCCCGGTGTCGAAGGGGTTGATGCCCTGCGCTTGCGCCTCCTCGTTTTCGGCAACGATGAGGTCGAGGTCGTATTCGCGCACCGTGCGATCGCGGTGGTCGATCAACGCCTGGAAGTCCCACCCGCTCGCCACGTGGAGCATCGGAAACGGCGGAGGCGCGGGATGGAATGCCTTGCGTGCAAGGTGCAGCATGACCGAGCTGTCCTTGCCCACGGAATAGAGCATGACCGGCTTTTGCGTTTCGGCCACGACTTCACGGAAGATGTGAATGCTTTCCGCTTCGAGGCGTTCGAGATGGGTAAGGCTGCGCATGGCGTGCAGCTAGTGCACAAGTGCGGCGCGCGACACAAAGTTTTGTTTGGGTCTTAAGTAGTAGCCAAATGGAGCAAAGCTGGAGCGGGTAAGGGGAATCGAACCCCTCTAGCCAGCTTGGAAGGCTGGAGCATTACCACTATGCTATACCCGCTCGGCTCAGGCGCGCTGCCTTGCCACCAACGCCCGCGTCCAGTCAAGAAAAGGCCGTCAAGAAAAGGCGTTACGAAAACGCCTCCCCCGTCGCGGTCCTCGCGTCGGCCCGGTTCGAACGGACCGAGGCCCAGAAGGCGAGGCCGATCAGCACCGCGCCGATCAGCCCGGTGATCACTTCGGGGATATGCGCGAAGGTGTTGATGTACATGATCACCGCGAGCGCGAGGATCGCGTAGAACGCCCCGTGTTCGAGGAAGCGGTACTGCGACATGGTGCCCTTGTTCACGAGGAAGATCGTCATCGAGCGCACGAACATCGCGCCGATGCCCAGCCCGATGGCGATGATGATGAGATTATTGGTGAGCGCGAAGGCCCCGATCACACCGTCGAACGAGAAGCTCGCATCGAGCACTTCAAGATAGAGAAACGCGCCGAAGCCTGCCCTTGCGACGTCACCGGTCGAAGGGGCGGGTGGCTCGAGCAGGTGGTTGACGATCTCGACCACCAGATAGGTCAGCAGCCCGCCGATTGCCGCGATGATGAACGTCAGCGCCTCGGCATCGGCAAGCATCGTAGAGGTCGCCCAGGTCCCGAGCAGGACGAGGCCGATGGAGATCGCCTCGATATCGGCAACCTTGGAAAGCGGTCGCTCGATCGCCTCGATCCAGTTCAGGTCCTTTTCCGAATCGAAGAAGAACTTGAGCCCCACCATGCCGAGGAACGCACCGCCAAAGCCCATCAGCCCGATATGCGCATCGCTGACGATGCGCTGGTATTCGTCCGGTTCGCTCAGCGCCAGTTCGACCGCATCGATCGGCCCGATCCCGGCTGCGACCATCACGATGACGAGCGGGAAGACGATCCGCATCCCGAACACCGCGATGGCAATACCCCAAGTGAGGAACCGTCGCTGCCAGACCGGGTCCATGTCCTTCAGGATGGAGGCGTTCACCGCCGCGTTGTCGAAGGACAGCGACACCTCCAGGACAGCGAGAACCGCGCAGATCCACAGGATCGAGAGCATGCCTTCGACCGTGCCCTCGACCGTCCAGCCGTACCATCCCCCCACGGCGAGGCAGCCGGCAGTGAACAGGAGCGATCCCCAGAAGTGCTTGAGCATGAAGTGCTATCCCTTGGTGCGGATGGCAGGATCGATCATCGCTGCACCGCCATGTTGTCAATAAGCCTGGTGCCGCCGATCCGCGCGGCGACGAGCAATCGGGCAGGTTCGCCCTTCATAACATCGAGCGGCGCAAGCGTATCCGCATCGGCGAGCGTTGCGTAGTCCACCCGATCGAAGCCCGCACCCAGCAATTCGTCCTCGAGCATGGCGAGCGTGGGCGCGACCTCCTGCCCGTCCTCGATCCGCGCGATCGTATCGCCCATCGCGCGCGGCAGGACGGCGGCTGCGCGCCGGTGTTCCTTCGACAAATAGCGGTTGCGGCTCGACATGGCGAGCCCGTCCGCCTCGCGCACGGTCGGCACGCCGACGATCGCCCTCGCATGGGGCTGCGACAGGTCGAGATCGCGTGCCATGCGGCGGATGACGGCGAGCTGCTGGAAGTCCTTTTCTCCGAAAAAGGCCGCATCGGGTCGCACCTGGTTGAAAAGCTTGGCAACGACGGTCGCGACCCCGTCGAAATGCCCCGGCCGCGCCGCGGCGCACAGACCTTCGCTCACGCCCGTGACCGAGATCGAGGTGGCAAAGCCGTGCGGATACATCGCCTCTGTGCCCGGGGCCCAAAGCAGGTCGCAACCTTCGCTTTCCAGCATCGCGCCATCCTGCTCCAGCTGGCGCGGATAGGCGTCGAGGTCTTCGTTCGGGCCGAACTGGGTCGGGTTCACGAAGATCGAGGCGACCACGTGCTCGCACTCCTCGCGGGCGCGGCGGACCAGGGTCAAATGCCCTTCGTGCAAAGCGCCCATGGTCGGCACGAGGCCGACCGACCCCCCGCTTTCGCGCAAGGCCGCGACCTTCGTTCTCAACACATCGAGCGTGCGCGCAGTTTGCACCCGGTAATCCCCTGCGATATCGTGCGAAAGGCCAGTAGACGCTTGCGGCGTTTGCTAAAACCCATTTCGCGGCACCGCCATCGCATGAGGAGGCCCAACCCAAGATGACCGGTCCCAACGTTTCCGGAACGGCCCACCGCATCGTCTTCGCCAATGAAAAGGGCGGAACGGGCAAATCCACGACCGCCGTCCATATCGCCGTCGCGCTGTCCTATCTTGGCGCGAACGTGACCGCGCTCGACCTCGACCCGCGCCAGCGCACCACGCACCGCTACATGGAAAACCGCTTTCGCACGATGCAGCGGCGCGATCTCGAACTGCCGACGCCGGCCTGCGAGGTATCGCGCGCGCAAAGCCCCGAGGACCTGCTGGCGGAGATCGAGCGGCTGGAGGCGGATTGCGACTATCTCGTCATCGACAATCCCGGCCGCGACGACCCGCTGGCCCGGCTCGCGGTCGAGAATGCCGATACGCTGGTGACGCCGATGAACGACAGTTTCGTCGACTTCGACCTGATCGGCCAGGTCGATCCGGAGAACTTCAAGGTCAAAAAACTGTCCTTCTTCGCCGAACTGATCTGGGAAGCGCGGATGAAGCGCAGCCGCGCCACGATCGAACGGAAGCGTCCCGAAATGGACTGGGTCGTGGTGCGAAACCGCACCGGGCATGTCGAGGCAAGGAACCGCGCAAGGATCGAGAGCGCGCTGACCGAGATGGCCAAGCGCGTGGGTTTCCGCGTCGTGCACGGACTGTCCGAGCGGGTGATCTATCGCGAGCTCTTCCCGTCCGGGCTGACCCTGCTCGACAAGGGGCACCTGGGCGATCTCGGCACAAGTCACCTCGTCGCGCGGCAGGAATTGCGAAGCCTGCTGGCAGGCCTCAAGCTCCCCGAATTCGAGCGCGGGCCCAAGGCGCTCGAGCCGGCCTGAACGGCGGGTAACCGGCCATGATCAAGATCGCCGCGATCCTGCTGCTGGCCTTCGTGCTGTTTCGCTGGGCCTTCGGGTTCTGGCCCTGGGATCTTGCGAAAGGGCCGGATACCGGGAAACGGCGGCTGGCGACGGCGCGGCGCCTGCTCGGCGTGTCGGCGCGCGCGGACCGGACCGAGATCCTTGCAGCGCATCGCCTTGCGCTTACGCGGGTGCATCCCGACCGGGGCGGCACGTCGGAAAAGGTGCACGAGGTCACCGAAGCGCGCGATCTCCTGCTCGCGGACCTGGGTGAAGCGCCGCCCATTGCCAGCAGCGCGCCGCCGCCTCACGATTCCGCGCAGCCTGAAGGCGAACCGGACGAAAACACGCACGCGCCGGATGAGCGGGAGGACGATCGACGGTAGACACCAAACTCCCGTGCGCCCGCTTCCGCGCGATTGCGAAGGGGGTCTGAAAGGGACCTAAAGGGCGCCTGGTGTTTCAATGGCAGCCAACCCGAACCGGAACGATGCCATGGCCGGAACTTTATTTTAAGCCGGGGGACACGACCTCGGCAAAAGACGACCGGAACGCGAACAGCCGCGAACGAACAGGACAGATCCGCACATGAACCATGATTTCGACCCCACGATCCTACGCGAATACGACATCCGCGGGATTATCGGCGAAACCCTGACCCCCGACGATGCGCGGGCGATCGGGCGCAGCTTCGGCACCTTGTTGAAGCGCGAAGGCGGCAACACGGTTGCGGTGGGTTATGACGGGCGGGTCAGTTCGCCGATCCTCGAGCATGCGCTGGTCGAGGGATTGACCGCGAGCGGCTGCGACGTGGTTCGCATCGGCCTGTCGGCAACGCCGATGCTGTATTACGCCGAGGCGTCACGCGAAGACGTGCATGGCGGCATACAGATAACTGGCAGCCACAATCCCCCCAATTACAACGGCTTCAAGATGGTATTTCAGGGGCGACCGTTCTTCGGCGCCGATATCCAGAAGCTCGGGAAACTGGCAGCACAGGGGGACTGGGCCGACGGGGCGGGCAGCGTCGACACGATCGAGATCCTGGACGAGTATGTCGAGCGCCTGATCGACGGGATCGCGGGTGTCGACCGCGCTGCCCTGTCCGCCATGCGGGTCGGCTGGGATGCCGGGAACGGCGCGGCCGGTCCCGCTCTCGAAGCGCTCGCCGCGAAGCTGCCGGGCGAACATCATCTGCTTTTTACCGAAGTCGACGGCCATTTTCCGAACCACCATCCTGATCCAACTGTGGAATCCAATCTGGAGGATCTGCGGGCGCTCGTCGCGTCGAAGCAGCTCGATTTTGGAGTAGCTTTCGATGGAGATGGCGACCGGATCGGCGCGATCGATGGCGAAGGGCGCGTGATCTGGGGCGACCAGCTGCTGATGATCTATGCCGAGGACTTGCTCAAGACCCACGAAAACGCGACGATTATCGCGGATGTGAAAGCCAGCCGCGCGCTGTTCGACCATGTCGCCGCCCACGGGGGCAAGCCGCTGATGTGGAAGACCGGTCACTCCCTCATCAAGTCCAAAATGAAGGAAACGGGTGCCCCGCTTGCCGGGGAAATGAGCGGACACGTCTTTTTCGCAGACACCTATTACGGCTTCGACGATGCACTCTATGCAGGGGTCCGCCTGATCGCCGCTTCGGCGCGGCTGGGCCGTTCGATCACGGCGCTGCGCGATGCGATGCCTCAGCTCGTCAACACCCCCGAAATGCGCTTCCAGGTCGACGAGGCGCGCAAGTTCCCCGCGATCGACGAGATCTCCCGGCGGCTGGAGACCGAACCCGGACCGGATGTCGAGGAAGTCAACGCGACCGACGGCGTGCGCGTCAACACGAAGGACGGCTGGTGGCTGCTGCGCGCCTCGAACACGCAGGACGTTCTCGTCGCGCGGGCCGAAAGCGAGAGCGAGGACGGCCTCGCGCGCCTGCTCTCCCAACTCGATGAGCAGCTTGCGCTTTCAGGGCTGGAGCGGGGCGACAACATGGGGCATTGAAGGTCACCGCAATTCGAGGGGACCTTTAGCATGATCAAACGCACCATTCTCGCCGGAGCCGCCGGCATCGCGCTGCTGTCCGCCGCGCCCGCCATGGCGCAGGACACCGCCGATACCATGACGGACGATGTTTCGGCCGGGATGGACGAAGCCATGCAGATGATGAGCGGCTTGTTCCAGGCCGAGGAGCTTACCGCCGAACAAGAGGCGCGGCTTCCCGCCGCCTCTGCCGTCGTGGCGACGATGACGCCCGAGGGTTTTTACACCGAAATCATGTCGGACATGATGAACTCGATGATGGAACCGCTTTCCGGCATGATGTCGGGCGATCTCGCGGCGACCGGGACCGTGCAATCGCGTCTGGCGCTTGGCGAGGAACAGGTCGGGGCTCTGTCGAGCGAGGAGCGCGTCGAGCTGGCCACCATCCTCGACCCCGCGTTCTCGCAGCGCGGCGAGGCGCTGCAATCCATCCTGACGGACATGATGACGCAGACCGCAACGCTGATGGAGCCGCTGTTTCGCGAAGGGTTGAGCCGCGCCTATGCGGTGCGCTTCGACGAAGCGGAGCTCTCCGATATCGCCGCGTTCTTCGCGACACCGACCGGCTCGGACTATGCCACCCAGTCCATGCAGCTGATGGCCGATCCGCAGGTCATGTCCGCCAGCATGCAGGCGCTGCCCGCGATGATGAGCCAGTTCGGAGACATGGAATCGCGCATGGAAGAGGCCTTCGCTAGCCTGCCCGAACAGAACGCGTATGCCGACCTAACCGCGGCGCAGCGCGAACGTATCGCCGCGATCACCGGCATCGCCGCGACCGAACTGTCGCAAGCCGTCCTGCCGCCGCCGAGCGACGAGATGGCGGACGCGCAAGACTAGCGCCGCGCATGAAAAAGGGGCCCCGCGCGATGCGAGGCCCCTTGATGCCCTGTGGGCCGGGTAGTCGGCTAGCGATCAGCTCGTCTTGCTGGTCGTGCGCGTTCCGGTGGTCGTCCCGGTCTTTCCGGTCGTCGTATTGTTGTCGTCGTCCCAGTCCTGTGCATACTCGTCGCGGTCGCTGACGCGCAGGTTGTTCTGCACGTGCTTCACACCCGAGAGGTTGTGCACGCAATCCTCGGCCGCTCGCTTCTGGCTGCGGCTGCTGACCGTTCCGTCGAGGGTGATCTCGTTGTCTTCGGCGGTCACGTTGATCTTGCGCGCATCGACATGGTTGTCATGCGTCAGGCGCTCACAGGCATCTTCGAGCAGGCGCTCGTTCGAGCGCTTGTAGTTGGCCGGACCGTTGCCGCGCTGGTCGCGCACCCGGCGCCGCTCGGCCTGGTCGTCTCCGAACCAGCTGGCAATCTCGTCACCCGCTTTGTCGAAGAACCCGCGATCGTTGTCGCGATACCCACGCTGGTTGTCATAGCCGCGATTGCCGTCGCGCCGGTTGAAGTCGCTGTTGTCGCGATAGCCGTCGCCGCGATAGCCGGTGCCACGCGAATAGTCGTCGTCGTAGCCCTGCTGGCCCGAACCGTAGTTCATCGACGAACCATAGCCGCGATTGTCGGAACGCTGCGAGAAGCCGCGGTCGCGCATGCCGTCATCGTTGTAGCGCTGGCTATCGTTGTCGTAGCGCTGACGCGACATGTTGCCCTGACGGTCGTTGTCACGGCCGCCCTGACTGTAGCGATTCATGCTGCGATTATCGCCGGAATTGCCGTAGAACGGGTCGCCGCGGCCATATCCGCGTTCGTCGAACTGCGAATCGTAGCTGTCGTCGCGATAGTCGGGGCTGCGGCTGCCGTAATTGCCGCCTTCGCCATACTGGCCGCCCGTGTCGTCCTGGAACTGTTCGGGCTGGCGCTGATAGTCCTGATCCTGGCGATACCCGTTGTCGGACCCATATCGGTTGTTGTCATAGCGGTCGTTCATGTCGTCTCTCCGAATTCGTTGCATTCGTGTTATCCGGAGTTTGGTCTGCCGAACCCCGGCGCTGTTAATGAAACGGTCGAGGGACGAGATCGTCCCACGCTCCGGCGCTCGTCCGCAACGCTCTGACGCTTGAATAAGGTATTGGAACATATGTTAAATTTGGTTTCGGCGCCTTGTTCTCCGATGGCTGCGACAGGACGGGGACCCGTTGACGGCCCGCTGCGCGATCGGCGCGCGCGGTCAAGGTTCACAAGGCGCGTACGCTGAGCGAGGTCGCCGCCACGACCGTCCCGCCGGAGATCGCCGCGTGGTTCGATGCGCGCGGCTGGCGCGTGCGCCGCCACCAGCTGGAAATGCTGGAAAAGGCGCGGGCCGGGCGCGATGCGCTGCTCGTCGCGGACACCGGCGCGGGAAAGACGCTGGCGGGCTTCCTGCCGACGCTGTGCGATTTCGCGCCATCGGTGCTGGACGGCGACCCACCGCCCGATGGCCTGCACACGCTCTATATCTCGCCCTTGAAGGCGCTTGCCCACGACGTGCGCCGCAACCTCATCACCCCGGTGGAGGAGATCGGCCTGCCGATCCGGGTCGAGGCGCGCAGCGGCGACACCCCGTCGGACCGCAAGAAGCGCCAGCGCGAGAAGCCGCCGCACGTCCTGCTGACGACGCCGGAATCGCTCTCGCTCCTGCTGTCCTATCCCGAGAGCCTGACGCTGTTCGCCGGGCTGAAACGGGTGGTGATCGACGAGGTGCATGCCTTCGCGACCGGCAAGCGCGGCGACCTGCTGGCGCTGGCACTTACCCGGCTGCAGGCCTGCGCACCGGAGCTGCGCCGTGTCGGCCTGTCGGCGACCCTGGCCGATCCGCTGGCCTTTCGCGAATGGCTCGCTCCGCAGCCTGAAGATGCCGCGGGCGAGATTCACGCCGCCGACCTCGTGCTGGGCGAGGCGGGGGCGGAGCCCGAAGTCGAGATCCTGCTGCCGGAGGAGGCTCGGGTGCCGTGGGGCGGCCACGCCGCGACATGGGCGATCCCGCAGCTTTACGAGGAGCTGAAGCGCAACCGCACCACGCTGGTCTTCACCAACACACGCTTTCTCGCCGAATACATCTTCCAGAACCTGTGGGACGCCAACGAGGACAATTTGCCCATCGGGATCCATCACGGATCGCTGAGCGTCGAGGCACGGCGCAAGGTCGAAGGAGCGATGGCGCGCGGCGAACTGCGGGCGCTGGTGGCGACCGCCAGCCTCGACCTGGGCGTCGACTGGGGGGACATCGACCTCGTCGTGCAGATGGGCGCGCCCAAGGGCTCCTCGCGCCTGCTCCAGCGGATCGGACGGGCCAACCACCGCCTCGACGAACCCAGTCGCGCGCTGCTCGTCCCCGGCAACCGCTTCGAATTCCTCGAAGCGATCGCGGCGAAGGAGGCGGTCGACGCCGGACAGCGCGACGGCGAGACGTTCAATCCCGGCATGCTCGACGTGCTCGCCCAGCATATCATGGCCTGCGCCTGTGCCGCGCCGTTCCACGAAGACGCCCTGCTGGCCGAAATCCGCACCTCGCTGTCCTACAGCTGGGTAGACGAGGCGGTGTTCCAGCGCGTGCTGAGCTTCGTCGAGAATGGCGGCTATGCCCTTCGCGCCTACGACAAGTTCAAGCGGATCGTGCGCGAAGAAGGAGGCGCGGAGGATGGAACCTGGCGGCTTGCGCACCCCAACCAGGCCGCGCGTCACCGGATCAATGCGGGGATCATCATAGACGGCGAGTTCCTGACCGTGCGGATCAGCGCAGGGGGCGGGCGCGGGGGTCGCGCGCTTGGCAAGGTGGAGGAACGTTTCGCCGCGCAGCTATCGCCGGGCGACACCTTCGCCTTTGCCGGGACCAGCCTCGAAGTGGTCAAGGTGCAGGACATGGACGTGATCGTGCGCGCTTCGAAGAAGGCGGCGATGATCCCCTCCTATGGCGGCGCGCGCATGCCGCTGACGACGCACCTGGCCGACCGGGTGCGCGAAATGCTCGTCGACCGCCCCGGCTGGGCGCGCTTTCCCGACGACGTGCGCGAATGGCTGGAGGTGCAGGACTATCGCAGCCGCATGCCCGGCCCCGGCGACGTGCTGGTCGAAACGTTCCCGCACCAGAAGCGCTACTACGCGGTGTTCTACACCTTCATCGGCTGGAACGCGAACCAGTCGCTCGGCATGCTGGTGACCAAGCGGATGGAGGATCGCGGGCTGCAGCCGATGGGCTTCAACGCCAACGATTACTGCCTCGCGGTGTGGTCGCTGAAGCCGGTGAGCGATCCCGGGCCGCTGCTGTCGCCCGATATCCTGACCGACGAGTTCGTCGACTGGGTGCAAAGCTCGCACCTGCTTCGCCGCGCCTTTCGCGAGGTCGCGGTGATCGGCGGGCTGGTCGAGCGCCAGCATCCGGGCAAGCGCAAGACCGGCAAGCAGGTCACCTTCTCGACCGACCTCATCTACGACGTGCTGCGCAAGTACGAGCCCGACCACGTGCTGCTCGAAGCGGCATGGGCGGATGCCCGCACGCGCATGACCGATATCGGGCGGCTGAGCGAATTGCTCGACCGCGCGGCGCAGGACTTGGTCCATGTCGAACTCGAACGCGTCAGCCCGCTCGCCGTCCCGGTCATGGTTCTGATCGGGCGGGAGAACACGCCGCAAGGCTCCGCCGACGACGAATTGCTGCTCGAAGCCGAAGGGCTTGCGGGCGAAGCGATGCGGATCGATCCCGAAGACGGGCCGCGCGCGTTGGATGGCGATTAGACAGCGACCAGACGCCCTATCGCGCTGATACGAAAAAGGGCGCCGCGATCGCTCGCGACGCCCTTTTCAAGCGGTCAAGACCTTGATGCGATAGAACTCAGCCAGCCGGCGGAGCGGCCTGGAACTCGCGGTATTGCTCGTTGCCGACGAAGCCGAACTTGGTGACGCCGGACGCCTTGATGATCTGCAGCACCTTGGCCGACAGGTCGTAGCTGGCGAGCGCCTCGGGTTCGAACTGCAGTTCCGGCTCGACCGCGAAGGTCGTGGTTTCCTGCAGCAGCGTGACGAGCTGCCCCTGGTCGATCGTGTCGCCGTTCCAGAGGATCTGGTCGGTCGCGGACAGGACCAGCTTGTTCTTCACCGGGTCTATATCGATGTCGCTTGGCGGGGGATTGCCCTGCGGCAGGTCGATATTGACCGCGTGAGTGGCGATCGGGATCGTGATGATGAACATGATCAGCAGCACGAGCAGGACGTCGATCAACGGCGTCATGTTCATGTCGAGCATCGGCTCGCCGTCGAGTTCGCCTCCGGACATACCCATGTCAGTTACTCCTATTCAGATGAGGGCTCAGATGCCCGGATCCTGCGGGTTCGAGATGAAGCCGATCGTCGGGTAGCCCGCGCGCTGCACGTTGTAGATCGTTCCTGCGACACAGCGCCAAGGGGCATTCACGTCGCCGCGAATGTGGACCTGCGGGATCGCTTCGGGATCCTGCGCGATCGCTTCCGCACCGCCGGGATACGCCTGCACGATCGCATCGAGACGGTTGAAGGCCTGGTCGAACAGTTCCTCGGACGAAACCGGGGCGATGTTGTTCCAGTATACCCGGCATTCGCCGCTGCGGGCCGCGCCCTCGTAACCGGGCTCACCGGCATTGCGGCCTGAGGCATCCGTGGTGCTGACGGTCAGCTGGAGGTTTTCGACCTTGTTCTCCGATTCGATCGACTGAAAGACCGGGATCTCGAGCTGTTCGATCGTCTGGATCGCCACCGGAACCGCGATGAGGAAGATGATCAGGAGCACCAGCATCACGTCCACCAGCGGCGTGGTGTTGATGTCGGACATCGGGGTTTCCCCGCCTCCCATCGAAATCGCCATTGTGAATTCCTTGTTGTTTCACGTGTCGGCCCGGTCCCCCGTGCCATCGGGACGGGCCATGAAGATGGCGCCGCGTCCCGTTCATGCCCCCTGAAGCCGGCGCGCTTCGATGCGCCGAAAGGGGTCGGGCAGGCGGAGCGCGGTTCGTGCGCTCCGCCCGTGTCGGATCGATCAGCTCTTCTTCATCGAGGCCGATGCGCCACCGTCCGTGCCGGCGGGATTGGTGTTCGTCCGGGCGCCCGGCGTTCCGGTACCCTTGGCGGCCGGAGTGGCATTCGCCTTGGTCGAAGCAGCCTTCGAAGCGGGCGCGGCGTTCACGCTCGGCTTAACCGCACCATCGGAGCTGATGTAGGCGAGGATGTCGGTCGAGAAGCCGGTCAGCAGCTCGGCGATACGACGGTTGCGGCTCTGGAGGTAGTTGAACGCCAGCACCGCGGGCACCGCGACGAGCAGACCGATCGCGGTCATGATCAGCGCTTCACCGACGGGACCTGCAACCTTGTCGATCGAGGCAGAACCTTCGATGCCGATGTTGATGAGCGCGCGATAGATCCCGATCACCGTTCCGAGCAGACCGATGAACGGCGCGGTCGCACCGACCGATGCGAGGAACGACAGGCCACCCGACAGCGAGTAGTTGATCGAGTCTTCAGAACGCTGGAGCGAACCGTGCATGTAGTCGTGCGCTTCCATCTGGTCGGTCATCTTGCCGTGCTTTTCCTGCGCGACGATCGCGTCGTCGGCGATCTGGCGCCAGGCGCTGTTCTTGTCGAGCTTGGTCGCGCCTTCACGAAGGCTGGACGCGCGCCAGAACTGGTTGCGCACGCCCTTGTACTGGTTGAGCACCTTGCGCTGTTCGAACCACTTGGTGAACAGGATGTAGAACGAACCGACCGACATGATGACGAGCACCGCGAGGATCGACCAGGCGACGGGGCCGCCCTGTTCCATGGCTTCCATGAAGCCGAATTCGTTGGTGGGCGCTTCGGCCGCCGCGATAAGATTGTAGAAGGTCATTGCGAATAGTCCTTTTGAAGATTTGCCTGTGCAGGTTCGGACCGAACGGCCGGTCCGCGACCGAAATGTCTCGTCACTCCAAGCGGTAGGTTAGGTTGGTCGCAAACGCACCCGTCACCGGGTTGCCCGCGGCATTGAGTGCAGGATTGAAGCGCGCATAACGCTCCATCGACCGGCACGCGCCCTCATCCAGAGAGGAAGACCCGCTGGACCGGGTGACACGGCAATTGGCCGCGCGCCCCTCTGCCGTGACGGTAACGCGAACGCCGACTGTCCCTTCC
>JBARZK010000080.1:0-14545 GCA_049649965.1 Erythrobacter sp.
GTCTTGTGGCCTGCAACGCGTCCGGCGTGCTTCGTTTCGGCTGCGGCGGTTCCTGCAAGGCCCGCGGTACCGATCGCGGCACGGCGTACCACCCGGCGGCCGGGGCGGGTGAGCAGGCCGATCAAAAGGCCGGCTGCCAGCGCGCCGCCGATGACGGTGAGCGGGTTTTCCTTGGTATAATCCTTGGCGGTGACCGCCGCTTCCTTCGCCTGGTCGGAGAAGCTGCGCTCTTCGATGCGACGCTCGCTTGCTTCGATCTTGGCGCGTAGCGCGTCGCGCTTTTCCTCGCGGGTTTTCGCTTCGCCGGTTCCGTTCGTGGCGCCAGCGGCGGGCGGGGAGTCGGGGGCCTGGGGTATTTTATCGGTCGTTTCGGTAGTCATGGTAATCTCCGGGATATTCATGTTCGTATGCAGGGTCGTATCGTGCAGGGTCGTATTCGCGGCGATATTCGCGGCGATACTCACGGCCGGGCGGATAGTCGTCGCGATAGGCGGCCGCATCCTCCTCGATCTCGTCATCCTCTTCCCCCGAAAGGCCGAGCAGGTCGAGGATCGGTCCCCGCCCGAACCAGAGGACAAGCGCGCCGATCAACGCGGCAACGATGCCGCGATTGTCGTCGGCCTGATCCTTTGCAGTGTCGAAGACGTCGCGCGCACCCTCGCTCACACGGCCCGCCACACGGCCGGCGATGCCGGTGCCGGAAAGTCCGGCGCGCGTCTGGGCGATGTCGGCGAAGAAATTGCGCTTGGCGGCATCGCGCAGCGCCTTGTCCTCGCGAAAACGGCGTTCAAGATTGCTCATCCGCCCGTCCTTTCGGCATCGTTCGAGAAGAGGGCCGATGCCCGCTGCGCGCGTCCCTTCGCCTTGAGTGCGAGCCATGCCGTGACCAGCAGAAGCAGGCCGACGACAATAGCAATCGCACCCCAGATGGTGACCAGCGGCGCAAGCGCCATGATCAATCCCACCGCGAGCGCGAGAAGCGCGATGTGCAGCAGGAACAGGGAGACGACGAGGTAACCCGCAGCAAACCCGGCCGACTTCGCGGCAAGGGACGCCCGGGTCTTCTGGAAGGCGATCTCGGCCTGCGCGTAGCTGATGCCGTCATCGATCAGATGGCTGACATCGTCGATCAAACCCTCTTCAAACTGGGGTTCGGGCGACAGCTCGTCCTTGACGGCAGGTTCGTCAGGCGGACCGGCAGGCGGGCCATCCGAAGCAGCATAAGAATCATCGCCATCGTCGAGGCCCATATCGCCCTCGCCGTGTCCGACATCGTCGACGCGGTCGTCGGCATCTGGACCCAACCCGGAACCGGGCGGTCGCACCTGATCAGTCATGGCTTCCCACCTCGAACTGCGATTTCGGGTTCACACGGCTCGCTAGGAGCCGACGCGAAGCGAGGAGAACGATCAGCGACGCGAACCGCCGAACAGGCGTGCAAGCATGAAGCCGGTCACGGCCGCAATTCCGACAGCGGTAGCCGGGCTCTTACGGATGGCTTCGCGGGTATCTTCGCCGAGTTCTTCCACGCTCTTGGAATCGAGCTTCGCAGAGGTTTCGGAAAGATAGCGCGAGGCCGAGCGGGCATAATCGCCGTACTGCTCGCCGAAGCGTTCATCGAGATCGGTTGCGGCATCGGCGACCGAGCGGCTGAGCGATGAGATCGCGTCACTCGCCGCCGACTTTCCGTCGGTTGCAAGTTCGGTTGCGCGGCCACGGGCCTTGTCGCCGTATTGCTTGGCATCGCCCTTCCATTCTTCCGAACGGCCGCGGGCCTGGTTGCGATAGGCACTGGCGCGCGTTTCGGCTTCGGTGCGCAGCGCGGCGGCGCCGGCTTTCGCTTCCTCGAGCGCGGCGTTGAAGCGGCTTTTCGCTTCACTGGCACCCGAACCGGTCGTCGTGCCGGTGGTATCCGTGGTCGGCGTCGTCGTGCTCAACGTTTCGGTCGAAGTCGTCGCGGTGCCGGTCTTCTTCGGCGTCTTGCGCGTGGTGCTCTTGCCGGTCGTCTTGGTCGTGCTCTTCGTGGTTTTGGTATCGGCCATGATGTCTTCTAGCCCTCCATGGGTTGGTGTCGTCCGCCGGGGCGGTAATAGGATGTAATTTGTGCAATCAACGCTCCTTGCGCCGGTCCGTTCCGGCGAATAGGGAAGCCGGATCGCGTGGCCGGAACCCCGGTCCGCCTGTTGTTTTTCACCCGCAGCGTGCCCACCGGGCCGATCTTTTTTCCGAGAACCGGAGACATTCATGACAGCCATCATCGACCTGCACGGCCGCGAGATCCTCGACAGTCGCGGCAATCCCACGGTGGAGGTCGACGTGCTGCTGGCGGACGGCAGCTTCGGCCGCGCCGCCGTACCCTCCGGGGCATCCACCGGCGCACACGAAGCGGTCGAACTGCGCGATGGCGATGCGCAGCGTTACATGGGGAAGGGCGTCCTGAAGGCGGTTGAGGCGGTCAATTCGGAGATCCGCGAACTGCTGCTCGGCAGTTTCGACGCCGAGGACCAGCGCGACATCGACTATTCGCTCATCGCCCTCGACGGGACGGACAACAAGGGCCGGATCGGCGCGAACGCGATCCTCGGCACCAGTCTTGCCATCGCCAAGGCAGCCGCCAATGCGCGCGGCCTGCCGCTATATTCCTATGTCGGCGGCGTCGCGGCGCACCGGCTGCCGGTGCCGATGATGAACATCATCAATGGCGGCGAGCATGCCGATAACCCGATCGACATCCAGGAATTCATGATCATGCCGGTCGGCGCCGACAGCCTCGCCGAAGCGGTGCGCTGGGGCGCGGAGGTGTTCCACACGCTCAAGGCCGGTCTGTCGGACAAGGGGTATTCGACCGGTATCGGCGACGAGGGCGGCTTCGCCCCGGACCTTGCCAGCACGCGCGTCGCGCTCGATTTCATCATGGCCTCGATCGAACAGGCCGGTTTCTCGCCAGGCGAGGATATCGTGCTCGCGCTCGATTGCGCAGCGACCGAATTCTGCCGGGACGGCAAGTACGAGGTTGCGGGCGAAAGCCTCAGCCTCAACAGCGATGGCATGGTCGATTACCTCGCGGATCTGTGCCGCGACTATCCGATCCGATCGATCGAAGACGGCATGGACGAAGACGATTTCGAAGGGTGGAAGGCGCTGACCGATCGGCTCGGCACGCAGGTTCAACTGGTGGGGGACGATCTGTTCGTCACCAATCCGGTGCGGCTCGCGATCGGCATCGAACAGGGGCTTGCCAATTCGCTGCTGGTGAAGGTCAACCAGATCGGCACTTTGTCCGAAACACTCGAGGCGGTCGACATGGCGACGCGCGCCGGCTTCACCTCGGTCATGAGCCACCGGTCGGGCGAAACCGAGGACGCGACGATCGCCGACCTCGCGGTTGCGACCAATTGCGGACAGATCAAGACCGGCTCGCTCGCGCGGTCGGACAGGCTGGCGAAATACAACCAGCTGATCCGGATCGAGCAGGAGCTCGGCGATAGCGCGGACTATGCCGGTCGCGGGTGCTTCGGCTCCCTGTCGGCCTGACATCCGCAACTGTCGCCGCGCAGCCACGGCCGGGCGGTTGGCAACACATCACTCCTGTTCGACGATGGCGGCGAAATAGGCGTCCATCGCGGCGATCCCGCGCTCTGTCAGACGCACGAGGACGCGGCGCAGATCGTTCGGGTCATGCTCGCGCAGGGTGAACCCTTCCTCGCAAAGCACGCCGAGCCAGCGCAATCCGGTCGTCGGCGGCGCGGCGGAGCCTATGCACGCGCTGGACACCGATACCGGTTTGTCGCGGACGAAGGCGACATACAGATCCAGCAGGATGTCCCACGCCGGCTCTCCGAAAAGATCGGGCCTGCCGAAGATCGAATTGCGGTTTCGCCGTCGTTCGTACTGGGCGAGAGCGAGTTCGGCGTAGATCTGCCGGCGCGTGCGGGTGTCGTTGGCGCCGTCGATCGCCTGAAAGCGGGGGTGGAGTTTGCAGGTTTCGCCTATCTCGGGACGTTGCTCCGCTAGGCTGGGCGTTCCCGATAGCGCTTTCAACTGCTCGCCAACGCCGATCAGTTGGTCGGCCAGAAGCGTGAGTTCCGATCCGGAGTGCAGGTCGGTGGCGTGCTCGCCTTTGCCGGGCATCTGTTGCTTTCGCGCATCCGCGTGATGGGAGATCTTCTCGCGATTGGAGGTCAGCGGCGATGAGATTTCGTTCACGGCCGCGATCTCCCCGAAAAGAGTTCATGGCCGGGCCGCAAGACCTCTCCACCCCGTGACGTTCCGATGTCTGGATATATTCTGTCGCGCATCGTGCTTCGTATCCTCAGCTCCCCGAGGGCGCGCAGACGGCGTTACTATCTCTATTCTGCTTTGCGCCCACTTTCATTCCTAAGAAGTCGGACGGCGCTTTGCTTTACGGTTGAATACGGAGGGTTGGGGGAAACCGGCGTTGAGTTTCGGCATCGGGCTGTAAAGCCACGTTCCGATGCAACTATTTCAGTTCCAGTTTCAGGTGATGGATCGCCGTATCGAGATGGGCGGCAGTGACATGCGCCCCGATCGCATCGAGCCGGACCAGTTGCCGCTTCAAATGCTCGAGTATTTCTTCGCGCTCGGCGCGCGGGTTCGTTTGGCGTTCACGATCTGGCACGGCTTGATACTTTCACCCACGTACTGCCCCGAAACGACGGGACGTTGCCTGATGCTCCCCTGATCTCGAAAGCGGACCGTAATACGCCGGCGAGACAAAACAAAGTACACTATTGGTAGTGTGCTGAAGCGGGTCGATCCCGGCAGGTGATGCAAACGTCCAATCCGGTCGCGCGTGAAGGTTGCCGGATCGCGCCGGACGAGCGTCAGCGCGCGAAACGGTGTGCCAGTTCGAGCATGGCGAGCGCCGCCGTGGCCGCCTCTCCGCCCTTGTTCTTCCGCGTCGGGTCCGACCGCTCGAGCGCCTGTGCCTCGTTCTCGACGGTCAGGATGCCGTTGCCGATCGCGATCCCGTCCATGGTGAGCGCCATGATCGCGCGCGCGCTTTCGCCCGCGACGATCTCGAAATGGTAGGTTTCGCCGCGAATGACCACGCCGATCGCGACGAAGGCGTCGTACTCGCCGCTTTCCGCGGCCAGCGCGATGGCGCCGGGAACTTCGAGCGCGCCGGGAACGGTCAGCACCTCGACCTCGTGCCCGGCATCTTCGATCACGGAGCGCGCACCGGCGATCAGCATGTCGTTGAGCGAGCCGTAGAACCGGGCTTCGACGATAAGAATTCGGGCCATGCTGGCTTACTCCGGGATGGGACGATGGTCTGTGATGGAAATCCCGTACCCTTCGAGCGCGACGAGATCGGGGCGCGAATTGGATAGCAGGATCATGTCGTGGACGCCGAGATCGGCCAGGATCTGCGAGCCGATGCCGATATTGCGTATCTCCTCGTCCTGCGACCATTCGCCACTGACGCCGACGCGTTGGGTGAGGATGACGATGACGCCCGATCCGTGCTCGCCCACCGCCTCCATCGCGCGCTGCAACGTGCGCTTTCGCGGGCCGGGCGCGCCCAGCACGTCGTCGAAGACCGAGATCGGATGCACGCGCGCAAGGGTCGGCTCGTCGGGGGTGACGTGGCCCTTTTGCAGGACATAGGCCTCGCTGTTCGCGACCCGGTCGCGATAGGTGACGAGGCGCCACTGGCCGCCGTAATCAGAGAGGAAGGTGCTTTCGTCGAGGCGCTCGACCAGGTGATCGTTGCGCATGCGATAGGCGATGAGATCGCGGATGGTGCCGATCTTGAAGTCGTGCTTGCGCGCAAAGGCGACGAGGTCGTCGAGCCGGGCCATGGTCCCGTCCTCGTTCATGATTTCGCAGATCACGCCGCTGGGGTTCAGTCCGGCAAGCCGCGAGATGTCGACAGCCGCTTCGGTATGGCCTGCGCGCACCAGCGTTCCGCCCTCGCGCGCCATCAGCGGGAAAACGTGACCGGGGGTGACGATGTCGTCCGGACCCTTGCCCGCGTCGATCGCGACGGCAACCGTTCGCGCACGGTCCGCTGCCGAGATTCCGGTCGTCACGCCTTCCTTCGCCTCGATCGAGGTGGTGAAGGCGGTCTGCATGCTTTCCTTGTTGTTGCGGCTCATCGGCTCGAGGCCGAGCGCGTCGACCCGTGCCTTGTCGAGCGCAAGGCAAATCAGGCCGCGGCCGTGGGTAGCCATGAAATTGATCGCCCCGGGCGTGGCCATCTGGGCGGGGATGATGAGGTCGCCCTCGTTCTCGCGGTCCTCATCGTCGACGAGGATGTACATGCGGCCGTTGCGCGCTTCGTCGATGATCTCCTCGATCCCGACGAGGACGGGGCGATCATCGTTCGCGGTCAGGAAGCTTTCCAGCTTCGCAAGGGTTTCCGCCGTCGGGTTCCAGTCCGGCTCGCTTGCATCGCGCAGGGTGTTGGCGTGGAGCCCCGCCGCGCGGGCCAGTCCCGCCCGGGTTATCTCACCTGAATCGATCAGGTCGCGAACGCGTGTGATGGTCGATGTGCTCATACGCGCATCCTATCACATTGCGATGTGATTGCAATTCGAGTGAGTAAGCTGAAGGCCGGTGGTGGACGCACTAGGGTTCGAACCTAGGACCCGCTGATTAAGAGTCAGCTGCTCTACCAACTGAGCTATGCGTCCATTCCGATCATCGGACCGGTGCGACGTTCCGGGGCGTCAGAAAGCGCGTCCCGAATCGTGCGAGGCGCTGCATATAGCGAGCCTTTCGCCGATGGGAAGGGCTAGCTCGCGCAATCGGGCTGATCAGGACCCGCCATACAATCCATCCGTTCACGCAGGGCGGGTTCGAGCCGGACTTTCGCATCCATGCGATCCGATAGATTTTCGTCCACCCGCACCATCGTTTCTCGACCGAGCAGGGAAGTGAGCCGCAAGGCCGTTCCCTCGCTCGTCCCGATGAGTGCGGAAAGGTTGCGCAGACAAGTCGTGCGACCTCTCGTTTCTCGAAGGTACAGGACGTTCAGCACAAGCGCCGCGAGGGCGATGCCATTGTCTCTCAGGATCGGCGCATCGGCGGATTTGCCGGGGGCAGGATGGCGGAGCCACCGGGTGAAGGACATCATCGATCGCTCCTGCGCCCGATAAACCCCTCTTTTCCCGGCGACGAGCAGTGCCTGTTGGGGAAGGTCCTGCCGCCGCCGGGACGCGGCGCCAACTTAATCTCCGCTTTTGCGAAGGATGCGACCCGAACGCCGCCGTCTGTTGCCAGACAACATGGAGTTCTGTCAGAACGCGACGTAAACGTGTAGTCGCCTAGGCGGGTGACACGCCGTCCCGTGCGTATTTCTAGAGAGCAGGGCAATGCAGAGATATTTCGCCAAACTCGAAACGATCGACGACGTCGGACAAACTATTCACGCTGCATGCGAGATGATTTCCGACCAAGGCGTCTTGCGCCAGAGCTATCACGTCACGCCTCCGTTTTCCGAATCCACGTCCAAGGATACGTCCATCTATTCTCGCGGTTTTTCAAGGGAATGGATGGCTCTTTACGAACAGGGCGACCTGCGTTCGAAAGACCCGATCCCCGAACGCATCCTTGCTCACGGCACGATGATGACGTGGCAGGACGCGATGGCGCGCGGGCGAAATACCGAGGAGCATCTCGAGTATTTCGCGACGATGCGCGAACACGGTCTGGTGCACGGTTTCGGTGTGCCGCTGTACGGGATGAGCGCGTGCGACGCCTATTCGGCATTCGATTTCGGTCGGCCGCTGGACGAGGTGCCCGAGGCCAATCTGGGCCTTGTCCGCGCGCTTGCGCAGGCCGGTCACCAGCGCGTGTGCATGCTGCTCAACTTCTCGCAGAAGGACTACGACCTTTCCGAGCGGGAGAAGCAGGTTCTCGAATGGCTTGCGCGGGGTAAATCGATCTGGGCGATCGCGGCGATCCTCGACCTGTCGCCCGATACGGTGAAGACCTATTCGCGCAGGCTCTATGCCAAGCTGGAGGTGTCGGACCGCGTCGGCGCGGTGGTGAAGGCCTTGCGGCTCGGCCTGGTGCGTATCTGACCGCGCACGGGACGGCGCGTCAGCTGGCGAAACCGCTGCGCGGCGCGTCCCTGTTCCAGCGATTGACCATCATCAGCGCGCCGATGCAGATCATGTTGGTCAGCATCGAGGATCCGCCATGGCTCATGAAGGGCAGGGGGATGCCGACGACCGGCGCGAAGCCCATGACCATCAGCAGGTTCACCGCGACGTAGAAGAAGATCGTCGCCGTCATTCCGCCTGCGACGAGGCTGCCGAAGCGATCGCGCGACTGGAACGCGACCTTCAGCCCCCAGCGCAGGATGATGGCGAAGGCGAGTATGACGAACAGGCCGCCCAGCAGCCCCCATTCCTCCGCCATGGTCGCGAAGACGAAATCGGTGTGCGGTTCGGGAAGGTATTGCAAATGGCTTTGCGAACCGTTGTTGAAACCCTTGCCGAACAGGCCGCCAGAACCGATCGCGATCTTCGACTGGGTGATGTGATAGCCCGCGCCCAGCGGATCGGCCTCGGGATCGAACATCGTCAGCACCCGGCGCTGCTGGTATTCCTGCAGGCCGAAATAGAAGGCGACCGGCGCCGCTGCCGCTGCCGCAAGCCCCGCGCCGAAAAACCAGCGCAGCGGCAGTCCGGCGAGCAGCATCACGACCCCGCCGCCGAATGCGAGCGCGAGCGAGGTGCCAAGATCGGGCTGGAGCAGCACGAGCCCCATCGGCAGGCCAATGATGACCGCGGGCACCGCCAGAGCGCGCCAGCTGGTGATGAGCCCGACCGGCAGCTTCGCGAAATACAGCGCCAGCGTCAGAACGATCACAGGCTTCATCAATTCGGACGGCTGGAGCACGATGAAGCCGAGATTGAGCCATCGCTGGCTGCCCCCGCCGACCTGCCCGATGATCTCCACCGCCATCAGCAACAGCAGCACGACGACATAGGCCGGATAGGTCATCAGCCGTACGAAGGGCTGCGGCAGGGCAGCGATCACCGCCGCCATCACCAAAAATACCGCGAACCGGGTCAGGTGCGAGGAGGCGAACGGGTCCATCGAACCGCCGGCAGCGGAATACAGCACCGCCGCGCCGAAGGCCGTCAGGAGCAGCAACGGGATCAGCATCCCCCAGGGCTGGCGAGCGATGGGATCGGGGACGATGCCGCGCCGTGCGACATTCATGGGTTCGTTCCGCCGGTGTCGCCCGCGTTACCCGCCGCGCTGGATCGCATGGCATCGGGGGGAGGGGTGCCAGGCGCGTTGCCGTCGGGGCGCGGTGCGACGAAACCTTCGCCCACGCGCTGCGCACGCTCCGCGTCGAGCCGCGCCTCGGCCTCGACCCGGTCGAAGATGTCCTCGTCGCGGCGCTGCTGAGTCGGCACGGTCTCGCCGCGTTCCGCCGCGTAGGCGGCATAACGCTGATCGAGCCGCTGCTGCGCGGTGCCGCCCCACTGTTCCTCCAGCGTGCGCAGGGCGTCGAGCCCCTTGGCCGGATCGAACATGAAGGTCATGACGTCGCGCGCGATTGGATAGGCCGCGCCCGATCCGCCGCCGTGCTCGATCACCACGGCGCCCGCATACCGAGGGTTGTCGGTCGGCGCGAAGAACACGAACAGGCCGTGGTCGCGATATTTCCAGGGGCCGCTGCGACCGTCGGACACGCTGAGCGAAACGACCTGCGCCGTCCCGGTCTTGCCCGCCATCTGTATCTCGTCGAACGGCAAGCGGCCGCGCCCGGCCGTGCCCGGCCCGTTGACGACATCGCTCATCGCCTGGCGGATATAGGCGATCTCGTCAGGCGCGAAATTGTAGCTGGCTGGCTTCGGATCGGGACCCGAGATGACCAGCCGCGGGTTCAGCTGGCGACCCGTCGCGAGGCGTGCGCTCATCACGGCAAGCTGCAGCGGGCTGGCGAGGTAATAGCCTTGCCCGATCGATGCGTTGACCGTGTCGTAGGGCTGCCACTCGCGCCCGAACTTGTCGAACTTCCATTCCGAGTTGGGGACGGTGCCGTAGAACTGGCTGGTCACCGGCAGCGGATATTCCTGCCCCATGCCGAGGCTGCGGGCCATTTCCGCCACTTTGTCGAAGCCGACGGCCTGGGCGAAGTGATAGAAATAGCTGTCGCAGCTCTGGTAGATGGCCTTCGCCATGTCGACCGTGCCGTGATTGCTCCAGCAATTGAAGAACCGGTTGCCGATGCGCCGGCCGCCGCCGCACGTGATCGTCTCTTCCGGCTTCACGCCCGCCTGCAGGAACGCCATGCAGTGCATCGGCTTTACCGTGGAGCCGGGCGGGTAGAGTCCCTTGAGGACCTTGTTGCGCAGCGGGACGCGCTGGTCGTCGCGCAGCATCGAGTATTCGACGCTGCCGATCCCGTCGGAGAAGGAATTGGGGTCGAAGCTCGGCATGGAAGCCATGCAGAGCAGGTCGCCCGTCTCGCAGTCCATCACCACGACCGACCCGCTTTCGAGGCCGATGCGGCGCGCGGCGTAGTCCTGCAGCGGGCCGTCGATCGTCAGCTTGACCGGATCGCCCTGCACGTCATCGCGCGTTTCGAGGTCGCGAACGATGCGGCCGCCTGCCGTGACTTCGACCCGGCGGGCACCGGGCACGCCGGCAAGATCGTCCTCGAACTGCTTTTCCAGCCCGTCCTTGCCGATCTTGTAGCCCGGCGTGATGTAGAGCGGGTTGGGGTTCTCGTCGTATTCCTCCGCCGAGGCGGGGCCGACATAGCCGATCAGGTGACCGACCGAGGATGCGGTGGGGTAGAAACGCGAAAATCCGCGCTGCGGCACGACGCCCTGCATGTCGGGCAGGCGCACGCTGACCGCCGCGAAACTCTCGTAATCGAGGCCACTTGCGACCTCGACCGGCTGGAAGCCCGAGGTGGTCTCGATCTTGTCCAGGATATCCGCCACCCGGCCCGGCTCGAGTTCGAGCAGGTCGCCGAGCTGGGCGATCGTCTCTTCCGGATTGGAGAGCCGCTCGGGAATGACGTCGACGCGAAAATCGGCGCGGTTGGAGGCGAGGGGGGCCCCGTGTCGATCGAGGATCCAGCCCCGGCGCGGGGGAATGAGCGTGAGATTGACCCGGTTGCTTTCGGATTCGAGTTCGTACTTCTCGTTCTCCGCGATCGCGATGTAGCCCATCCGCCCCGCCAGCAGGACCGCGATGCCACCCTGGATGCCGCCGATGACGACGGCGCGGCGATCGAACGTGTTCTTGAGCGTCGAGGAATTGACCAGCTGACCGCGCCGCTGCGTTCCGCTTCTCCAGGGAAGCCACTTCATCAGCCGATCCTCCGCGAACGCGAAAGCCGGAAACGGTCGAGGCCCGACACCACCCGGGTGATGACGGGGTACAGCAGGATCGCAAGCAGCACCTGCGGCAATGCCGCCGCAAGGAGCGGCAAAGTCAGTTCGGCACCGGAAACCACCATTGCGACAAGCATGTACACGATGGTTACTAGACCGGCGGTGAACCAGTCCTGCCAGAACCCGCGCCAGGGGAAGCGCGTTTCCAGCGCCTCGATCCCGATCATGGTCAGCGACCATAGCAGGATCGCGCTTCCGAAAGGCTGGCCGGAAAACAGGTCGTCGAACGCACCGAGCGGCAGGCCGATCCACAGCGGCAGCACGCCGGGGCGCATCATCCGCCAGCCCAGCAGCATCAGGTAACCGAGCGGCGGGACAAGCGGCATCACGTCGGCAAGGAACAGCACCGGCAGGATCGAGCCGAGCATGATCGAAAGGTAGGGCACAGTGTATTCGCGCAGCGGCGAGCGCGCACGGTTGATCCGGCTGCCATAGGGATCGCTGCGGGCAGAAGGCGCAAGCCGTTCCATCAGTCGGCCAGCTCTTCCTGGCTCAATTCGTCACGCGCACGCACGCCCGACGCCTCTACGGCGAGCGGTTCGTAGATCGGTTCGATCATGACGTAATTGGTCGCGGAAGGGTCGGCGATGAGGCGGGCGATGCCGCCATCGTCGGTCACTTCGCTGAGCACCGCGACCGCGACGCCGGGGCGGTAGTATCCCCCCGCGCCGCTGGTGACGAAAACGTCGCCCACTTCGAGAGGGTTGAGCCCCAGATTGATTAGCTGGATGCGCAGCAGGCCATCACCGCGTCCGCGCGCGAAGGCGATGGTCTGGTCCGAGGCGCGCTGCACCGGGACCTGGCTTTCGCTGTCGGTCAGCAGCAGGACACGGGCCGATCCGCGCGCGACTTCCAGAATACGGCCCACCACGCCGCGCTCGGAATGGACGGGCATGCCGACCTCGATACCGTCCGCAAAGCCCTTGCCCACATAGGCGAAACGGCGGCTGCTCGATGCGGTGGAGCCGACGAGGCGCGTGACGGCCACCGGCTCGACCTCGCCCTGCGTCAGGCCGAGCAGCGCCTTCAACCGTTCGTTCTCGACCGCCTGCGCCTGCGCTTCGGCCAAACGGATGCGCGCGATCTTGACCTCGCGACGCAATGCCGCGTTCTGGCTGCCGGCGCGCCAGTATCCACTGACCGTGTCCCACACGCTGTTGCCGCCCGACCGCACCGCCGCCGTCGCCTCGCCGACCGGCGCGACCACGTCGTTGGCGGGTCCGCGCAGGGGCTGGAAGGTGGAAGGCTGCCACAGCGACAGTCCCAGCAGGACAAGGCCCAGCACCGCGCCGAATGACGCGAACAGGTACCCGGTGAATACCGAGTATTGCTGCTTCTTCGAAAAGCCGGTCCGACGCTTTGATGAAGGCGCCATGGCCCTAACACTTTCCTCGTTCGTACGCCCCGTTCCCGGTCCCCGTGCCGCACCCGGTCACGCACGAATGCGCCGGACCGAACAGGGGGCCGTCGTCACGCCGTCATAAGCACGCCGCGATAGATCGGGTCTTCCATCGCCCGCCCGGTGCCGATGGCGACGCAGGTGAGCGGATCTTCGGCGATGGAGACCGGCAGTCCGGTCTCCTCGCGCAGGTGTTCGTCCAGTCGGCGGATCAGCGCACCGCCGCCGGTAAGCACTATACCCTGATCGACGATATCCGCAGCAAGTTCGGGCGCGGTGTTTTCGAGCGCTATGCGCACGCCTTCGACGATCGCGCCGATCGGTTCGTTCAGCGCTTCGGCGACGTGGCTCTGGTTGATGGTGATTTCCTTGGGCACGCCGTTGACGAGATCGCGGCCTTTGAGCGTGATCGACTCGCCTTCGCCATCCTCGGGCGTAACGGCGATGCCGTAATCCTTCTTGATCCGTTCCGCCGTGGCGTCACCGATCAGCAGGTTGTGGTGGCGGCGCACATAGGAGACAATGGCTTCGTCCATCTTGTCGCCGCCGGTGCGCACGCTGGTGGTGTAGGCAAGGCCGCGCAGCGAAAGCACCGCGACCTCGGTCGTGCCGCCGCCGATATCGACGACCATCGAGCCGACCGGTTCGGTCACCGGCATGTCCGCGCCGATCGCGGCGGCCATCGGTTCGAGGATCAGGTGCACTTCGGACGCGCCCGCATTGGACGCCGCATCGCGGATCGCGCGCTTTTCGACCGAGGTGGAGCCCGAGGGAACGCAGATCACGATCTCGGGATAGCGGAACAGGTTGCGCTTGCCATGGACCTTGCGGATGAAGTGCTTGATCATCTCTTCCGCGATTTCGATGTCGGCGATGACGCCGTCGCGCAACGGGCGGATCGCCTCGATCGTGTCCGGCGTCTTGCCCATCATCATCTTGGCATCGTCGCCCACGGCCTTCACGCGCTTGATGCCGTTGATCGTCTCGATCGCGACGACCGATGGTTCGTTGAGGACAATGCCCTGGTCCTGAACGTAGACCAGCGTGTTGGCCGTGCCGAGATCGATGGCCATGTTCTGGGAGCCGAATTTGAACATGTTGGCAAAGAAGCTCATTATTTGGGAGTTCCGTGATGGGACGGGGAGAAAAGCGAGCTTGACGCTCGCGCCCCGCCGATTGGTTGCAAGACATCGTGCGCCTAGCGAAACCTTACGGAAAATGCTAAATTTTTGTTGAACGTCCCCGGGATTTTCCCCGACCCTCCTCGAAAATACGACGCTTGGCGGCTAGCGTGCGACAAATGGCCACCCAACGCGCCTTAATCCGCCGCCTGCCCGGCGAGCTGGTCAATCGCATCGCCGCCGGCGAGGTGGTCGAGCGCCCTGCCGCCGCGCTCAAGGAACTGGTCGAGAACGCTGTCGATGCAGGGGCACGGCGAATCGCAGTGGCGCTGACCGATGGCGGGCTGACTCGGATCGAGGTGACCGACGATGGCTGCGGGATGAGCGCGGCGGACATGGAGCTGGCGCTGGAGCGGCATGCCACCTCCAAGCTCCCCGACGAAGCGATCGAACTCGTCACCACACTCGGCTTTCGCGGCGAGGCGCTGCCCTCGATCGCGAGCGTCTCGCGCCTGACGCTGGAGAGCCGCGCGTCGGACAGCGACGAGAGCCGGGACGGGGGCCGGGAGGGAGGCCGGGACGGGGGCTGGCGGCGCGTCGTCGATCACGGCGAAGTGATCGAAGACGGC
>JBARZK010000081.1:0-2682 GCA_049649965.1 Erythrobacter sp.
GCCCGGACCGGCCCGGACGACGCGAGCGGTCGTCAGCGCCTCGCGCCTCGACGCGCGCGGCGCGTTCGGCCCCGCGAACCAGCTGGAACGCCGCCGATGCCAACGCGCTCGCCTCGCGCCGCTCCTCGCCCGCGCGGTAAAGCAGCACCGCCGCGAGAAGTTGCCCCGCCAGCAATGCCAGAGCGACGCTCGCGAGCACTTGTCCGAGCAGGCTCGATGGCCAGAAGCGCGCCGCCCGCATCCGTTCAGGAGGTCGCCGGGACGGATGTGCGCGAAACGTTGGCGGCAAAACGGTATCCGCCGCCGCGCACCGTCAGTATCAGCTGCGGTTCGCGCGTGTCGGTTTCGATCTTGCGCCGCAGCCGGCTGATCTGGTTGTCGACCGCGCGGTCGAACAGGTGCGCGCTGCGGCCCTGGACCATGTCGAGCAGGCGATCGCGGTCGAGCACGGCGCGCGGATGATCGAGAAACGCGCGCAGCAACCGGAACTCCGCGGTCGAGATCGGCACCGTTACCCCTTCGGGGTCGGTGAGCTTGCGCTTGAGCGGATCGAGCCGCCAGCCCTCGAACTCGTAAGGGCGATCCTCGGCATGCGCTTCGGCCTGTGCCTGCGCCTGCATTCCGGCATCGGCGCCGCGTCCTATACGGCGCAACACGGTGCGGATCCGGGCCACCAGTTCGCGCGGTTCGAACGGTTTGACCAGATAGTCGTCGGCACCGAGCTCGAGGCCGACGATCCGGTCGGTCGCTTCGCCGCGCGCGGTGAGGAAGATCACCGGCAAGCGCCTCGCCTCGACCAGATGGCGGCACAGCGAAAGGCCGTCTTCGCCCGGCATCATGATGTCGAGCAAAGCGATATCGAAGCTCTCGGTTTCGAGCGCCGTGCGTGCTGCGGTCGCGTGCTCCGCTTCTCGAACGGCAAAGCCCTGTCCCGCCAGATACTCGGCCAGCGGCTCGCGCAGGGTCGGTTCGTCATCGACGAGAAGGATACGGGTAGGGGCGGTTTCTTCCATCGTTCCTATCCGGTCGGACCCTTGGGGATGGGTTTCTCCGAAACCATGAACAGCGGCGGCCCGGCGCGCAACCGTGATAGGGAGCGTGCCGGGCCGGGATCGGAGGATCTTGTCAATCGATAGGCGATCAGTCGACGCGCGATTGGCGGCGTTCCTGCCGCGCCTGGTGACGCTCCTGCATGCCCGCGCGGCGGGCTTCGCGGGCCGCTTCGCGTTCGGCGGGCGTTATGGTGCCGGATCCGTCGGTATCGACGCGCTCGAACCGGGCCTGGACGGTTGCGTCGAATTCGGCCTGCGAGACTGCCCCGTCGCCATTGCTGTCTGCCCGGCGCAGAATTCGCATCCCGCCCTTGCGCGCACCGCGCCGTTCCCCGCGAGCTTCGCGAGCGGCCATCATTTCCGCTTGCGATACGCCGCCGCTGTTATCGGTGTCGATCCGCTCGAACAGGCGCGCCTGCCGGGCGGCACGCCGTTCGGAGCGTTCGCTGCGGCGAGCTTCGCGCGCAGCGGTCATTTCGGCGGCGGTGATCTCGCCATCGCCGTTGGTGTCGGAAGCCGCGAAACGCCGGGCCTGGCGCTCAGCGCGATCCTGGGCATCGATCATACCGTCGGAGTTTACGTCGAGCCGTTCGAAACGCTCGGCACCCCGGACGCGGGCTTCTGCGAGAGAGACCATGCCATCGCCATCTGTATCGGCGGCGACAAAGCCGCTATCGCCGGGCTGGGCGATGGCTATGCCGGCCCCGCCGATAGCAATGGTGGCAGCGGAAAGGGTCAGGGTAAGTCTACGCATGAATGGCTCCTCGAATTGTGGTTCGAATGAGCTGCGGCAAGGAGGCCCCGGGGGAGGGGGAGACCGAAAAGCCACCCGCCGCAACTCGTACAACCGGTTCTACCCTGCAATTGTCGCAGCAATATGCCACGGGCCTGCGCAATTTGTCGCAAGATGTATCGCTGCGCGCCCCGCGTTCATCCATCCGCAAGGGGAGAACGCGGGCGCGCGCCAGCGTCCCTATTGCTCGGGCGATGTCATGCAGAAGACGTTGAGCTTGTTTCCATCCAGATCGCGGAAATAGGCCGCATAGAAACCGTCGTCACCGCGCGGCCCCGGCGCGCCCTCGTCCGCTCCGCCCTGAGTGAGGGCAGTTTCGTAGACCGCCTGCACCATTTCGGGCCCATCGGCTTGCAAGGCGACCATCGTGCCATTGCCCACGCTCGCCTCTTTCCCGTCATAGGGCTTGGTCGCAGCGATACCCGGCGCGCCGCCCATCGCCCCCCAGGCGATGAACTGGTCGAAATCCATCATGCGACCCACGCCAAAATGCGTCGCGATCGCATCATAGAATTTCGCCGCGCGCGGCAGGTCGTTGGTTCCCACTGTGACATAACCGATCATGCATTCCTCCTAAGCCGAATCGACCCGAACGGAACAATACAGGAACATTGGTCGGACTCAAAGAGGCTTCGTCTCCCGTTCGACCCATGCGCGATCCTCTCCATCGAGCTGCGGAGTAAGGATCTCGCGCACTTGCCGGTGATAGGCATCGATCCATTCGATCTCGGCCTGCGTCAGGAGGCTCTTGTCGATCAGTCGGCGGTCGAGAGGCACGAAAGTGAGCGTCTCGAACCCTAGATAGGTCCCTTCTGCACCCTCTATGTCCTTTTGTGC
>JBARZK010000082.1:0-2924 GCA_049649965.1 Erythrobacter sp.
GTAGGCCACAATGTGAGCCACGCCAACAACAAGACCAAGCGCGTCTTCCTGCCCAACCTCCAGAACGTGACGCTGCTCAGCGAAAAGCTCGAGCGTGGGTTCAAGTTTCGCGTGTCGACCCACGGCCTTCGCTCGGTCGAGCACAATGGCGGGCTGGACAACTGGCTGCTCAAGACCAGCGATGAAAAGCTCAGCGCGCGCGCTCTCAAGGTGAAGCGCGAACTGAAAAAGGCGGTTGCCGCGGCCTGATCGGTCGCGACTACCGCCCATCGCCTACTGCCCATCGCCTACCGCTTGCCGCCGGCAGGCCAGGCAAGTCGCAGCAATAGCGTGCGCTGAAAAGCCGACAGATTGTCGTCCGCGACCACGTAGATCGACCCGGACGGGCTATTTGTCGACGTTTGCGGCACGAACGCAATCCCCTCGAAATTCTCGCCCAGGACCGGGTCGTCGAGCCGGGCTATTATGCGACCGGTCCAGATTTCGCCCGGCGCGATGTCGTTCGGATCGGCGACCATGATCGCGCCGCTGAACTGGATCGGCACACCCCAACGCACCCGGCGCAGCAGGATCAGCACCCGCCCGTCCGGCAACCCGGTGGCATCCACCGGTGCGTAGCCCTTCGGCGAAGCGAAGGTGAAGCGGAGGGGGTTTTGTGGCTCCACCGGATCGCGCTCGAACAACAAAGCCTCCTGACGCCGCTGGTCCGAATCCGCATCATTCGAACGTCCTTCCGCGATCACCAGGAACCGACCATCCGCCAGCCTCTCCATGGTTTCCGGCCCCGAATTGTAGCGCCAGCCGGCCATTTCGGGCGGCGCCCTTCGCGCGAAGGCCGATTTTTCTTGGTTTCTATGACGCTCTCTTAAAACCGTATTGGTGTTTTCGTAACCAGTCCAGAGTGTGCCGCTAGCAGGATCGCGCGTCATTGATTCCAGATCGATCAGCGGCTCACCGAAAACGGGCTTGCGCCAGTAATCGACCAGTGCAGCCCCTTCGCCGTGCGGACGTCCGCCAATAACCGGCAGTTCCATCATGTAACCCCGGTCGGACCCGATCAGCAGCGCGTCGGTGCCTGTTTCGCGTTCGACATAGACCATCGCTGAGAACCCTCCGAAGAAGGGATGCGCGCTGGAAATTTCCCAAAGGCCCGTAGCCCGCAGCCGACCGACCTCCGGCTGAGGCGACGCCAGCCGCTCGACGTGGATGGGCGGACGATCGGCTTCCGGCGGAACGTAGGTCTGCAGCCACACGCCCGGCGCCAAGCCCAACGCGACGATGAGCAGCGCAAGCAACCGTCCCGTCCTCACGCCTTGCTCCTCCGCGAATGCCCGCACTGCGGCGCTGCGTGCGATCCGGTTCAGTCCATCGGCCCGGTCAGGAGAAGCGGATCGAGGCGCGCGTCCTTCCACTTCAGGCTCCAGTGCAGGTGCGGCCCGGTCGCGCGGCCCGTCGCGCCGACATCGCCGATATGGTCTCCCTGCGTCACCCTCTCGCCCTCCTCGACCACGATGCGCGAGGCATGGAGGAACGCGCTGTTGAGGCCCATGCCGTGGTCGATGATGATCAGCCCGCCTTCGAGGCTGAAGCCGGTGCGCGCCAGCACCACCACGCCGTCCGCCGGGGCGACGAAAGGGGTTCCGGCTCCGGGCGCGATATCGATGCCCGAATGGTAGCTGCCCGGTTCGCCGCGATAGATCCGCTGCCTGCCGAACAGCCCAGAGATCCGGCCACGAACCGGCCAGACGAAGTCCTGCCGCCACCCGTCGGCCCCGGACCGCTGCGCCCGCGCCGCCTGGATCGCTTCCCATTCGGGCTTGCGCCTTTGCCACCACGCCTCGCTGCTTCCGCCGGAGCGCCGCGCGACGTTGACCCGCTCGATCTGCCACTCGCGCGGACTGATCGAGACCGTCTCGCGCAAGGTTTCACCCGATTCGAAAGTGGCCGAAAGCATCAGCGTCGAAGGGCTGTCACGGTCGAACGCTGCGAAAAAGGTGCCATCGTCGGCGATGGAAATCGCCGTGTCGCCAAGCGTCGCGGACTGCGTGCCGGTGGGGACCGAACCGGTGATGAAGCCGCCCTGCGTCAGCTCGCCGGAATAGGTCCATTCGGGAGGAGGCGCGGGCGGGCTCGGCCGCGGGGCAGGAGGTTCGGGCGCCGGTGCCGGCTGGACGACAGGGCCGGACACGACCGCAGGCGCTTCGCGCGCTTCCTGCGCCTGTTCGGGCTGGGCAGAGGGCAGGACGGCGCAGGCACCGAGAGAGAGCAGCACCAACGGCGCGAACAGCATCGCGCGTGCCGATCGGCACATGATGGCGCGCATCAGTCCTGGCCGAGCAGGCGGCGGGTGGCGATCTGCGCCGAGGCGTAGGGTTCCTGGTGCTCCGCGCTCCAGTACCGCAGATCCTCAAGCAGGATAACCTCGCCTGACACGGCGCAGATCACGTGCTTGCCTGCGCGCAGGACGCGAAAGCCGGAAGGCTGGTAGTGGAGTTTGGCGGGCTGGTCGCTCGATGACATCAACATGGGGCTGCCCTTAGCAAAACCGGATCATCCGAACAAATCGTCCTGACGCGATTCGCTCCCGCCTGCCGCCGGTTTTTTTCGCCGCTTGACCGGTGCTGGCGCCTCTGCGGTCGCGACGCGCAGGGTTCCATCGCGAAACTTGAGGTCGAGTGCCGCTTCCTTCGCCGCTGCCGCCTTCGTACCGAGCGCGCCGCCGTTGGCGGAAAGGACGATGGCATAGCCGCGTTCGAGTGGTCTTTCGGGATGGAGCTGGCTGGCGAGCCGGGAGAGCGCGGCCAGGCGGTCGCGTGCATTCGCGAGCGGACGCTCAATCAGGGCCGGGGTCAGCCTGACGCGCTGCAACTGCCGGCGCGCTTCCCCTTGCTGGCGGGCAAGCAGGCTCGGCGTCAATCGGGAGG
>JBARZK010000083.1:0-3451 GCA_049649965.1 Erythrobacter sp.
AGCCAGCGCAGCATCTCGTCGCGGGCTTCAGGGGCAAGCGGGGTCGTGGCCTGGTAGTCTAGGTAGATCATGTAAGCGAAGCCCATGCCTCGGCGAAACGTTCCAATTCCCGATGTGTCGTATTCCACCCCATGCTGACCCTGATGGTGCGCGCAGCCACGTCATCGGACACACCGAACGCATCGAGCACGCGGCTTTTCTTGAGCGTTCCGGAGGAGCAGGCGCTGCCCGCGGAGACGGCGAAACCCATCGCGTCGAGCCGGATCAGGAGCGCCTGTGCGGACATGGTCGGGTGGGCCAGGGCAGCGATGTAGTCCACCTGTTGTCCGATTTCGAGCACGTCACCGCCGAGCGCTTCGCGAAAAGCGCCACGCTGTTCGGGGGTCGTCGCCCATTCGCCCGCTTCGAGCGCGGCAGCCATTCCCATCGCACCGGGCAGGTTCTCCGTCCCCTGCCGATATCCGCGCTCGTGACCGCCCGAGGGTTCGATCAAGCTGAAATCGCGAACCAGGAGCGCGGCTATACCGATTGGGCCACCGAACTTGTGCGCCGAGACGACAATCAGGTCGACTTCAGGCAGTGCGATCTTTCCCGCCGATTGCGAGCAATCCGACAAGACGAGCGTGCCGATCGGCTTGAGCTTGTCCGCGATCGCATCGACCGGGTTGATCGTCCCGGTCTCCGCATTGACGTGCTGGACGGCGAGGATGGCGCCTTCGCCGGGGGGCTCATCCTCGCTGAAGGATTCCGCGTCCGGCGCCGCGCGAAACACCGCGTCATGCTCCACCGCGCTGACGATCCGGCGATCCGCTTTCGTGCGATTGAGCGCGATCCACAGCGCCTCGCTCGCACCGGACGTGAAGATCAGTTCGCCGTCCCACTCCAGCGCCGCCTTGATCCGGGCGCGCTGATCCTCCAGCGCGGCCTTCGCCTTGCGGCCCTCGGCATGAGGGCTCGACGGGTTGGCCCAGATGCGAAACCCTTCTTCCATCGCGGCACGCGCTTCGGGTCGCAGCGGGCTCGTCGCCGCGTGATCGAGATAGATTCGTCCAGCTATGGGAAGCCCCCAGAAAAAACTCGCGAAATTCGCATCGAATCCTATATAGAGCGCGCTTTCGCGGCCCGCTACCGGCGGCTTTGCCGCGCGAACTCTTCACAAGGTCAAGTCTCCGAATGCCCTCAGTCATTTTCCCCGGCCCCGAAGGCCGTCTCGAAGGCCGTTTCTCCCCGCCCCCTCGTCCGCGTGCCCCGGTGGCGATGATCCTCCACCCGCACCCCGAGGGCGGGGGCACGATGAACGACCGGATCGTCCAACGTCTCTACAAGACCTTCGTCGATCGCGGCTTCGCGACCCTGCGGTTCAATTTCCGCGGCGTCGGACGCTCGCAGGGCAGCTTCGATTCGGGCGTGGGCGAGTTGAGCGACGCGGCGAGCGCGCTCGACTGGGTTCAGTCGATCCATCCCGAGGCGCAGACGACTTGGGTCGCGGGCTATTCCTTCGGCGCGCTGATCGGAATGCAATTGCTGATGCGTCGCCCCGAAGTGCGCGGTTTCATCTCGGTCGCGCCGCCGGCCAACATGTACGATTTCTCCTTCCTCGCCCCCTGCCCTGCTAGCGGCATCTTCGTGCAGGGCGCGGCCGATACGGTGGTGCAGCCCGCCGCGGTGCAGAAGCTGGTCGACAAGCTTCGCACCCAGAAGCACATCACCATCCACCACGAGGAAATCCCGCGCGCGAACCACTTTTTCGAGAACGAAATGGAGGACATGATGGGGTCGGTCGACAATTATCTAGACTTCCGCCTGTCCCCCGATTGCCCGATCAAGTAACGCCTCGCGTCCAGCTTTTTCGCCGTTTTTCAATCAGTTGCGGAATGCGACGGGTTGCAGCGCGCAACGCGAAACTTCTTGTGTGATATAAAATATCGCGCATCATTCCTCTCCCAAGGAGAGGAGTGAGACTTATGGCTTACACCACACAGGCGAACCGTCCGAACGTCGCGGCTCTCGCAGGCGCGCTTGCGATCCCGGCATTGGCGGGCGCTGTCCTGGTCGCGGGGCTCGCCATTACGGTGACGCAAACCGACGAGGACGATGCGTTCACCGGCTGGACGCTTCGCGATCCGCCCCCGCCCGAACCGCTGCCCGAGCCCGAGCCGCAAACGCGTACCGAGGCGGACCACAAAGCGACACAGCAGGTGCCAACGCAGACACAAACGGTGCCGCGGCGGCCCGACACGGCCTTCACATTCGATGCCGGCAACAGCACCCCGATCGGACCCCTGCCGACGCTTGGCGATAGCCCGATCGGCTCGATCGATCCGGTCGATTTCGGCAATCCCGATCCGCTTCCGACCAAGACGCTCGACCCGGTCGGCGCTTCGCCGAAAGGCAATCCGGGCGGGTGGATCAGCAATCGCGATTATCGCTCGAGCTGGATCAATCGCGGCTATGCCGGCACGGCGGGCTTCGCGTTGACGATCGATGCGAAGGGCCGGATCGCGCAATGCGCCATCACCCGCTCGACCGGGCACAGCGTGCTCGACAAGGCGACCTGCGACCTGCTCGAACGGCGGGCGAAGTTCAATCCGGCGAAGGACAGCGAAGGCAAGGCCGTCTCCGGAACCTACCGCAATTCGGTGACCTGGAAGATCCCCGACTGAGGGTATCGCCTATCGCTCGGTCCCGGTCTGCTCGGCCTGTTCGGCCCGCTCCATCGGAGAGGGTCCGTCGGCGACCGGGACCGTCCATATGAGCACGTTGCCGACGGCGATAAGCGCCAGCACCACCATAAGGGCGGGATTGCGGACCTCACCGGTTCGTCGCCACAGCACGAACGCGCCGGCGACCAGGGCGATCGCCGCGAGCATCACGATAGACAGCACCAGGTTCATCTGTCGCCTTCCTTGCGCGGGGTCCGGAACATCCCCCTCCCATGCCGGTTCGGATAGGACAACAAAAGGAGTGATGCGATGGGTGTGTTTGCCAATCTGAAGCGGGCAATCCTGGGTGACGATGCCGATGGCGACATCAACACGTCCAAGGAACCGAAAAAAGCGCCGATCGAGCCGACCACCACGCCAGGTGGCGCAGCCAAGCGCGGCAACGAAGACTACCGCCCCATGAGCGAGGCCGAAGTAACGCAGCGGCTGGAGACCATGCCGAATGCGGGCAGCCTCAACTGGCGCAGTTCGATCGTCGACCTGATGAAGCTGGTCGGCATCGATCCCAGTTACGAGAACCGCGAGGAGCTCGCACACGAAATGGGCAATCCCGATTATTCGGGCAGTGCGGAAGACAACATCAAGCTGCACGAACAGGTTATGCGCCGGATGGGCCTCAATCGCGGTGCGGTCCCGCGCGACCTCAAGGATTGATCGTCGCCCGCGGACGCCGGTGACGCGGGCCGTTTGACAAGTTTCGGGGGCGCATTACACCCACGCGCCATGAC
>JBARZK010000084.1:0-9377 GCA_049649965.1 Erythrobacter sp.
CGGCAAGATCGCAATTGACGAGGTGGCCGTCCCCCGGATCGAACAGCAGCTTTTCGGTCAAGGCGACTCCGATGCTCCAAGTCATCCCTCCAAGGCATTGCGAGCGCGCCGTTTTCGGGTTCAGCACACGGCCGAAGCCGAACGCGCCAACCATGCGCTCGACGCGCGTTTCACCGGTGAAGCGGTTGACCCGGACCTCGGCGAAGAACGCGCCGAAGCCGGAAGCGGTGTAATCATCGCTGATGTCGCCGGGTTCGTAATGCCCCTCGACCGACAATTCCTCGCCGTCCAACAGGTCGCGGAGCGTGCGATTGCCGGCCTTGCCATCGGCAAGCGACAATTCGTCCTCCGACACGTCCGCCATCTCTGCGAGCTTGGAACGCAAGGCATTGCATGCGACGTAAACGGCGGAGCCCGCGGAAGCGGCGCCCCAGCTGCCGCCCGATCCGGGGCCTGCCGGGTGGCGCGTGTCGCCCAGTTCCACCAGCACCCGCTCCAGCGGCAGGCCGAGCATTTCGCCCGCGACCTGTCCGAGGATGGTATAGGTCCCGGTGCCGATATCGGTCATGTCGGTCTGGACGATGGCGGTGCCGTCTGACTTCAGCGTCACCCGCGCCTTCGCCTCGCCGACATTGTGGACCCGCGCGGCGCTCGCCATGCCGGTTCCCCGCCACCATTCGCCGTCCTGACGCTGGCGGGGTTTGCGCGGTCCGCTTCCCCATCCGAACGCCTTGGCCCCCTGTTTCAGGCATTCGGCTAGCTTGTGCGATCCGAACGGCAGGTCCTCTTCGGGATTGCGCTCGGGTATGTTGCGCAGGCGGAATTCGACCGGATCGACGCCTGCCTTTTCAGCCAGTTCGTCCATGGCCGCTTCGAGGGCGGGCATGCCAACCGCTTCGCCCGGCGCGCGGACGGAGCCGGCAGTCATTCGGTGAATGCGCGCAACTTCCAGCTTCAGCGCGCGGTTCGCACCGGAATAGAGGAAATGCGAGGATTGCAGCACCGGTTCGGCAAAGGTTTCGCCGGGCAGGTTCGACACCCGCGCCTCGTGACCGAAGCCGGTGAGATCGCCCGCATCGTCGGAGGCCAGCCGCAGGCGCTGCCGCGTTTCGGAGCGGCGCATGATCATCTGGAAGACCTGCTGGCGGCTCATCGTCACGCGCACCGGTCGGCCCAGTTCGCGTGCGGCGATGCTGGCGGAAACCACGTCCTCGCTCACGCCCAGCTTCGACCCGAATCCGCCGCCGACATAACGCGAGACGAGGCGTACGTTTTTAGCCTCGACGCCCAATGAATCCGCGAGTTCGTCGATATTGTAGTTGAGCATCTGGAGCGAGGCGTGGACCGTGACCTTGTCACCGTCCCACTGGGCGATGGATGCGTGCGGCTCCATCGCCGCGCTTGCATGGCCGCCCGTTTCGATCGTCACGTCGATCGCGTGGGCAGCATCGGCCATCGCTGCGTCGAGATCGCCCTGGCGGACGGTCTCGTCCTCGGACTCCTCGGCCTCGACCGCTTCGGGATCGAGCGGCGCGCCGTCCTCGCTCGCATATTCGACGCCGATCTGCTTTGCCGCATCGCGCGCCTCGGCAAAGGTTTCCGCGACCACGAGGGCGATGGGCTGGCCCCAATAGTCGATCGTGCGCGGGGACTGCACCGGCGCCTCCCCCGCAGTGCCCTGCGCGGCGCGGGTGGTCAGCCGCTCATCGTCGATCACGGCGAGGACGCCGGGCATGGCCAGCGCGCCTTCCTTGTCGATCGATACGACCCGCCCCTTGGTGATAGTCGCGCCTACCAGCACGCCTTCGGCGCAATTCTCGACCGGGTATTCGGCAGCGTAGGGCGCCGTGCCGGTCACCTTGGCCAGACCGTCCGAGCGCGGGACCGGCTGGCCGAGCAGGCCCTGCTTCATGTCGTCGAGCCGGTTCGTCGTGACCGGCTCGTCCTGCTTGAAATGCGCGTTCATATCTCGGTCTCCGTCGCCTCGGCGAGCACGGCTGCGAGCGTGCGGCGCGCGAGGGGAATCTTGAAATCGTTCTCGCCGTATCCGCGCGCATCCTGAAGCAGGAGATCGGCGGCCTCGTCGAACAGGGCGGCAGACGGGGCCTTTCCTGTCAGAAGGTCGGACAGGCGCGGATCGTGCCACGGCTTGTGCGCCAGTCCGCCAAAGGCAAGGTCGGCGCGCGCTATGGTGTCGCCTTCAATCGCAACGATTGCCGCGACGGACACGAGCGCAAAGGCGTAGGACGAGCGTTCGCGCACCTTGCGGTAGGACTGGCGCCCTTCGACAGGCGGCGGAAGCGTAACCCCGGTGATGACCTCGCCCGGTTCCAGCACGTTGTCGCGCCACGGCGTGTCGCCCGGCAGGAGGTGGAAGTCCCGTACACTCACGGTCCGCTCCCCGCCATCGGCTGAAGCGATTCCGACGGTCGCATCCAATGCGCTGAGCGCCACCGCCATGTCTCCGGGATAGGTGGCGATGCACTGGTCGCTGGTGCCGAGCACGGCGTGCAGGCGGGCGATGCCGTCGATCGCGCCGCAGCCCGATCCCGGCTCGCGTTTGTTGCAGGGCTGCTCAGGCTTGGTGAAGTAATAGCAGCGCGTGCGCTGGCACAGATTGCCGCCCATCGTCGCGCGGTTGCGCAATTGCTGCGTCGCTCCCGCGAGTATCGCGCGCGCCAGCACCGGGTAATCGCTGCGCACCCGCGCATGGTTCGCCGTCGCGGTGTTTGTGGCGAGTGCGCCGATGCGCAGGCCGCCATCGTCCGTATCCTCGATTTCCGCCATCCCGAGTGGGTTCACGTCGACGAGTTGGTCGGGGGTCTCGACCTGAAGCTTCATCAGGTCGACGAGGTTCGTCGCGCCAGCGATCAGCATCGCGCCATCGTCGCCCGAAAGCTGCGATGCGTGGGTCAGGCTGTCGGGGCGGGTGTACTGAAAAGGCCTCATGCCGCGTCTCCCCCGGCCACGTCCTGGATAGCGGAAAGGATGTTGGGATAGGCGCCGCAACGGCACAGGTTTCCGCTCATGCGCTCGCGGATCTCGTTCGCCGATGCGGACATGTCGCCGGTAAGGTCCTCGCTCGCATCACTGGGCCAGCCGAGTTCGATCTCTTCCAGCATTGCAGTCGCAGAGCATATCTGCCCGGGCGTGCAATAGCCGCACTGATACCCGTCATGCTCGACGAAGGCAGCCTGCAGTTTGGATGGCGCGTCGGGCGTTCCGATCCCTTCGATGGTGGTCACGCTGTCGCCATCGTGCATTGCTGCTAGCGACAGGCAGGAATTGATGCGCATGCCGTTGACGAGCACGGTGCACGCTCCGCACTGGCCGTGGTCGCAGCCCTTCTTCGTTCCGTTGAGTGAAAGGTCGTAGCGCAGGAAATCGAGTAGGGTCGTGCGCGGATCGTCGGGTAGGGCATGGTCGGAACCATTGATGCGTATCGTCACGGGGTTCTCCTATTCCCCTGCTAACACACGGGGGCCGGATCGGGTCCGGCGATTCAACGCATGTTAGGCGGCGGGCCCATCGCTGAACCCCTCGCAGCGCCATCCTCCCAACACTTTCGCGGCCTCTTGCGGGGAGCCGAACTGGAAGCCAACCTGGCTTTGGTAGGCGAGCGCCGCGCGGCCTTTGACGGCGAGCCATTCGTCGTCGACTTCGTGCCGCACGATGCCTTGAACGGCGCGGTCTTCGCGCATGGCGTAGGGGAAGTCCTCCCACCAGATCGCCTTGCCCGTCACCCGCGACAAAGCGGCGCGGACGGCGCGGTGATCGACGTGCTCGCCGACGCCATAGGGGCCGTAGATCGTGTCGGGGCGCAATTCCTCGAACAGCGCAGCCAGTTCGGGCGCGAGCCGGTCGGCCAAGTCGTCGTCGGCCCGCGCCGGACCGAACAGGGCGGCGGCGTCCCCATACCCGCGATGCGGCGCTTCGAGGAACGGCCAGTGGACTGCGCGCGCGCCGATGTGTTCGCAAGCGGCGGTGTCCTCGGCGCGGCGCAGAGCCATGTAATCAACGTCGGCCCCCAGCCCCTTGTCGAGCTGGCAGGCAAGCGCGAAGCCTTCGGGCCGGGCGACATTGCCTGTCAGGCAGGTCAGCACCACGATCTCGTCGCCCTCGCCCGCATGCCGCGCCAAAGTCGCCCCGGCGGAAAACACCGCGTCGTCGAGATGCGGCGACACGGCGAGTACGCGGCTCACAGCAGATGCGGATCTGAGCGAAAGCTGCAATCCGGATCGTGGGGGAGTTCGGGATCGAAGGCATCGGGCGCGCCGGTGCTGCGCAGTCCCTCGTAAATGTCGGAGACCATGCCCCCCACGACGTCCCAGCTATAGGTCGATCGGCATTCGGCCAGCGCCGCATCGCCCAGCCTTTGCCGCTCCACCGGATCGTCGATCAGCCGCTGCAACGCCTCGGCCTGCGCCGCGACGTCTCCCGGTTCGACCAGCAGCCCGTTCTCGCCATCGCGCAGGCAATCGCTGACGCCGACGACGTGGCACGAAACGATCGGCAGCCCCGCCGCCATCGCTTCGAGGATGGTGTTCGAGAACCCTTCGGCATAGGTCGGGGAGGCGAAGACCTGGTGATACCGGTAAAGCTTGGGCACGTCCTCGTAATCCGCATAGCCAGTGAAGGCGATGCGTTCGCCCAGCCCGCGTTCCGCCACCATCTCGCGCGCGGGTTCTAGGTCGGGTCCGATGCCCGAGATCGTCGCGCGCCAGTCGCCGGTCAGCCGATCGCACGCCGCGATGAAATCGAGCACGCCTTTCCGGCGGTCGACGCGGCCGTGATAGAGGATGCGGACAGTATCGTCCGCGCCAGAGGTTCCAGGCGCGAAGCGGGTCGTGTCGACGGCGCCGGGCACGAAAGTGAAGCGGTCCATCGCGGTGCCCAACCGCTCGTGAACTTCGCGTGCAAAGGTCTCCCCGCCGATCAGCACCGCGTCGGCATGGTCGAGCACCCGGACCATCGCCACCCGGTGGGTTTCGCAGCACGATCCGACCCAGTGCCCGTCCCCGCCCTGGATCGACACCGCGACCGGGAGGCCGAGCCGCTGGCCCGCGATCAGCGTCGCCCAGCCGGTGGGGTAGCCATATTGGGCATGCAGCACGTCGAAGGGCGCGCGGGCGTGTTCGGCCGCGACGGTGTCGATCATGGTGTCGATGTCGCGCTCGAAATTCGCGCCCGATACCGCTGCCTCCTGCTCGCCGAGTTGTTCGAGGCCGATGACGCACACGCCCGGAACTTCGGGCGGGGGGCCGCCGCCATAGACGCCCTTGCCCAGGTCATCGCCGCGATACTGGCTGATCATCGTCACATCGTGCCCGCGCGCGACAAGTTGGCGCAACAGGTTGATGGCATAGATCGACATGCCGCTGATCGCCGGAAAGAACCGGCGGCTGACGAAGCAGATCCTCATGCCGGTTCGCAATCCCTCAGCCAGGCGATGCTTTCGGGGATCGCGTGGTGCGCGCGCGGGCTTTCGCGCGAGAGTTCGACCGAGACCAGCCGCGAAAAGCCGATATCGTCCAGCGCAGAAAGCACGGCGGGCACGTCCATGTCGCCTTCGCCGAAGGGCAGGTGAACGTGGACGCCCGTCTTCATGTCCTCGACCGCGACCGTACCCAGATGGTCGGCATAGCGTCGCGCCGCGTCGGCCGGGTCGATATCGCGGCTGACGAGGCAATGCCCGGTGTCGAGCGCAAGCTTCAGGCGCGGATGGCGTTCGTGCAACACCTCCCACTCGCCGCAGGTTTCGATCAGCATGCCCGGTTCGGGTTCGAATGCGGCATCGACGCCTGCCGCTTGCGCATAGTCAAGCACTTGTTCCAATCCCTCGTGCAGCCAGCCACGGGCGTCGTCGGTTCCGACTTCGGGACGTGGCACTCCGGACCAGAAGCTGACCGCATCGGCATTCCAGATCGCCGCGATATCGATCGCCCGCTTCAGGAACGCGACCCGCCGGGCGCGCCCTTCGGCTTCGGGAGAAATCAGCGTCGGCTCGTGCTTGGCGCGCGGGTCCAGCAGGAAGCGCGCACCGGTCTCGACGATGGCGCCAAGGCCGAGATCGCCCAGCAGCCGCCCGACCCGCTCGGCCTCGATAACCCAATCGGACGAGAGCGGATCGCAGTGGTGGTGGTCGAGCGTGATCGCCGCGCCGTCATAGCCGCTGTCCGCAATCAGGCGCAGCGCATCGTCGAGCCGGTGATTGGCCGCGCCATTTGTGTTGTATGCGTATCGAAGGGTCATGCAGCCTGCGCCCGCGCATTCGCGGCATGGTGCGCCTCAGGCTCGCGATAGAGGGGGTAGAGCGGCCCGACGATCTCGTTCGCAAGCCGGGTATCGAACAGGGGCTGGCCCCCGAACCCGTCGATCGCTTCGGGCGTCAGGCGCACCGGCTCGAGCCCCTCACCGCTTTTGTCGAAGCGGATCAGCGGGCTGTCGGCCTCGATCAGCTTGCGCACCCCGCGCTCGCCGATGCGGTAATAGCTCATCGTCTCGACCTCCATGCCCGGCACGATGAGCTTGACCGTTTTTACCGGACAGCCTTCGGGCGACATGTCGACATAAAGCACGTCGAAGCCCGCTTCGCCCACCCGCTCCAGTGCGGTGCGGCCCCGGTCGCGCGGCCCTGGGCACGGGGTATGCGGCAATGCGGCGAACGGCTTCAGGCTGTTTTCCGCCAGCATGTTGGGCGCGAGCCATTCGCGGATCTGCGCTGCCTCGCGCGATTGCCAGTCGATCATTGCATCGAGCGCGCGCCGGTCCGAGCTTTTCGCCGCGCCGCCGCTTTGCGCAAGGAAGCGTTCGACATAGCCTTGCGGGCTGAGCGCGCGGGTGCGGGCGTCGTTGCCGTGGGCATAGGCCTTTCGCGAACGCGACGCGGCATATTCGGTCAGCGCCTTTTCCAACGCGGCATAGGCATCGGGATGCGCCGCCTCGCCGCAGGCCGAGACCATGATCGGTTCGGCAGGATCCGCGCCTTCGTCGACACCGACGCAGTAGATGTTGGCGATGCCGAATTCGTCGGTGGCGAATTTTGGCACCGGGCGAATGCCGGCCTTTCGATAGCGTCCGACAAGCTCCTCGATCTCCGGTGGCAGATCTTCGGGAAGGCCGAGCGCAATGCCGCGGTCGAGAGCGCGGAACAGCAGACCGTTGCCATCGCGCTGGAGGATTTCGCACAGGCCGTGGCCGACCGCCCAGTCGAGGTCCGGCCCCGCCCCCATCCCGTTCGAGATGATTGTGGTGAATGGCCTGTAGCCGTCCGACAGTTCGGCCGAATTGTAGGCGGCAAGGTCGATCGGTACGAGCACGCCGGACCCGTCGGCATGCCGCGTGGCCTCCACCCATTCGAGCACGGTTTTCCGCCCTACCGGCGAGCCGGCGGGCAGGCACAGCGTCAGCGGGTCGGCGACGTGCCGCTCGCCCACGTTTTGCGCAAGGTCGGCATACGAGCCGCGCGTTTTCTCTCGCGCGCCGAGCGACAGGGCCGGAAACGCCATTTCAGCGATTTCGCCCATCGCTCCCAGGATTGCCTGCCCGTTGTCGGCGCCGTAGCCCACGCCGTATGGCATGACCCCGTCCAGCAGGTGCTCCTTCTCGGGAAACAGCGCGACGATCCATACGGGGATGCCGACGCGGTCGATCGGGTCGATCGGGAATGCCACGATCTCGCCGGGCGGAAACGCCTCGAGATAGGCACGCGCCGCATCGGGCAGATCGGCAGGAAGCCCGGTCCGGGTCGATGTTTTCATAGCTTGTGCCTCCTGACCTGTGGCGGGCGCGAGAGCGCTTCGTCGAGTACGGCGAGTGCGGTGTCGCGACCGATCTCCGGCGCGCATTCGAACGGGGTAAGCACGGCATCGAAATCGAGCGGTGCGATGACGTCGCGGTAACGCTGCAACTCGCCGTGGGTGAGCGGGATGTCCTTGTGGAACGCTTTGTGGCTGGAGACGTGGGTGGAGCGTCCGTGAGCATCCTGGTCGATCTTGAACATGTCGCCGCAGAACAGCCTGCGCCCGCGCGCATCATGCAGCGCCGCCTGTCCGGCATAATGCCCGCCGACGTGGTGCAGGGTGCAGCCCTCCCCCAGTTCCAGCGTGTCGTCATAGGGTGCGGTGACTGCGAACGCCTTGGTATAAGCAAGGTCGTCGCGGTGGATCGCCATCACCGGCGGATCGAACCGGCGCTGCAACTGGAACAGCGCGCCATAGCCATGCGGGTGGCTGGCGGCGAGGCAGGCGATGCCGCCAAGCGCCGCGATCTGGTCGAGCATGGTATCGGAATACCAGGGCGCCGCCTCGAAGGCGATGTTTCCCCCCTCGCGCACGATCAGCCAGCCGGTCCCGCCAAGGCCGAGTTGCGGGCTGGTGGTAAAGGCCCACAAATCGTCCGCCACCTGCCGGAACGCGCCGTCATGGCTCGCCGCCACGTCGGCTTCGGGCAGGAAATTCCAGCCATCGGGCGGCAGGTCGTTGCGAACGTCGGTGCAGACCGGGCAGTCGGGCGGGTCGAAATGTTCCTGCCAGAAGCCGCAATTGGCGCAGGCGAAATGGTTCAGGGGCATTTGCGGGCCTCCTCGTAGGCGGCGAAAAAGGCGCGCGCGGCGGCGATGTCGCGGGTGATGGAGAAGGTGTCGCCGGGCTCGCGCACATGTTCGGCAAACGCCGCCGCCTGCCGAGCGAAGGGCGTCGTGTCGGTGTCGAAATCGAGGGCGCGGGTGCTGGCGTCCTTCGCATCGATCCGCGTTATGTGCCCGCCCGCATCCTGGCCCATCGTGTCCGTCGCCACGATCATCGCCTCGGTGCCCGCGATCTCGAGGCGGCGGCGGGGCAGTTCCTCGGGCCAGTTATAGGAGGTGTGGCTTGAAAACAGGATGCCGGACGGCGTGCGCCCCATGATCATTCCGCCATCCTCGACCGCGTAATCGTGGACCCGCCCTTGCAGCGTCATGGCAAGCCTTTCGACAGGCTCGCCGCACAGGAAATGCGCAAGGTCGAGGCCGTGCGGCGCAAGGTCGAGCACTGCGCCGCCCCCCGCGCAGCCGGGCTCGGCGCGCCAGTTGTCGCCCGTCCCGCGGCTCCAGTCGGGATCGACCCAGCAGCAATAGACGATGCGGATCGCGGTCACGGTGCCGAGGTCGCCCGCCGCGATATGGTCGCGAATGACCGCGTGGGCGGGGTGGTGGCGCTGGTCGAAGGCGGTTCCGATCCTCGCGGATGATCCTTGCGCGATCCGGGCGATCCGCTCGACCCCATCGCCATCCTGCGCCAGCGGTTTCTCGCACAGGATCGCGATCCCGTGTCTGGCAGCCGCTTCGATCGCGTCGGCGTGGAGGTGGTTCGGGGTCGCGATGTAGAGCGCGTCTATAT
>JBARZK010000085.1:0-2215 GCA_049649965.1 Erythrobacter sp.
CATTTCGATCTCGAAATGATCGCGGCGACGGGAAGCTGCAACGGGATCGAGAATTATTCGCGCTTTCTGACAGGCCGCCTGCCGGGTGAGCCGCCGCCAACCCTGTTCGAATATCTGCCCGAAAACGCATTGCTGTTCGTCGATGAAAGCCACCAGACGGTGCCGCAGATCGGGGCGATGGCGCGCGGCGACCACCGGCGCAAGATCACGCTCGCCGAATACGGGTTTCGCCTGCCGTCCTGCATCGACAACCGCCCCTTGCGCTTCAACGAATGGGACGCGATGCGACCGCAGACCTTCTGCGTCTCGGCAACGCCGGGTTCGTGGGAGATGGAGCAGACCGGCGGCGTCTTTGCCGAACAGGTCATCCGCCCCACCGGCCTGATCGATCCGCCCGTCGATATCCGCCCGGTCGAGGATCAGGTCCAGGACTGCATCGACCAGTGCAAGAAGACCGCCGCCAAGGGATACCGCACCCTCGTCACCACTTTGACCAAGCGGATGGCGGAGGATCTCACCGAGTTCATGCACGAAGCGGGCGTGAAGGTCCGCTACATGCACTCCGACGTCGAGACGCTGGAGCGCATCGAGCTGATCCGCGACCTGCGCATGGGCGTTTACGACGTTCTGGTCGGCATCAACCTGCTGCGCGAGGGGCTCGACATTCCCGAATGTGGGCTGGTCTGTATCCTCGATGCCGACAAGGAAGGCTTCCTGCGCTCCGAAACCTCGCTGGTCCAGACCATCGGGCGCGCCGCGCGCAACGTCGATGGCCGGGTGATCCTCTATGCCGATCGCATCACCGGCAGCATGGAGCGCGCAATGGCGGAAACCGACCGTCGGCGCGAGAAGCAGAAGGCCTTCAACGAGGAACACGGCATCACGCCGCAGACGATCAAGCGCCAGATCGCCGACATCGTCGCGCATACGGCGGCAGGCGATGGCGTCACGGTCGACACCGGCGATCCCGAAGCCAACAACATGGTCGGCCACAACCTGCGCGCCTATATCGAGGACCTTGAAAAGCGCATGCGCAACGCCGCCGCCAACCTCGAATTCGAGGAAGCCGGCCGCCTGCGCGACGAGATCCGCCGGCTGGAAAACGACGAACTGGGCCTGCCGGAAGAACAGCACAAGGCCCCGCGCGTGGGCCGCTCGAACGAAGGCAAGCCCGGCACGCGCAAGACCCGCTACGGCAAGACGCGCTACAAGAAGATGGGTGGGAAACCTTGATATTGTCATACGCTTTCCAAGGGTTTACGCTCGACCAGTCGGGGGCATAGGCGGATAGCGGTCCGCGAGGTGGCGCCCGCACGGGGAGGGGCGCATGCGTAATTTCGGACTAACCCTTGGGCTGGCAGCAACGCTCGCATCGTGCGGGGGCGGAGGAGACGGCGGGAGCCCCCCAGCGCCGCCGACGGGGAACTCCGCGCCGCGAATCACGTCCGCCGCCAACCTGGATCTCGTCGAGAACGACCTTGACGGTCTCGAGATCACGGCTGCCGATGCCGATGGCGACGCAATCGCCTTCCAGGTCGTGGGCGGTGCGGATGCGGACCTGTTCGCGTTCGAGAACAACCGCTTGTACATCCTGGTCAATGCCGATTTCGAACGCCCGGTAGATGCCGATGGCGACAATATTTACGAAGTGGTGATCGAGGTGAGCGACGGCGAAGCGTCGAACCGTCAGACCCTGCGGATAACCGTCGTCAACGACCGCGAGGGCTTCGTTCTGCGACGGATCCGGAGCGGATTGGGGACGGTCGCCGCGGCTTCGGTGGCCGACGGCAATCGTATCTGGGTCGTGCGGACCGACGGGTCGGTATGGCAGGAGAATGTCGACGACGACCAAAGCGGTACGCTGGGACGGGTCGCGGGCTTCGACGGGGGCGGCGACAATGAAATCCTGTCGGTCGGATCGATCGCGGCTGCCGGCGATACGCTGAACACGCTGATCCTCTCGCGCCACGGGTCGCAAGTCAGGCTTACCGAGTACCGCCCGGCCGAGATTGCGGGCGGTACGCCTGGGACACTGCGCTGGTCGCTGGCGTTCGACGCGCCGCAAACGGTATCCGCCAGCCTGTTCGCCGAACGCGGCCAGATGCTCGTGGCCCTGGGTGACAACGGCAACCCGGTCGGTGCGCAGGACCCGGACACGCCGTTTGGGGGGCTGTTCAGGATCGTCGGCACTTCCAATAGCGGTTTGTCGCTGGAA
>JBARZK010000086.1:0-4238 GCA_049649965.1 Erythrobacter sp.
CGTTCGCTTCGAACCCGTCCATTTCGACCAGCAGCTGGTTCAGCGTCTGCTCGCGCTCGTCGTTCGAATTGCCGAGGCCATGGCCACGGCTACGACCGACTGCGTCGATCTCGTCGATGAAGAGGATTCACGGCGCGTTCTTCTTCGCCTGTTCGAACATGTCGCGCACTCGGCTCGCGCCGACGCCGACGAACATCTCGAGGAAGTCGGAGCCCGAGATCGTGAAGAACGGCACGCCCGCCTCGCCTGCGATGGCGCGAGCGAGCAGCGTCTTGCCAGTGCCGGGCGAGCCGACCAGCAGCGCGCCCTTGGGAATCTGGCCGCCGAGCTTGGAGAAACGCGTCGGGTCCTTGAGGAATTCGACGATTTCCTCGAGCTCCTCGCGCGCTTCGTCGATGCCCGCGACATCATCGAACGTGACGCGGCCGGAGCGTTCGGTCAGCATCTTGGCCTTCGACTTGCCGAAGCCCATGGCACCGCCGCCCCCGCCCTTCTGCACCTGGCGCAGGGCGAAGAACGCGATGCCGAGGATCAGGATGAACGGCAGCGACTGCAGCAGGATCCAGAGGAACATGTTGGGTTCCTCACGCTGGCGACCGGTGAACTCGACGCCGTTTTCCTCCAGCAGGCTAGTGATCTCGTTGTCGTTGGGTACGGGAATGGTCGAGAAGCTATTGCCGTTGGACAGCGTCCCCGTAATCATGTCCTCGCCCATCTGCACTTCCTCGACCGCGCCGGCGATAACCTGTTCGCGGAAATCGGAATAGCGGATCTGGGTGTCGGGCGTCTGGCCCCCGCCGCCGAACAGCGACACCACCAGGAGCAGCGCCATGAAGATGCCGCCCCAGATCATCAATTGCTTGACCCACGGGTTCGGACCCTCGGGAGGCTGCTGCTGCGGCTCGTTCTGATCGCTCATGTTCGAGGATTCCTTTCTCGTATCCGACATGTAGGCGCGCACGCGTGAATGGCAAGATAACGGGACGTGTGGCGAAAGGGATGCAAATCACGGGGTGTGCGCGCCCGTGCCGCGTGTCTAGGAGGCCGGATTGTCGCGAGGGGCATAGGCGGCCATGAACACCTCGACCGCGCCTTCGATCCGCTTGCGGTCCGCCTCGGGATCGGGGGTGAGGCCGAAACGCCGTTCGAGGTCGCCCATCCCCTTGGTCAGCGCGGCGAACTGCTCCGCGGCAAGGAGCGGGTCGGGTATCGCCAGTTCGCCATTGGCGCTCGCATGGGCGAGGAACGCGCTGAAGGCGGCTTTCATGCGCCACGGACCCGCCTCGAGAAAGGCGCGGCCGATGGCGGGCTCATGTTCGGTCTCGGCAGCGATGCGTCGTTCGAACCGCGTCATCTCGGGCCGCGACAGGAACGCCGCCATCGCCTCGCCGATCGCTTTCAATCGTGACCGGATCGAGCCGCTGGGCATGTCCTCGAGGCTGAAATGACCGCGCATCTTCTCGCATTCGAGCTCGACCGCGGCAACGAACAGCGCGCGCTTGTCGCCGAAGTGATTGTAGATGGTGACCTTCGACACGCCAGCATCGGCTGCGACCTGCTCGATCGAGGTCGCGGCAAAGCCATGTTCGAAGAAACGCTGCGAAGCGGCCTCGATGATGGCCGCGCGTTTGGCGGCGTCGGCGCGGCGACCAGGCTTTCGCGCCGTCGGTCCGGAAGCGGTTGACAATGTGAACGGCTCCGTTCAATTAAACGATGCCGTTCACTATTGACCTTTCGACGCCGTCCCGCAACCCCCGCCCGATCCGACGGGCGTCCCCGACGAGGTTCCTGTCCATGCTCTGGATCGCAATCCGAATGCTGACGGGGGACGCGCAGAAGTTCTACGGCCTGCTGTTCGGGATTGCGTTTTCCACCCTTCTCATCACCCAGCAACTGACGATCTTCGTCAACTTGATCGAGCGCGGGGCGAGCGGGGTCTACAACGCGCCCGAAGCGGAAATCTGGGTGATGGACCCGGTCAGCCGCACGACGGACGTGAATTATGCCATGCCCTCGACCGCGCTCGACGAGGTGCGCTCGGTGCCCGGCGTCGAATGGGCGGTGCCGCACTTGCGAGCCAGTGCCTCGGTGCGCACGGCGAGCGGCGATCTCGAAGGCGTGGCGATCATCGGGGTGGACGATTCGACGCTCATCGGCCTTCCCGAACGGCTCGCGCAGGGTAACAAGTCGATCCTTTCGCAGCCCGATACAGTCCTGATCGACGATGTCGGGGTCGGCAATCTCTTCGACGATGGTGAGGATCCCATCGGCCAGCGCCTCGAACTCAACGACCAGCGCGCCGTGATCCGGGGCGTTGCCGACGCGATTCCCAGTTTCACGAGCCAGGTCACGCTATACACCAAGTACAGCCAGGCGCTGAACTACGTGCCGGGCACTCGCAACCGCCTGACCTTCGTTCTCGCGGGGACGGGCGAAGGCGACAGCCCCGCAGACATCGCCGCGCGGATCGAGGCGCAGACCGGTCTGAAGGCCGAGACGCGAGAGGATTTCGCGCAGGCGGGCGTTGATTTCATCATCCAGAACACCGGTATTCCGACCAATTTCGGGATAACGGTCGTGCTCGGCTTTGTGGTCGGAGTGGCAATCGTAGGACTTACGTTCAGCCTTTTCATCCGCGACAACATCAAGCAGTTCGGCGCGCTAAAGGCTATCGGCGTTACCAACGGCAAGATCGTGCGCATGGTTGCGGCGCAGGCGGCGCTGGTGGGCTTTGTCGGCTATGCGCTCGGGGTCATGGGAACGGTCGCGTTCATCTACGGCTTCAGCGGCAATCCGTTCTTCAAGGGGTTTTACATTCCCTGGCAGATCCCGCTCATCAGCCTTGCCGCCGTAATCGTCATCCTCGCCATCACCGGCTTCATCGCGCTGCGCAGCGTGTTGAGCACCGAACCCGCCGCGGTCTTCCGATGAGCGAGCACGCCGAACAGTCCGGCGAAACGCGCACGAACATCGCCGCCACGCGCGATGGCACCTCGGCGATCTGCGCGCGCGGGATCACCCGCGATTTCGAAGCGGGGCAGACGACCATCAGGGTGCTGCACGGGATCGATGCCGACATAAAATCGGGTGAACTGACCTACGTCGTCGGGGAAAGCGGATCGGGCAAGACCACGCTGATCTCGATCATGTGCGGCATCCTGTGGCCGACCGATGGCGAGGTGAAAGTGTTCGGCACCGACATCTACGCCCTGTCGGATCGCAAGCTGGTGGAATTCCGGCTGGAAAACATCGGCTTCATCTTCCAGCAGTACAATCTCATCCCCTCGATCGATGCTGCCGCCAACGCCGCCGTCCCGCTGATCGCGCAAGGGATGGCCATCGACGAGGCGCGCGAGAAGGCAAAGGCGTTGCTGGAAAAGCTCAATATCGGCGATCAGGCCGACAAGCTGCCGAACCAGCTTTCCGGCGGCCAGCAACAGCGCGTCGCCATCGCCCGCGCGCTTGTCCACGAACCGCGCCTTGTGGTGTGCGACGAGCCCACCGCCGCACTCGATGCGCGATCGGGGCGAAAGGTCATGGACCTGTTGCGCGATGTCGCCGTCGCGGAGGACCGCGCCTGCATCATCGTCACACACGACAACCGCATCTTCGATCTCGCCGACCGCATTCTCGTACTCGAGGACGGGCGCGTCACCCATGACGGGGACGAGATGCCCGATGACCACTGATAGAGGCAAACCATGGCTCTGAACTTCAAGAACCTGAGCTTTTCACGGCAAATCCTGCCCGTCCTCGCGGTGATCGGGATCATCGTCGCGGGACTGTACATCTTCACCGACATCCCCGATCGCGGGACCGCGCAGCCTCAGCAGCAACCACCGCGCCCACAGGGCGAGCTCGCCGACAGCGCCCGGGTGGCGGCCTCGGGTCTGGTCGAACCGTCGAGCGAGATCATCGACATCGGCTCGGCACTGTCCGGCCTCGTCACCGACCTGCGCGTCCAGCCGGGCGACCGGGTCGAGCGCGGGCAACCGCTGTTCACCGTCGATGACCGCGCCGTGCGCTCGCAACTGGGCGAGGCCGAGGCCCAGATCGGCGAAGCGCGCGCCGCCATCGCCGAGGCGCAGGCTCAGCGCGAAACCGCGCGCGAACAGCTGCAACTCTACCGCAACCTCTCCGACCCCGCTGCGGTCAGCCGCTCGGAAATCGTGCGCGTCGAAGGCGACGTCGAGGCAGCGAGCAGCCGACTGGCCTCGGCCCGCGCGCGCCTCGAACTG
>JBARZK010000087.1:0-13440 GCA_049649965.1 Erythrobacter sp.
GCATCGTCCTCGACGATATCGCGCGCGATGTTCGACAACTGAAAGGCAAGGCCGAGGTCGCACGCCCTGTCGAGCGTATCGCTGTCGCGCGGATCCACGCCCATCACCACCGCCATCATCACGCCGACCGCGCCTGCCACATGATAGCAATAGCGCAGCATGTCCGCCTCGGTCCGGGGACGCCAGTCCTCGGCATCGAGGGCGAAGCCGGCGATCACGTCCTCCGCCATGGCCGGGGTCAGCCCGCATTCGCGCGCCACAACGCCAAGCGCGTCGAAGGCCGGATCGCCGGTCGGCTTTCCGGCGAAGGCCCTGTCCGTCAGCTTCCGGATCAGGGCGAGCCGCGTGTCGAGGTCCGACTGGTCACCCAGCTCGCCGCCCATGACCTGGTTGTCGGCAATGTCGTCGCAGCGGCGGCACCAAGCGTACAGCAGCCATGCGCGCTCGCGGGTTTCGCGGTCGAACAGTCGCGAGGCGGCGGAAAAGCTCTGCGAGCCGTGCTTGATCGCGGCATGCGCATGTTCGACGAGAGCGACGCGGTTCGCTGCAGGGGAAGCCATCGGGAATGCGCCTCTACAGGTCCTCGGCCTTCATGCGGAAGATCGGGGTGTGCGGTTCGTAGGCGGCCATCTTGTCGAGCAGATCGGGCAGGGTCTCCGCCGCGATCAGGATGTTCTGATGGGCGGGGCGAACGAAGCCGACCTTGGCCATGTCGGCGTTGAAGGCGAGCAGGTGGTCGTAGAAACCGAAGGCGTTAAGCACGCCCACGGGATCTTCATGGTAGCCGAGCTGCGCCCAACTGATCGCTTCCCACAATTCGTCCATGGTACCCACACCGCCAGGCAGGGTGACGAAGCCGTCGGAAAGATCGGTGAACCGCGCCTTGCGCTCGTGCATGCCGCCCACGGTGATGAGCTCGGTGCAGCCGGGATTGGCGACTTCGGAATTGACGAGCGCTTCGGGAATGACGCCGATCACCTCTCCATCGGCCTCGCGCGCGCCCTTGGCGACCGCGCCCATCAGCCCGAGCCGACCGCCGCCATAGACGACGCCGATACCGCGCTCAGCCAGGTCGCGCCCGACCTGGTGGGCGAGTTCGAGAAAGCGTGGATCGGCGGGTGAGGCGGACCCGCAATATACTGCCAGACGTTTCACGCGCTCACCTTCGCAAGATCCTCCAGCACCAGCCCTGCCGTGGCCTTCGCGCTGCCGACAACGCCGGGGATGCCTGCGCCGGGATGCGTTCCCGCGCCGACGAGATAGAAGTTCTCGATCACGTCGTCGCGATTGTGGCCGCGCAGCCAAGCGCTCTGCCACAGGACGGGTTCGAGGCTGAAGGCGCTGCCCATATGGGCGTTGAGGTCCTGCGCGAAATTCTTGGGCGCGTAGCTGAACTTGGTGACGATCCGGTCGTGGATGTCGGGGATCAGGCGGCGACCGATCTCGTCGAGGATTGCGGTCTCCAGCTTCGGCCCGACTTCGTCCCAGTCGACCGCGAGCTTGCCCATGTGGGCGACCGGGACCAGCGCGTAGAACGTGCTCTTGCCCTCGGGCGCCATCGAGGGATCGGTGACGGTCGGGTGGTGCAGGTAGATCGAGAAATCCTGCGGCAGCACGCCGTGTTTGTAGATGTCCTCTACGAGACCTTTATAGCGAGGCCCGAACAGGATCATGTGGTGCGGGATGCCGGGCCATGTGCCCTCCAGCCCGAAATGCACGACGAACAGCGAGGGGCTGAAGCTCTTGCGCGAAAGCGATTTTGCGTATTTCGGCCCGCGCACGGATTGCGACAGCAGGTCCTTGTACGAATGCATGATGTCCGCATTCGAGGCGACCGCGTCGAAGCGTTCGCGCCAGCCGGATTTCGTCTCGACCTCGGTCGCAAGTGTGCCGACCGTGTGGACCTGCTCCACCGCATCGCCAAGCCGCATGGTGCCGCCCAGCCGCTCGAAATGCTTCACCATCCCTGCGATCAGCCGGTTGGTTCCGCCGCGTGCCCACCACACGCCGCCATCCTTTTCCAGCTTGTGAATGAGCGCGTAGATGCTCGATGTCTTCATCGGGCTCCCGCCAACCAGCAGGGTGTGGAAGGACAGCGCCTCGCGCAGCTTCTCGTTCTCGATGAAGCTGGCGACCATGTCGTAGACGCTGCGCCAGGCCTGCTTCTTCACGAGGGCAGGCGCCGCCTTCAGCATCGACTTGAAATCGAGGAACGGCACGGTGCCCAGCTTGACGTAGCCTTCCTCGTACACTTCGGCCGCATATTGCAGGAAATGCTGGTAGCCCACGATGTCGTCCGGGTTCAGCTTGGCGATCTCGGCGTTGAGTTGCTCCTCGTCGTTCGAATAATCGAAATTGATGCCGTCGGGCCAGTTGAGGCGATAGAACGGCATGACCTTCATGAGGTCGACGTCCTCGGAAATGTCGTGGCCGCTCAATGCCCACAATTCCTCGAGGCAGGGCGGATCGGTGATGACGGTCGGCCCGGCATCGAAGGTGAAGCCATCCCGCTCCCAGTAATAAGCGCGCCCGCCGGGCTTGTCGCGGCCTTCGACGACCGTGGTCGCGATGCCGTGCGATTGGAGCCGGATCGCCAGCGCCATGCCGCCAAAGCCCGCGCCGATCACGCACGCGCTCTTGCCCGCATAGTGCGCGGCCACGCGCGGATCGATCGTCCCTGCGGGCTTTCGCACCGGATCGAGGTCGAGCTTCGCATCGGCATTCATGCCCGGTTCTCCTTGCTGGGTTGCGACTGGAATGGGGTCCCGCGCGACAACAACGCGCGAATGGCGCTCGGGACAGCTACGGGCGGCCTGCCCGTCAGGATGCGTAACCGGTCGATCCACGAACTTTTCGCAGCGTAGAAACGTTCGACCAGAGCGCCGTCGAGATTGTAGAAATGCTGGAACACGTCGACCCGTTTGCCCGGCTGCGCGGCTTCGAACAGCATCCGGCCAAGCATACGGTAAAACCCGGTCGCATGCCAATGGCTGTCGGAACGCGCTTCGCACAAGGCGGCCAGCTCTTCCCCGTTTGCGCCTGTCTCGGCGGCTACGCGATCGGCGATGACCATCGCATTGCGCGCGGCGAAGGGCAGGGTGTAGCTGGTGAGCGGGTGGGTGAACCCCCCGCGGGTGCCTGCCATCGCGACGCCGGGAATGCGCTGCGCGTCGAGCGCGGCATCGAAATCTCCGCCGGTCACGACGGGCAGGATGCCGGTCTCTTCCCCGATCACTTCCCCGCGCCAGCCATTGCGCCGGGCATAGTCCTGTGTGCGGGCGCGCAGGATGCTTTTGTCCATGCGCGGCTGGTCGGCGTAATAGGTATCCTCGACGAAAACCTCGTCCTCGCTCAAGGGAAGGACGTAGACGAAACGATAGGCCGAGCCGTTGCCGTGCGGCGCGAGCTGGTCCACGCGCGCATCCATTATGACGGGGCGGGTCAGGCCGTGCGGCTCCTCGCATTTGATATGCTGGCCAAGAAAAACCTGCCAGCCCCCCGCGAGCTTCTTGCTCGGACGGAAGGTGCGGCAATCGATCACCGCGCGCGCATCGATGCGGGTTCCATCGCCTAGCGTTACACCGCCCGCATCGAGGTCTTCGACCCGGGTGGCGAGCCGCATCGCTTCTGGTGGCAGGATATCGACAAGGCGTTCGTGGAACACGTCGCTGGACAGCGAGCGATAGCCGGTCTGCAATTGCCGCTCATAGCGCGGGAAGGCGATCTCGTAGCCCTCGTTCCAGCGATTGAGCGGGAATTCGTCCAGCAGTTCGGTGCCCTCGTCGTCTAGGTCGGTTGCGAACCAGCTCCAGCGATGGTTGCCGCCGAATGTCTCGCCCGCCTCGATGACGACGAACCGGCAATCCGGCGCGCGGCGTTGGACGGCGAGCGCGATCAGACCCCCGGCGAGTCCGCCGCCGACGATGACGAGATCGAGCTGGGCGCCTTTGTCGCCGGACACGGCCTTTTCCTGGCCGTCATTCCGCGTACGGGGCCGAATTGTCGCTGGGTCGTCCATTCGCTCCAGCCCTAGGCCACCGGCGCGAGCGGGGCAATCGCGCTTGCACTCGTGCTTCGCGGCCGGGGATCGGTGTTGCGCCCGGGAAACGAAATGCCCCGCAACGGTTGTTTTCGAAAACAGGACGGGAAGATTCATGACGATTACGAAGTACGCAAGCTCGCTGGCCGTTGCGATCGGCCTTGCCGCGGGGACCGCGCCGTTGGCGGCGAAGGACGCAGGCACGAAGGCAGATGAAGAAACCGAGCGCGCCGATGCCACGGCCACCAACGCCGTCGCCACTGCCGCCGCGACTACTGTGGTCGCGCAACCCACCACTACCCAGCAGTCCGACGCGCCGCCGGCATTGCCGCCGGGGGTTTCGATGGACGATTCGGTGTTCGACGAAACCTGGCTGACCGTAGGGATCGGTGCGGGCTATGTGCCGAGCTATTCCGGCTCGGACGATTACGTGTTCTTCCCGTTGCCTCTCGTTGCAGGCAGGGTTGGCGGCGTCGGCATCACCCCCTCGGGCGCCGGCGTTTCGCTGGACCTGCTTTCGCCCGAAGCGGGGCAGGCGCCCGGTGCCAGCCAGGACGTACAGTTCTCGCTCGGCCCCGCAATCAGCTTTCGCAACGACCGCGCCTCCCAGATCGAGGACCCGGTGGTCGAAGCGGCGGGCGAACTCGACACCGCGATCGAACTGGGCGCCAACGGCGGCGTCACGTTCCCCGGCGTCTTCAACCCGTTCGACACCGTGACCGTGGGCGCAACGGTTCGCTGGGACGTGCTCGGCGCGCATGAAGGCATGATCGTCGATCCCAGCATCACCTATTTCACCCCGCTGAGCGAAGCGGCGATCGTGACGCTTTCGGCAAGTGCGCAGTTCGTCGACGGTGATTTCGCGCAATACTACTATTCGGTCAGCCCGGCGCAAAGCGATGCGAGCGGTCTGCCGCAATTCGAGGCCGAAGGGGGTCTCAACAGCATCGGCCTGACCGCGATCGGGGCCTACGACCTCGATGGCAACGCCCTCAATGGGGGGCTGAGCGTGTTCGGGATCGGCGGCTACAGCAAGCTGATGAACGACGCCGCCGACACGCCCTACACCGCAATTCGCGGCGATGCGGATCAGTGGTTCGGCGGGTTGGGTATCGCCTACACGTTCTGATCGCGTGCAAGCCCCCGCCGGTGAAAGGCGGGGGCTCGGCGCGCAATCAGTCCTCTTCGTCCGCTTCCGGAATGGTCGCTCCGGCGGCATTTTCCGCCAGCTGCGGCCGCGGCTCGGGCATTTCCGCATCGCGGTTGCCGGTCATGAGGTAGGTGTCGAACCAGCGCATCATGCGCAAATTGTAGTCGTAGCGGCTCGCCGCCATGCGGTTGCCGTGGCCTTCGCCCGGGTAGAACACCAGCCGCACCGGCGTGTCGGGTTGGCGGATCTTGATCGAACGATAAAGCTCCAGGCTCTGGCCCGGATCCACACGCGTATCCTCTTCGCCGTGCATGATGAGCGTCGGCGTGTTGGCGCGGTCGGCGTAGTAGATCGGCGAGACTTCCAACATCGCGGTCCAGTCGTCCCACGGCCATGCCCGACTGTGCACGTTGTACATCTCGTACGGGATGTCGCCGGTGCCGAACTTGCTGACCTGGTTGGAGATGCCGACGAACATCACGCTGGCGGCGTATTCGTCGGAGTAATAGGTCGCACCCCACGCGCTGGCATAGCCGCCATAGGAGCCGCCGGTGATGCCGGTGCGGTCGGGATCGGTAATGCCCTCTTCCGCCAGCGCCCGCTTCGCATCGACGATGTCGCGGAATTCGGGATCGGTGTAGTTGCCCTGGTGCTGCTTGGCGAAGTCGACGCCGTAGCCCGTCGAGCCGCGATAATTAGGCAGGAACACGGCATAGCCCTGACCTGCCGCGACATGGCCCGGCTTCGAATAAGCGGTCTGCCAGCCATTGCTTTCATGCGCTTCAGGTCCGCCATGGACGTTCATGATCGTCGGCGCGCCGCCGGCGGGCACGCCATCGATCGGCAGGATCAGGACGCCCTCGACCTGCTGCCCGTCGGTCGCGGCATAGGTGTAGGGCCGCTGTTCGCCGAAGGTGATTTCGGACAGCCATTCATTGTGGCTGGTCCAGCGGTTGAAATCGCCGTTCTCGAACACGAACAGCTCGGTTGGATGGCGCGGCGCATCGGCCTGCACCGCGACCCGGCCGCCTTCCGCCTCGACGCTGGTGAGGATCAGTTCGCCCGGATCGTATTCCTGCGCGACCGAGCCATCGGCGTTGTAGACGCGCATCAACGCATCGACGCCGACATGGACGATCGTCGCCAGCCGCCCGTCATCCATCCAGTCGGTGTCCACAACCGCTTCGGCTGCGCCCGCGTTCAGCGCGCGGAACTGCCCGCTCGCCACGTTGACGAGGTGCAGTGTGGTTGCCGCCGGATCGTTCATGTCGACCGCCGCGATCAGCGACAGCTGCGTACCGTCGGGCGAAATCTCGACATCGCCGATCTTGCCCGGCGTCTCGATCACCCGGCGCACGGTGCCGCTCGTGAGGTCGACGATGTTGACCCGTTTCTTGGTGTAGCTGTCGTCGACGAGCGGTGTGGGCGCGGTCTCGACCACGGCGTAACTGCCGTCGGGCGCCACGTCGAACCCGCTGACGAAGCCGGGAAGGTCGATCTGGCGCGGGTTCTCGTCGATCTCGCCGTCCATCATCACGCTGGCCGCGAACATCCGGGCCGCGCGCGATTCCTCTTCATAGACGCGCGCGGTGAAACCGCCTTCGCTCTGCGCGTCGCGCTGGGCGTCCTCACCCGGGCCGGTGAGCAGATACAGCGTGCGACCATCCGGACTGAACCGATAGGAGCGAACGCCCGTATCCTCGACCGCGGCGAGCTTCACGTAGGTGCCGCCATCGACCGGGATTCCCCAGACCGCGGTGTCTTCCTCGTCCTTCGCCCACAGGAAGGTGACCATGCGGCCATCGGGGGTGAAATCGACCGCGCCAGGGCTGATGTCCTCGGGCAGGTACTGGCGGGCCATGTCGGGACCGGTGGCGATCGAGAGCTCGCTGGTGAAGCTGCCGTTTTCCTCCCCTTCGGTGACGTCGGGCAGGCTCGCGGTGGTGTAGGCGATGCGGCTGCCGTCGGGCGAGATGGCCATCGATCCAACCGCTTCGATCTTGGCGACGTCTTCGGGCGTCATCGGGCGGGCCTGCGCGGTGGCGGCAAGCGATACGGAGGCGAGAAGGGCGGCGGACGTAAGCGAAATGCGGTTCATGTGCTCGGATGTTCCTCTCGTTCGGACTGGATGGCGTGGTTTCATAGCGGCGGCTTGCGGAATCGCAAATGAACGCCGCAGCGGGGCTTGCCAGCATCGGGCGCCGGCGGCATCACGCGGCCAAGGAGAGAGACACATGCACGACTTCCTCAAGCTTTTTGCAGCCGCGCTCGCAGCCATGGGCGCGCTGGTTTCCGGCCCGGCGGCAGCTCAGGACGCGGTGATCCTCGCCGGTTCGGTCGTCACCGATGCGGACAGTAATCCGCGCGGCCCCTCGACAATTTACGTCACGGACGGGCGGATAGAACGGATCGAGGAGGGGCATTCGCGCATCGGCGAGAACGTCATCGACCTGTCCGACAAAACGGTGCTGCCGGGCCTCATCGACCTGCACACGCACCTTTCCGGCGATCCCAGCGGCGAGTTCTGGCGCGCCGCAACGACGCCGCCCGAATATTTCACCCTGATCGCCGCAAAGAACGCGCGCATCACCGCGCTCGCGGGCTTCACCACCGTGCGCGACCTTGGCAGCCGCACCGACCAGGTGACACAAGCTTTGCGGCAAGCGACAGCGGAGGGGGTCGTGCCCGGACCGCGCATCGTCACCAGCGCACGCACCATCGCCATCATCGGCGGCCACGGCGATGTCTCCGGATTTACCGAGCACGTCAACGAAACGCTCGACAGCGGTTACACCTGCACCGGCCCGGTCGAATGCGCGGCCAAGGTGCGGCTTGCCTCGCAGAACGGCGCCGACCTTATCAAGATTACGGCGACCGGCGGGGTGCTCTCTCAGCAGGGCAGGGGGCTGGAGGCGCACTTCTCCGACGAAGAGATGAGCGCCATCGTCGATACCGCGGAATCGCTCGGCCTCAAGGTCGCTGCCCATGCCCACGGCGCACGCGGGATCGAGGCGGCGGCACGCGCGGGCGTCCACACGATCGAACACGGCACCTATATCGACGAGGCGGCCGCCCGGGCAATGAACGCGAGCGGCACCACCCTCATCCCCACGCTGATGGCGTTCGAGGGCATCCGCCGCAATGTCGGCACCGGCTATTACACCCCGGTCGTGGACGACAAGATCCGTGCGGTCAGCGAGGTCGCGGGCACGATCGTGCAGCGCGCACAAGCGAACGGGGTGAAGATCGCGTTCGGCACCGATGCGGGTGTCTTCCCTCACGGTGAGAATGCCGGTGAGTTCCGGTTGTTGCGCCAGGGCGGACTTTCCGACCGCGAAGCGCTCGCCAGCGCGACAAGCGTGGCGGCGGGTATCATCGGCATGGAAAACGAGATCGGCCGTATCGCGCCGGGCTATTCCGCCGATATCATCGCGGTCGAGGGCAACCCGCTCGAAGACGTGACCGTGCTCGAAGACGTCGAATGGACCATGGTGCGTGGCCGGGTGATCGAATAAAGGCGCGCTCTTCGCGACCGGTGAGGGCGGACCCAGCGATCCGCCCTCCGCCAACCGATCAGAACCCGAACGCGACACCTACGCGCCCGCCGGTGCTGTCTTCGGCCGTCGATCCGGCGACGCTGGCGGAGACGAACACCTTCTCCCCCAGTTGCGCGGCGAGCCCGCCGGAAAAGCCCTGCTCGCCCTGGTAGGTCGAGACATTCGCGCTCAGTGAAATGCGGCTGTCGGGCACGATCATCTGCCCGCTCATCGCCATCGCCGCAGCGATCCCGCCACGCGAGCGTTCGTCGAGATCCTCCAGCTCGAATGCCAGCCCGGACAGCCGCGAATCCAGCGCGGCGACGCTGCTGGAAAGGCTGTCGAACTGCGCTTGCGAGATCGCCGTGAGACCGCTCACCGCCATCTGCACGTTCGCGACCGAAGCTGCCGTGGCGACCGTCTGGCGGCCCAGCGTGCCGTTCTGATCGACGGTCACAACGTCGACCGGTCCGACCTGTGCCAGCGTGCTCGCATCGATATCGCCGATCCGCACCGACGTCCCCTGCGCGCCGAGCGACACCTGGTTCTCTGCTGTCGTGCGCGCCTTGGCGCCAAGCGCGGTGGAACCCGCATGATCGACCCGGGCGGCATTGCCGAGGGCCGTCGCATCGGCAGCGATCACGATGGCGCTGTTGCCGACCGCCATGCCGCCATTGCCTTGCGCGAGACTGGCATTGCCGATGGCGATGCCGTTTTCCCGAATGGCCTTTGCCGCCGTACCGAAGGCAAGCGCGTTCTGCCCGGTCGAGAGCGAGTCGGTGCCAAAGGCGATGCCGGGGCGGCTGGCGATGGCATTCGCCCCGAACGCGACCGACGACGGCCCGTTCGCGCGGCTGCCGTTACCGAGCGCGACGGCGTTGTTGCCGGTCGCAATCGCATCGTTGCCGATCGCGGTTGTGCCGCGTCCGGTCCCGTTCGCCCCGGTTCCGAAAGCCAGCGCCCCCGGTCCGCCCGCATTCGAGCCATTGCCGAACGCGACCGTATCGTCAGCGTCTGCCGAGGCGCCGCCGCCGATCGCGATGGCGTTGCTGCCCGAAGCGCTGGCGCCTGCCAGCGTCGAGTTGATCGAAACGAACGGGCTAGCGCCCCCGCCGCCGCCGACATTGGCGATGGCCGCATTGAGCTGCGCCACGTTGACAGCGTCGGTCGCGTTGATCCCGGCGGCCAGGTTCACGAGCCGTCGCTGAAAGCCATCGCTGCCGAACGAGACGGTCCCGGTCTCCACGGCGACCGAGCCGTAGCCGATAGCGACCGCGTCAGTCGCCCCTTCGGCCACGAAACCGCCAACGGCTATTCCACCTCCGGCAAAGGCGCGCGAGGATCGCCCTATGGCGACCGATCTCGTTCCATCGGCCAGCGCATCTTCGCCCAGTGCGACGGACGACACACCGGCTGCGACCGGCACGGCACCGGTCGCATTGACATCAAGGTATGGCTCCGCCCCGTTGGAAGCGAAGGCGGTCAATTGATCGAGATTGACAGCATCGGTTCCATTGATCGCAGGCGCGACGTTGACGATCCGACGCTGTATTAATTCCGAGCCTACCGAAACGGTATTGGCGATATCGGCGACCGAATCGTAGCCGAGGGCCACTGCTCCTTCGGCATCGTCGCTTACGAAGGCGTCGCCCCCGAGCGCGGTGCTTCGCAGGGCTCCGGCCCTTGATCCTTCTCCAACACTGACCGCGAAGGAATTTCCCGCGGAAGCATCCCGCCCGATAGCGACGGTCGCGATCGCTCCTCCTGCCCTGTAACCGATGACGACGCTACCGTGGCCCAGGCCGAATGTCTCGTTGCCCAAGGCGACCGTCTGGTAGCTTTGCGCCAGCGCGGTCGTTCCGATCGCAATCGAATCCTGGCCTCTGGCATAGGCGTCGGCCCCGATCGCTATCGCGTTGGCCTGTTCCGCCCGAGCGCCCTCATCGTCGCTGTCGTAGGAGTCGCTCCCGATTGCTATGCTGTTCCTGTTCGTGGCGAACGAGCCGTAGCCCAGTGCGATGTTGCGATCGCCAAGTGCCGTTGCTTCGGGGCCGACAGCGAGGCTGCCGATCCCGAACGATCGCGAGTTCCGGCCGATTGCGGTCGAGTCATCGCCCTGGGCGTCGGCATTCTCTCCAAGGGCGATGGCATCCGCGCCCGTGGCCGTAGCCGGAACACCGTCGGCATTGATGGCAAGATAGATCGAAGAGCCAGCTTCCAAGTTTGCAAGAACAGCATTCAGTTGTCGTACGTTGACGGCGTCGAAGTCGTCGAAGCCATTGTCCACGTTTGTGATCCGGCGCTGCAATCCGTCGTTTCCGACCGAGACGATGTTCTCTTCGCGTGCTTCGGACCCTGAGCCAAGCGCCACCGAATTAAGCGCCGTCGCGCCGGAGTACGGCCCGAGTGCCATGGCTCCTTCGCCTGTCGCGACGGAAGACCAGCCCAGTGCCACGCCGAACTGGCCGGTTGTGCGTGACCCTCTTCCAAGGGCGATGCCGTAACCGGCCTCGGCGGTTGCGAACATTCCGACTGCGAGAGATGACTCGCCACTGGCGGAAGACGAAACACCGACTGCCGTCGCGCCATCGGCGGTCGCGTTCGATCCCGCCCCGATCGCGGTGGAGTTCGACGCCGCTGCGAAGGCGGACTGACCGAAGGCGCTCGCATTGAAGCCGCCGCCACCCGCGATACCGGCACGCGCGTACTGGCCCACTGCGGTCGTGCGGTTCCCTTCCGCGCTCGCATTGTCGCCGAGTGCTACCGAAAGGTCACCCGAAGCGGTCGCATCGTTGCCTACAGCCGTGGCGTTGTCGCCGGTCGCGCTGGAATCCTCGCCGCATTCGAGGCCGTCGTCGCTCGTGTCGCCGATCGTCCCCGCATCGTCGATGTTGCACTCGGCCGTTTCGTCGGCGTGAGCGGGCGTGGCGAGCGCAAGGATGCTGGACGCGGCGAGAAGAACCGCGGATGCGCGGCGAAACGTGTTCATGTCTGAAACCCCCTGAATGCCGGACGCAGATCCCTTCGTCCGGATTTGCCGATCAAAGCACGAACAAATTAAGATTGAAAGACATCGGATTCGAAAGACGGCACAAAGCTTTCTCGAAACTGACGACCGGGCGGGCCTTCTTCGACGTTGGACTTCGCAGGCGAGGACGCTTAGGATGCCCTTACACCCCGGGGAGCGAGCTTTCGCTGAGAGGGGCGGGGTAAGCGCCGCCCGACCCGTCGAACCTGAACCGACTAGCATCGGCGGAGGGAGGGGCCGGCTATATCGCCATGGTTCCACCGCTCCGCCAGACCGGAGAGACGAGCATGGCCGACATCAACTCACCAGTAGAGATCGGGGTAACGACCGGCCCCATCCGTGGCAGCCGCAAGATCCATGTCGGCGCGCGCACCGGTTCCGGCATCCGTGTCGCCATGCGCGAAATCGACCTTGCAGGCGGGGAGCCGCCGGTCCGGGTCTACGACACCTCTGGCCCCTATACCGACCCCGAAGCCAGCATCGACATCAACGCAGGCCTCCCGCCGCTTCGGCGCGACTGGATCGAAGGGCGCGGCGATGTCGAGGCGTATGACGGGCGCGAGGTCAAACCGGAGGACAATGGGCAGCTCGGTCCCGACCGTTCCGGCGGTGTCCCGCAATTCCCCAATGTGGTGAAGCGGCCCCTGCGCGCCAAATCGGGCGCGAACGTCAGCCAGATGCACTATGCGAGGCAGGGGATCATCACCCCCGAAATGGAATACGTGGCGGAGCGCGAGAACCTCGGCCGCGAGATCGCTGCCGACCTCGTGCGTGACGGGGAAAGCTGGGGTGCGGAAATTCCCGACGTCATCACTCCCGAATTCGTCCGTGACGAGGTGGCCCGCGGACGGGCGATCATCCCTTCGAACATCAACCACCCCGAAAGCGAGCCGATGGCGATCGGCCGCAATTTTCTCGTCAAGATCAACGCCAATATCGGCAATTCCGCCGTCGCCTCCGACGTCGCGAACGAGGTCGACAAGATGGTCTGGGCGACCCGCTGGGGTGCGGACACGATCATGGACCTGTCGACGGGCCGCAACATCCACGACACGCGCGAATGGATCATCCGCAATTCCGCCGTGCCGGTCGGCACCGTGCCGATCTACCAGGCGCTGGAGAAGGTCGGCGGCGTCGCCGAAGACCTGACGTGGGAGATATTTGCCGATACACTGATCGAACAGGCCGAACAGGGCGTCGACTATTTCACCATCCATGCCGGGGTGCGGCTGCCTTACGTCCCCATGGCGGCCAAGCGCATGACCGGCATCGTCAGCCGCGGCGGATCGATCATGGCGAAATGGTGCCTCGCGCATCACAAGGAAAGCTTCCTCTACGAACGCTTCGACGAAATTACCGAGATCATGAAGGCGTATGACGTCGCCTACTCGCTGGGCGACGGGCTGCGCCCCGGATCGATCTACGACGCCAATGACGAGGCGCAGTTCGCGGAGCTTTATACGCTGGGCGAGCTGACAAAGCGCGCCTGGGCGCAGGACGTGCAGGTCATGATCGAAGGGCCGGGCCACGTGCCCATGCACAAGATCAAGGAGAACATGGAAAAGCAGCTGGAGGCGTGCGGCGAAGCGCCGTTCTACACGCTCGGTCCGCTCGTCACCGATATCGCGCCGGGATACGACCACATCACCAGCGGCATCGGGGCTGCACAGATCGGCTGGTACGGCAC